>DVIU01000183.1 GCA_018711035.1 Candidatus Scatousia excrementigallinarum
CGACGATAACCTGAAAAGAATTCATCAATTTAGAACGTTCATCCGTACTCTGGTTAACCATACTGATATTAAAACCGGAGTTTATATCATAAGGGTCATCCTGCACGGTACGCTTCATCAAAAACATATTACATCTGACAGAAGCATTCTTTTTATTAGTCAGACGGTAATTCATTTTAGTAATTTCCGTCAAAATTTGAATGGCGGTATTCATAGCAGTGTTAGCAGTACTGTTAAAAGTATAATCCTTATAAAAACGTATCATATAGGTATTACCAATTAGCTGACGCCTAACTCCCGCTTCTTTTGCGATATCTGCAATAATTTTATCAAGATTAGCTTTGAATTTATTTAAGAGTTTTGCAGAACCGAGTAAAACCTTCATTTCACTCATGTTCGGAAATTCAATAGTCAAAGCCGTAAAGTTATCGGTGTTAGATTCATTAAGAATTACGCTCTGTTCAGTACTAAATCCGCATTTTTTACACTTTTTATCACCGGTAAGGTTAATTTTTCCGCATTTATTACACTTACCGATAATTACATATCCGCATTTTTTACAAGTATTACCTTTATTAATGGTTTTACAAACAGGACAGACAACTTTCAGAACTTTTTTACAGTTCGGACATACAATCGTCTTATCATCTATTTCTAACCCGCACTTTGGACATTCCATAACTTAAATATACCACACCGATACGTTAGTGACAAATCTTTACACTTATTAATAATGAGGCGCCGCACAGCGGCGCCATAAGTTTTATTGATAAGAAATTCCGGCTTCTTTCATACGTCTTATACATTCTTTGATTGTATCAACATCCTTAGTCAGAGCAACACGGAAATAACCTTCGCCGTAAGATCCGTAGCCGTTTCCGGGCGGAACAACAACGTGAGCTTTTTCAAGCATTACAGTAACGAATTCTTCAGATGTCATTCCTTTAGGAACCGGAAGCCAGAGATAAAAAGTGGCCTTTGAAGGTTTCAGCTTCCATCCGAGTTCTGCAAAGCCTTTTTCAGCAGCATCACGGCGTTCCTGATACATTTTATTCAGGTCGTCGATATACTTTTTATCGACAGTAAAGGCAGCAGCAGCAGCGTCTTGAATAGCTTTAAATGTTCCGCTGTCTATATTATTTTTAATAGTACCCAGAGCTTTGACCGCATCGGCATTACCGCATACAAACCCTACACGCCAGCCGGTCATGTTATAAGATTTCGAATGTGAATAAAACTCTATTGCAACATCTTTACCGCCTTCAACCTGCAATACGGAAGGCGCAACATAACCATCATATGTCATTTCAGAGTAAGCCATATCAGAACATAAAAGAATGTCATATTTTTTACAGAAGTCTACGGCTTTTTTATAGAATTTCAAATCCGCAACAGCACCGGTAGGGTTGTTAGGATAATTCAAAAACATAAGTTTAGATTTTTTTGCAATATCTTCGGGAATTTTATCAAAATCAGGCAAGTATCCGTTTTCTTCCAACAAAGGCATTTGATAAGGAGTTCCTCCGGCAAAAATTGTAGCATTATGATATACAGGATATCCCGGATCCGGAACTAATGTATAATCACCTTTATCAACAAAGGCAAAGAAAACATGCGCAATTGCTTCTTTTGAACCGATATTACACAACATCTCTTTATCAGCGTCAAGCTCCACTCCGAAACGGTTCTTCATCCATTCGCAGGCAGCTTTTCTGAATTTTTCTGTTCCGTTATAAGGCGGATAGTCATGATTTTTAGGATTGTCAATAGCCCTATGCATTTCTTCAACAACCGGTTGTAAAGTAGGTTTATCAGGGTCGCCGATTCCAAGGCTTATAATATCAATACCTTTTGCTTTAGCTTCTGCAATCTTTCTGTCAATTTCCGCAAACAAATACGGAGGGATTTTTTCCAAACGTTCGGATACTTTCATAGCTTCTCCTTCTTAATAACTATCCATCAACTTAATTTTATGCTATCATAAAAATAAGGGAAAAACAATGAGTATAATTACAGACGATAACAAGCTTCCAAAGCGGGTTGATATCAATCAGAAAAACCCGAATACAAAGGCTGAGAAGATAGATTACGACAGAAATTTTGAAAACTCTATCCGGCCGAAAAGTTTTGACACATATATAGGCCAATCAGCTTTAAAAGAAACATTAAAAATAACCATTGAAGCTGCAAAAAAGCGAGAGAAACCCCTTGACCACCTGCTTTTTTACGGGCCTCCGGGGCTTGGTAAAACAACTCTTGCAGGCGTAATTGCTCAACAAATGGGGGTTGAAATTAAAATCACTTCGGCTCCTGCCCTTGAAAGACCGAGAGATATTATAGGAATTTTAATGTCTTTAAAAGGCGGAGAAATTTTATTTATAGACGAAATTCACAGATTAAATAAAGTTGCGGAAGAAATTCTATATCCTGCAATGGAAGACTTTTTTCTCGATATGACGACCGGAAAAAGCCAGACAGTAAAAACATTACGTGTTCCTCTGCCAAAGTTCACACTAATAGGTGCAACCACAAAAGCAGGTGAACTGTCCGGCCCGCTCAGAGACCGTTTTGGTATAATTCACCGCCTTGAATTTTATACAGAAGAAGAATTATCACAGGTTATAAAAAGAACGGCAGGAATACTGGAAATAGAAATAACCACAGACGGAGCGCTCGCGATTGCAAGACGTTCCAGAGGCACACCGCGTATTGCAAACAGACTAATTAAACGCGTAAGCGATTATGCATTGGTAAAAGCTGACGGCAAGATTAATGAAGAAATTGCAAATCAAGCTCTTGATACTTTAAAAATTGACTGCTACGGACTTGATTCAACAGACAGAAGCTTACTAAAAATGATTATTGAGAAATACGACGGCGGCCCTGTCGGGATTGAAACCCTTGCCGCGGCACTTGGTGAAGACGTGAGAACACTTGAAGACGTTTGTGAACCATTCCTGTTACAAGCAGGGCTCTTGCAGCGCACGCCGCGCGGGAGAAAAGTCACCCCCGCAACGTACAGACATCTCGGCTACACAAATATAATCGAACAGCAAAACCTCTTTTAATAAGAAATTTTATCTTCATACAAAACCTTTGCGGCACAATCTATCCCTGCATAGCTTGTTGTATCATATTTAGAGCACATTGAGGAATTATTCGCCAATCCGGCAGGAATTACTCCGTGTTTACCCTTTTTAACAACAAATTGAAACACATCCAACCCAAGAGTATTTGGACTTTTGTCACCGTTTACATCTACATAGAAAAAATACACATCGGTATCATCTTCATTAGACTCTTTTACACCAAGAGATGATGCAGTCCAAGTATCAAATGAAATATTAATCCCATCAGCTAAGCGAGCTGCACAATAAGTATCACCAATTCCATTTGGGTGCCCGTAAAAATATGTTTTACCATTTAAAGCCTTTGTAGCAGACGGAGACCAACAACCAAGAGCTCGCTTGCCGCAACCGCAATCTTTAACTACCTTAAAGTATGGCTTATAAAGTTCAAAAACATCTTTTGTACCTTCTATATCAGCAGTTTGCATATTCCAACTGTCAATCGGATTCTCTGCGGCAACCGATAATGTGGCCTGAGATAAAATAGAATATGCCTTTTTCATACCAGAAACATTTGCTCTATCATTCAACTTGTGAATTAATACCGGCAGTGTCATCGCAGCTACCACGCCAATAATTCCCAGTGTAATCAAAACTTCCGCGAGCGTAAACCCGCTCAATCCAACACTACCCGTAAACCCTTTAGCAGAGAGGAATCCAGTTTGCCCCCCCCCCCGTTTGTCTAGCTATAACTAAATTTTTCATACATTCCTCCTTTTTTATATATTATTTATTATAACTTGTTTTTGTGCTAAAGTAAAGTGGATTAGGAGATATGATTATGAAAAACTTTATCATTGCGGGATTTTTAATTTTAGGTCTGCTTTGCCCGGTTTTTGCTGTAGATAAAACAGAACTGCCATCCGAAACAGGTATTGTGGAAAGTATTCAATATGAGGATGTTGACGGACTTCAGCAGGGAGATAACAGCGTAAAACAGGTTGCACTCGTAAAAGTCCTGAGTGGAAAATACAAAGGAACAGAACGATTAATTGACAATATGCTTACGGGAAACCCTGCTTACGATATAAATTTAAATAAAGGTGACAAAGTGATTCTTCATGCAGAAAGAAAATCTGATGAAATTATTGATGCAGATGATGTAGATTTTTTCATTGCAGATATAAAACGTGATTCTGCTCTTTTATGGATATCTGCGCTTTTTGTACTACTTCTTCTTGCTATTGGAAGAAAAAAAGGTGTATATAGTCTTTTATCGATAATTGCAACCGTAGCATTGATATTTTTCATGCTAATGCCGATGATTCTAAGCGGATTTTGCCCGATAGCTTCCGCTGTTCTTGTAGGAATACTATCAACCGTAATAACCATTTATCTTGTCGGAGGCTTTAATTCAAAGAGTTCGTCCGCTATTATAGGAACTTCTATGAGCCTTATATTTGCGGGAGGGCTGTCTCTGCTTACAATTTACTTTGCACATCTTACAGGCTTTGCGGGAGAGGAAAGTATGTTTTTATACTCTGCCCATCCAGAGTTAGATTTTCAAGGGCTTCTTTCCGCGTCAATGATTATTGCTGCGCTCGGTGCCCTGATGGATACCGGCGTGTCTATTGCAAGCGCGATAAATGAAATTTATGAAACAGACAGCTCACTTTCGGTAAGACAGCTTTTTAAATCAGGAATGAACATAGGTAAAGATGTTATAGGGACAATGTCAAACACCTTAATTCTGGTTTATTTAGGCTCTGCATTGCCTCTTGTATTACTATCGAGCAATATTGATTTACAAAAGTTCTTTAATCTTAATCAGGTCGCAACGGAAATATCTTCCGCTGTTATAGGAAGTATTGCAATATTACTTTGTGTGCCGCTTACAGCACTTATAAGTGCATACCTTATTAAAAACCAAAAACAAAACATAGAATTTGACTTTGATAATAAGGAATAAAAAAGGAGAGTTAAAAACTCTCCTTTTAAATTATACTGTCAGCTTACTTAGAGCAAGAACATAAGCTGCAAACCTGAGACTTTAAAGCTTCAGCTTTTTCAGTTCTTTCCCAAGGTACATCAATGTCGGTTCTGCCCATGTGACCGTAAGCAGCTAAAAGCTGGTAGAATTTACCGCCGTTTTTAGCTGGCAATCCGCGCAAGTCAAATTGTTTAATAATTGCAGCAGGTCTGAGGTCAAAGTTTTTCGAAACAAGAGCCGAGATTTCATCATCTGAAATCTTACCTGTACCAAAAGTATCAACCATAATAGAAACAGGTTCTGCAACACCGATAGCATAAGCCAATTCGATTTCGCATTTCTCAGCCAAACCGGCAGCCACGATATTTTTAGCAACCCAGCGTGAAGCATAAGCCGCAGATCTGTCAACTTTTGTAGGATCTTTTCCCGAGAAAGCACCGCCGCCGTGACGTGAGTAACCGCCGTATGTATCAACGATAATTTTACGTCCGGTAAGTCCGGCATCGCCTTGAGGGCCGCCCACTACAAATCTTCCTGACGGGTTAACAAGAATTTTTGTTTCACTGTCAAGTTTAATTGCTTCATGAGCAAATACTTCATCAATAACTAATCTTTTAATATCATTTTTAATAATTTCCTGAACTTTTGAATTATCTGATACGCCGTTGATTTCAGGGTCGTGCTGAGTTGAAATCAATACCGTATGGATTCTTGAAGGTTTACCGTCTACATATTCAACAGTAACCTGAGATTTGCCGTCAGGTCTCAAGTAATCAACAAGACCCTGTTTTCTAACCTGAGCAAGTCTGTATGACAATTTATGAGCCAAACTAATCGGCAAAGGCATCAATTCCGGAGTTTCGTTACAAGCGTAACCGAACATAATACCCTGGTCACCTGCTCCGATATTTTCGGTTTCAGAAACAGATGTATCGGAATTATCGCTTCGTGTTTCAAAAGCTTTGTTTACACCGCCTGCAATATCACATGATTGTTCATCAATACTTGTTAATACAGCGCAGGTTTTATAATCAAAACCACCGCCCTCACTACCGGCATAACCGATATTTTTAATTGTGTTTCTTACTACTGAAGGGATGTCAACATAACAATCAGAAGTAATTTCACCGCAAACAAGTGCCATGCCTGTAGTAACAGTAGTTTCAGCAGCAACACGCGACTGCGGGTATTTTGTCAAAAATTCATCCAAAATAGCATCAGAAATCTGATCGCATACTTTGTCAGGGTGTCCTTCCGTTACTGACTCGGAAGTAAATAAAAAGTTTCTTGGTGTCATTTCCAATTTCTCCTTAATTTGTTTTTGTACAGGCCGGTAAGTTTTTTAATTCCAACCCGGCCACATCATTAAGAAACAGTTTACAACTAAAAGGGTATAAAATCAAATAATGTATTAACTTTCCTTAACGTAAGAGACGTTTAATGTAACATACGGTTCCTCAACTAAAATAACAGCCCAACGCAAAGGTTTTAGGCCTCTTTCTTCAATCAAGATATTTTCAATATTAAAATTATCAAGAGGCATTTTTGCTTTAATTTTTATATTTTCTGAAATTATCATAAAATTATTTTATCAAAAACATGTCAAAAAAAACGAGCTTAAGAGGCTCGTTTTTTTCTTATTCAACAGTAACAGATTTAGCAAGATTTCTAGGCTGGTCTACATCTTTACCGAGGAATTCTGCAATATAATATGCCAGAAGCTGCAAAGGAATCATTGCTATTATAGGCGATAATAATTCTTGAACTTCCGGAACTTCTATTATGTTTTCAAACAAATCTTTAAGCTTTTCGTCTTTTGAATTTGTAAGAGCAATCATGCGTGCATCACGAGCTTTTGCTTCTTCACTGTTAGAAAGCAATTTTTCGTAGACAGAACCTTTCATAAGAATTGAAAGTACCGGCATTGTATCATCAAGCATTGCAATAGGGCCATGTTTTAATTCACCTGCCGGATAGCCCGTTGCATTGATATAACTTATTTCTTTCAATTTAAGAGCACCTTCAAGGGCTGTAGGGAAATTAATACCTCTTGCAATATAAATAAAGTCTTTTGTGTTTGAATATACTCTTGCGCAGTGCTGTATTTGTTCTTTATGAGAAAGAATCTGTTCAATTTTTTGAGGAATTTGCATTAATTCCATTTTGAGAGCTTTCAAATCTGATACGGCAAGACTTTCTTTAATTTCTGCCATATACATTGCAAGAAGATAGAACGAAACAAGCTGTGCTATATATGATTTTGTTGCAGCAACGGAAACCTCAATTCCTGCATTAACAGAAAGCAGACTATCAGCTTCTCTGGCCATAGCAGAATCAGGTCTGTTTGTAATAATTAAAATATGAGACCCTTTTGCTTTTGATTGTTTAATAGCCGTCAAAGTATCAGCCGTTTCACCGGATTGGGATACACCGATTACAAGCGTATGAGAATCTGTAACGGTTTTTCTGTAAATATATTCGCTTGAAGCTTCCACATCTACAGGGATTCCACAGAAATTTTCAATAATGTATTTACCAATCATTGCTGCATGCAAAGATGTTCCGCATGCAATAATTTGTATTCTGTTTAAACTCTTAAGAGTTTCTTTTGTAAGATTAACCTCATTTAAAACAACCGGTTCATCGCACGAATGCATCCTGCCGACAAGAATATTTCTTATCACATCAGGCTGTTCATGGATTTCTTTAAGCATAAAATGTTTAAATCCCATTTTACTTAATGCAACAGGTTCCCAGGGAAGTATCTCAATTTTTTGAGCCTGTTCAATTCCGTTTTCATCAATAAGTTTCATGGAATTTTTTGTCAGAGTTACAATCTGATTATCTGACAAATACATAGCTTTTTTAGTATGTTTTATGATAGCTGGAACATCGGAGGCCACAAAATATTCACCTTCTCCGATACCAACAAGCAAAGGAGCGTTTCTCTTTGTTGCAACAAGTTTATCTTTCTCGTCATTATGCAGAACACAAAGAGCATAGGCTCCCTCTATCTCTTTTACTGCAATTCTTACAGCTTCAGTTAGATCTTTTGTTTCTGCATATTTTCTTGCAACAAGGTGGGCAACAACTTCCGTATCAGTCTGCGTCTTAAAAACGCAGCCTAATGCTGAAAGTTTTTCTCTTAATTCTTTATAATTTTCAATAATACCGTTATGAACTATTACGAGATTACCGCAATTACAAGTATGCGGATGGGCATTTAAAACAGTAGGCGCACCATGAGTTGCCCAGCGAATATGGCCTATACCAACTGTTGCGGCAGCTATTTCTGTCCGGTGAGGCATAAGTTCCGCACTCAAATTTTCCAATTTACCAACAGCTTTGTATACTTTAATTTTATCCGGACATCTTACAGCTATACCTGAGGAATCATATCCTCTGTATTCAAGTTGTTTTAAACCATCAAGAAGTATATCTGCAACCGGTTTATCACCTATATATCCAACAATTCCACACATATCTTATTCTCTCCACTAATTATTGACTATAAGGATATTATAACATCAAAATTGATTTTTTTGATTTCCTTATAAAAGTTTT
>DVIU01000184.1 GCA_018711035.1 Candidatus Scatousia excrementigallinarum
TCCTGCAAGGGTTCTACGTTGCCCCCCCCCCCGAAATCCACGCCATGTCTGACTTTTTCATTTGTACCTCCTTTTAGTTATATATTAATTATAAATAATTTCTTTATATTTTTCAATAAAAATTTACTTAATTAATAAAATATGATACAATATTTTCCAAAAGGAAAAGGAGTGTTATGAAAAAGTTTTTAATAATTCTTGGGATTTTATTAATTGGTAATATTACATTGGCTGAACAAGCTGTATTATCCGGAGGTGTTGAATTTGACTGGGTTAATATGAGCCAGATTCAGCGTGATGAACAAATCGGCACATATCAAAAAATTCTTTTTGTAGAAAACGAAGAAACTGATTATGCACGCAAAGCTTTTAGGACAAAATATGCCGATTTTTTAAAAGATAAAAATTTTAAAATGAATTATGTTCTTATGAAAAATAATGTCACTGAAACCGAAGATGCTGAATTTTGTACTTTTTATCACAAAAATCTTCTTTATATGTATGCTATTAAATACAAAAATAATCCGGAAAGAATCTACTATTATAATGGTTTAGGAACTATGAGATATGTTGACGAAATATCTGAAAACTATCCTAATTACCCTTATTTTTCCAAACAGTATCGTTCAAACGGAAGACTAGCAGGAGCAATTTATTTTGTATCAAAAGATTTACAATATGTTTATAAACCTGATGGTACATTTAAGGGTGTATGGTATAAGGATAAAATGTTTGACCAGAGTGCAAAATTAATTTTAACCCGTACTAACTGGTAATTTTGAGAAAGGTGTTGTATGAAGATTTTACCGGTAATTCGTAATGCATTTGCAACAAAAACTGTTGACAAACATAATTTAAAATGGCTTTTTTACAAGATTCCAACAAGAAATAACGAAGATAATTTTATTATAACTTCCTTTAAAACTCCAAAAGGAACATTTACAGATTCCCGTGCAGCAGGAGGCGGAGCCAGAATTCAAATCGGGAAATCCGAACTTAATATTGACACTAACGGAAAAGTTCTCTCATACAAAAAACCTTTCTTTAAAAGCTTGAATAAACTTGTTGATAAAGCAGTAGAACTTGTTAACTTTATAAGCACTAACCTGGAAAATCCCGCAAAAGTACAAAAATCTACTGTGGAACTTCTGACATTTTCAAAAACACAAGTAAAAAAATTATCAAAAATGCTTTAGTCCTTATATTCGCCAACAACTATTACCGGAGAATATGTTAAGGTTAAATCAGGATAAATCTCCTTGTATTTGTCACAAAACTCTTTGACGTGTTTCAGCCCCCAATGTTTTGTGCTGAGTGCGTTTACACCTGTATTCTTCATATGAGCAAGTATTTCCAACGGATTAGTAAAAGTCATTGTGTAGTCAAAGTTTTCAAGATAAATTACGTCAAAAAATTTTTGTGAAATTTCGCGGATTTCTTCAAGAGATTTATATTCCAGAGACAGACCGGTCAAGTCACGAATTTCTTTAAAATTATCCGGCGCAAAAGTCGTGAAAGCAATAGTTCCGCCTTTTGCTAACTTGTTTTTATAATATTCAAGAGCTTTCTCTAAATTTGTAAACCACTGGAACATTGCATTTGAAATTATCAAATCAAAAATTCCATTTACTTGCAGACGCTGCGCATTACCACCAAGAAAAATATAGTCTTTTAAAATTGTATCTATATAAATTTTCGATTTTTCGACAATATCGTTGGCATAATATTTATTATAAGATATATTTTTTACTAATCGCTTTGTCAGCACTCCCGAGCCGCAGCCCAGCTCAAGCACACGGGTGTAAAAATTGCGCGGGAGCTTTTCAATCAGTTTATCTGCCATAAGTACCTGTACAACAGCATTCTGCTCGTATTTATCAAGACTTTTTTTGAATTGATTTTTAATTAATTTTGAGTTTGTCTGCATTTTAAAATATCATCCCATGATTCAAAACTATAAAAAGGGAAATGCCCGCTATCCAGCATTATAATTCCGGCAATTTTGCTCCAACAATTAACCTGATTTTTTGTTGGAACAATTTTATCCGCACTGCTGATTATAGCATGGTCATAAAATTTCTGATATGAAACAGTATGATTTATAATAAAATCTTTTAATTCTTTAAGTTCCGCGGCCTGATCCGGAATTTGCCGCAGAACCGGATTAATTAAATATTTTTGATAATCGGTTTCCTCTTTAAAAAGATTC
Source organism: Candidatus Scatousia excrementigallinarum (assembly GCA_018711035.1). Lineage (GTDB taxonomy): Bacteria > Cyanobacteriota > Vampirovibrionia > Gastranaerophilales > Gastranaerophilaceae > Scatousia > Scatousia excrementigallinarum. The sequence continues at coordinate 2,210 of DVIU01000184.1, forward strand.
CTTTGAAATTTACCCTGAAGACCGGTATCTACGTATTTCAGCGTCAAATCAAATGTCCTTTGAGGGATTCCACACTCATTATCAATAGGAAAAGGGGTTCCGTTTATTGCAATTTTCTTAACAAATGCCGGAAGTAAATCACGTAACAAATACGCTATATAAACACCCATTGACCACGCAATAAGGTAATATTCCTCATATTCCAGAATTTTCAAAGGGAGTTCATTATTTTTATAATCATATAATATCAAGACATCATACTCACCGCAATCAAGAGTTTTGAAAGGGTTTTCATCAAAACTCCATCCGCAGAAAAATATTATAAGTTTTTTATTTCCATTTTTATTGAGCCAATTATATTGCATAAAGTTTCTAAATCCTTTTCATTAATTTCTGTCGTCAGAGATAATCTTAATCGTGATGTTCCTTCCGGCACAGTAGGCGGCCTTATAGGCAGGGTAAAATACCCGTTATTATATAAATGTTCACATAACTCTACAGTTTTGTCATTAGGGCCGACTATTACGGGAATTATATGGCTTTCACTGCCGAGTTTTCGGGCTAACGAAAGCATTTGCTTACGTTTTTGATATGTTTGTAAAAGCTTATTTTCTATTACCCATTTTGAAAAAGCTATATTTACCGGAGGCAAAGCCGTTGAGAATATAAAAGAACGAGCCTTATTTATCAAATAGTCAATTAAAACTCTCCGCCCTGTAACAAAAGCACCCATTGAACCTATTGCCTTACCGAAGGTTCCGATAAGCAGATCAATTTCATCTAAAATATCATATTCCTCACCGACACCAAGGCCGTTTTTGCCAAATACACCGAAAGCATGTGCCTCATCAATGACAAGAATACAATTATATTTATTTTTTAGTTCAACCAGTTTCTTTAAATCTGCTATATCACCGTCCATTGAAAAAACACTTTCAGATACAATGACAGCATTTTTATAATTAGCCCTCTCTCGCTGAAGGAGTTTTTCCAGAGCCTGCATATTATTATGCGGATAGCGGAAAAATTTTGATTCAGCAAGCCGCATTCCGTCAATTATACTTGCATGATTCAACTTATCAGAGAATATAACATCACCCTTCGAAGTTAGTGAGCTGTTAATGCCTACATTTGCATGATATCCGCTGTTAAACAAGAGAGTTCCGCCGCTTTTATACATATCAGTAATAAGATTCTCCAAATCTTTATAAACAGGCAGGTTTCCTGTCAAAAGCCTTGCAGAAGCACTGCCGAAAGAATACCTGTCTCCGGTATCTTCTAAAAAAGCTTTTGTAACATTAATATTATCAGCAAGCCCCAGATAATTATTAGAAGAAAGATTTAAAAGTTTTTTACCTTTATAGAAAATATATTTTTCATCTTTTGCTTCAAAATCGCTTATATCCCTGTAATGCGAATTACTTTTTAAAAAATCTAACGCATTTTCATAATTCTCAAACATAATATTAATTTATGATAAAAAAATGTTAAAGTCTACACCGGTAAAATGATGTTCTTTTTAATATATGAGAATAAATTATATTATATACACAAATCAAAGAAAATGTGTTATAATAAAAAACAAAAAGATTTTAGTTGGAGGATTTGTTGTTAACTAAAAAGGCGTTCACTCTCGCAGAAGTTTTAATCACACTGGGAATTATCGGGGTGGTCGCATCATTAACTTTGCCAGACATTAAACAGGGGGTTGATGCAAAGGCAAATATGGCTGCACTTCAAAAAACTTATTCAACTTTACAACAAGCAACCAACATGGCCATCTCTGAACACGAAAATCCGATTTACTGGGATATGAAAGATAATTCAACACCTTCCATAAATAAGGTTTATTCTTATTACAAACCTTATTTTAAAATGATGAGAGAATGCCCGAACCAACCTGGATGCTGGGGTTATCCTACAAGATATTTAAACAAAACAATTTACTGGAATGCTCATGACACAAGCTGGTATCAATATGCGTTCACCTTTACCGACGGCGTCAGTGTACTTATTGATATCTATCCGGCTAGTCAGCTTCAAAGCAACTTCGGGATTGATGTAAATTATGATGCAGCGGTATTTTTTGTTGATGTTAACTCCGAAAAAAATCCTAATATTATAGGAAAAGATATTTTTGCATTTGTAGTAACTGAAAGAGGGATGGTACCTGCCGGTATGAATAATACAGACAATTGCAAATCAAGCGGTATAGGGTTCGAATGTACAGCAAAAATTATTCAGGACGGCTGGACTATAAAATATTAAAAAAAGACCGGTTTTTAACCGGTCTTTTTTATTTTAGTTTCTTTTCTTTAATGTAGGGAACGCAATTACGTCTCTTATAGACGGGGAATTTGTCAGAAGCATTACGATTCTGTCAATACCGATTCCCAAACCTCCGGCAGGAGGCATACCGTGTTCAAGAGCACATATAAAGTCCTCATCAATTTCCATAGCTTCTTCATCACCGCCAGCTTTTGCAAGTGCTTGAGCTTCAAATCTCATTCTCTGGTCTATCGGATCAGTTAATTCCGAAAATGCATTTGCAATTTCCCAGCCATTCACACGTGTTTCAAAGCGTTCGGTAAGTCTTTCGTTATCTCTGTGAACTTTTGCCAGAGGAGATATATCACGAGGATAATCAATAATATGAACAGGTTGAATTAAATGAGGTTCAACTTTTTCTTCAAATATCAAATCAATTACCTGTCCCCAGTTATCGCATTCTTCAGGGTCAATATTCAAAGCTCTGGCTTTTGATTTAGCGTCGTCCAACGTAAAACAGCTTGTAAAATCAACACCGGTATATTCTTTAATAGCCCCGAGCATTGTTTTTCTGTCCCAAGGAGGAGTTAAATCGATTTCATTTTCCCCATATTGAATTTTCATAGTCCCGAGAACTTCCTGAGCAACATGCGATACAAGATTTTCGGTTAAAGCCATCATTTCGTTGTAATCAACATATGCCTGATATAATTCCATCATAGTAAATTCAGGGTTATGACGGACGTCGATGCCTTCGTTTCTGAAACTTCTGTTGATTTCAAAAATCTTTTCGCTCACACCGCCGACCATAAGTCTTTTCAAATACAGTTCAGGCGCAATTCTGAGGAACATATCCATATCAAGAGTGTTATGGTGAGTAATAAACGGTCTTGCATTTGCACCGCCTGCCTGAGGGTGAAGCATTGGCGTTTCAACTTCCAAAAAGCCCTGACCAGTTAAATACTCTCTGATTTTTTGAATAATTAAACTTCTTGTTCTGAAGGTTTTTCTAACATCCTCGTTAACAATCATATCAACGTAACGCTGACGGTATCGAGTTTCAACATCGGTCAGTCCGTGAAATTTTTCCGGAAGCGGCAGTAAAGATTTTGATAATAATTTTAAAGATGTTGATTTAATAGAGAGTTCGCCTCTCGGTGTTCTTCTGATAGTTCCGGTAAACCCTACGATATCGCCGATATCGAGAAGTTTTAAGATTTTCAATTGTTCTTCGGAAAGATTTTCTTTGTGAGAGAAAATTTGAATTTTTCCGGAAGCATCCATCAAATCAATAAACATGCCTGTATTTCTGATAGCCATAATACGGCCGGCAACTGAGTAAACATCTTCTGTTTCTTCACCGGCAGCGAGGTCTTTGTATTTTTCCTGCAAATCCGCCGCGTCTGCATTTTTATCAAACACGTAAGGGTACGGATTAACACCTTTATCAGCGAGATCAGCAAGTTTTTGAATACGGGTTTGTCTTATCTGGTCTTTAGCCGAATTGGACTCGTGAACTGTTTGTTGTGTCATATTGTATACTTCCTTATATTTGTATTTAGTGTAACTCTTAATTTAATATTAACACAAACAAAATAATTATAAAAAAAGGAGTCTTTTGTAAGACTCCTTTTTGAATATTACATATTAATCATACGTTTAAGTTCATCAGGGCGGGAGGTTTTGGCTAATGCATCCTCTAAAGTAATCAAATCCTGTTTATAGAGGTTAGCAAGGGCCATTTCAAGTGTCTGCATACCCACCCCTTGATTCATTTGAATTGTAGAGTAAATCTGAGCAGCCTTAGCTTCACGGATAAGGTTAGCAATAGCCGGGTTAACAAGCATAATTTCCTGCGCCATAACACGGCCTTTTTTTGTACCGTCAGGCTGAACTTTAGGGAGCAGTGTTTGTGAGAATACAGCCACAAGAGAGTTTGCGAGCTGAACACGAATCTGCTGCTGCTGTCCTTCCGGGAAAACGTCGATAATACGGTCAATTGTTTGTGAAGCAGAAGAAGTGTGCAATGTTCCGAACACAAGGTGACCGGTTTCTGCGGCGGTCAAAGCAAGAGCGATTGTTTCATGGTCACGCATCTCACCTACCAGAATAATATCAGGGTCTTCACGAAGAGCTGACTTAAGAGCATTTGCAAAAGAACGTGTATCCATACCGAGTTCACGCTGGTGAATAATACTTGATTTAGAGGTATGAACAAATTCGATAGGGTCTTCAATTGTCAAAATATGCTCGGATTTTGTTGTGTTAATATAGTCAATCATAGCGGCAAGAGTTGTAGATTTACCGGAACCTGTAGGGCCGGTTACAAGAATCAAACCTCTTGGTTTTTCAGCAGTAGTTCTGACAATATCAGGAAGCCCTAATTTATCAAAAGAAGGAACCTGCGATGTAATTGTACGGAAAGCTGCTGCATAGTTGCCTTTATCTTTATAGAAATTGACCCTGAAACGGCTGAGGCCTTCAATACCGTAAGAAAAGTCCAGTTCCCAATCCTGTTCAAGACGTCTTCTTTGTTCATTTGATAACATCGGGAAAAGAAGATTTTCAACATCTTCAGGAGCCAGCGGCGGATAATCCAAACGTTTTAATTTACCGTCAACACGGATAGCAGGAGGCAGGTTGCTTGAGATATGGAGGTCACTGCCGCCTTGCTTTACAAGTTTTTCTAAAAGTTCTGAAATTTCAACTACCATTTATTTTCTCTCTTTCTCTATTCCGAAAAATTCATCAATGCGTCAGCATCTTTCATTGCGGTTTCCAACAGCTTGTAAGTCATATATGCACCGAGAGCTACAGCTTTCGGGTCTAAGTCCGAATTATTGGCAGCTTCAATAATAGCTGTATTAATTTCGGGATTTTCTTCTTTTAAGTAATGAATCATTTTTTTACGCCAGGCCGGCATATCCTTGAAAATTTCCGAAAATGCCGCCGCTGCAATCTCTTCTGTAATTATCGGTAACATATTTGACCTCTTCTATAATATATTAAAGATTATAGCGTACATATAATAAATTTCGCAATAGGCGCAAAAAATAATCATTTGTTTGAAGTATAATATTAAGTATGAAGCTGTTAAATTTGAGACTGACAAACTACAGAAATTGTAAAAATATAGAGCTGGATTTGGATTGCGATAAAATTTTAATAATCGGGAAAAATGCTCAGGGAAAAACAAATATACTTGAAAGTATCTATCTGCTATCAGCCTTGAAAAGCCCGAGAACTTCAAACAACATTGAGCTGATAAATTTTGACTCCGAAAAAGCCGAGATAAATTCCGACATAATAAAAGCAGATACGGAAGTGGAACTGGGATATGTTTATACAAATGAAAAAACGCGAGAGCTGAAAATTAACCGTGTAAAATCACGCCCGAAAGATTTTAAATCAGTATTAAAAACAGTGCTTTTTTCAACAAGCGACCTGCTCTTGCTTCGCGGCAACCCTTCTGACAGACGTGACTGGCTGGACAGGGCAATTTCCCAGATTTATCCTGCTTATGATGACAGACTTTCAAAATATGATAAGATAAGGATTCAAAAAAATAACTTTTTAAAAGATTTAGCAAAAGGCAATACATTTGACGAAACCCTGCTGGAAGTTTATAACGAGCAGCTTGCAATTACGGGGAGCAACATTATATTTCTGCGCAAAAAATTTCTGAAAGAAATTGAAAAAACAGCAAAAGAAAAACACAGGATTATAAGCGAAACCGAGGAATTAAAAATTGACTATGACTGCTCATTCTTAAACGGAGAAACAGAACTCGAAGATATAGCGGCAAAATTCCACGAATCTCTTGCGGAGAGAAGAATTGAAGAAATAAGACGCTGTCAGGCTTGTGTCGGGCCGCACAGGGATGATATTATTTTTTATATAAATGAAAACGAAGCAACGAAATTTGCCTCGCAGGGTCAGCAAAGAACAATAGTCCTTGCACTTAAGCTTTCCGAGCTTGATATAATAACGGACAAAACAGGTGATGAACCTGTATTGCTGCTTGATGATGTTCTTGCAGAACTGGACGACATACGGCAGAATTATCTTTTAAAATCCATAAATGACAGAACACAAACAATCATAACGTCAGTTGACACGGTACTTTTTGAGGAAGAATTTTTGCGCGGCGTAAAGATATATAAAATCGAAAACGGGGCGGTTAAATAAGCTTCCTTTCGTGAAGCTCCCACATAAAATAATCGGAATTATATTGGAGTTTATCAAATTTCTCGCACAGGATATTAGCAATGGGGAAAAGGTCAGTCTGACGCTCCTGCCCCTCGTTATCGCGCAAAACAGCAGTAACGATTTTAAACAGAGCCGCGGCTTCCGTAATTCCGGAATAAAGTTCTAAGTATTTTTCTTTCAATTCATTTTTTTGCATAATTTAATCTCCAGATTAATTTATTTAAACTATACATTATTTTATTTAGCTTGTCAATATGTTATTATAATCTGAAGGATGAATAATATATTACAAGAATTGGGTAATAATATAAGAGCAGAAAGGAACAGGCTCAAATTAAGTCAGGCAGAACTGGCCGAGCGTGTTGGAGTTTCATTGCCGCATATCAGTAAAATTGAGAGCGGATTATCTGATATAAAATTTACAACCCTTATAGCAATCCTCAAAGCCCTCAATATTCCGTTTGAAAAATTATATGAATTAAATTAAAACCTAAGCGAACGATACGTTTTTTATATGGTTGATTTTCATCTCCGGTTTCAGAGTTATGCCGATTACATCAATTCTGTAATTTTTTACCTTGTTTTCGGCAATATAATATTGAACACCTTTGCATATATTCTCGTACTTAGTTTGAGTTATTGCTTCCAGCGGAGTTCCGTATGCATTGGTACGGCGTGTTTTGACTTCCACAAACACTACGGTATTTTTATGCTTTGCAATTATATCAATTTCGCAAAACCTTGAGTAATGCTTATTCCGCTCTAATATCTCATAACCGTTCTTTTCCAGATAACGGCACGCCAAATCTTCTCCGGCGTTTCCTGTTGTTTTATTCGTCATTGCTTTATTCCGCACCTTGCAAACTTACTCAAATCAATTAAACTATCTGCCGGATTAATCGAACAGTTTTTACTCCAGCGGACAGGACAAATATCAATTCCGCCTCTGCGGGTGTACAGAGCGCATACAAATAATTCATCTTCCGCATTCAGCAAATCATAAATGCGCTTGAAAATCATCTCACAGCATTCTTCATGAAAATGATATTCCGAACGAAATGAACTCAAATATTTTATAACACTGTCTTCTTTTATATGTTTATGCGACTTATAATAAATATACGCGTCCCCGAAATCAGGCTGATGAGTAACCCTGCAATTTGAACGCAAGGAATCAAACATCAAATAATATTCTTTTATTTCAGAAGTTTCTTCAACTTCTATCAGTTCCGGAGCCTCTTTGAAAGTATCAATTTTTAGGGAAGCTTCATCGACAAAATCCATTATATTTATAAATTGACTAAAAATTTCAACTCTGCTGCTTTCCAAAAATTCAACACAAACCTCAGTCTCAAGCTTATTGCTCAAATCTTTTTCGATAAGCTTTTTGCATATCTTCAAACATTCACTGACCGACTCCCCGAATTTTGCCATATTAAAGGAGTTTAGATACAATTTTAAAGATTTTGATTCAACAAGAAAATCATTATCACAGTTATAGCGGATTTTCATAACCCTTGTAACAGGAAGTCCGTTTTCCGTCATAGCGGAAAATTCGTACGCATGCCAGACATCCCATCCGCAAAACGGTAAATTTTTATGATTTATGCCGTATCGTTCACGATTTTCAAAACGAGGCACAGCAACCGGCAAATCAGGATTATACCTGTCGCTTCCGCTTATTTTTTTACCTAAAAATTTTCCCGCAATTTCGTCAGTCTGATTTATCATAGTAAAATATTATCACAAAAACCCACACTGCATAACTTGCAACAGAGCATCATTTTTGATAAAATTAAAACGTAAAGAAAAGGAGAGTAAAATATGTCAAAACACAGTCACAGTTTGATTTCCCG
>DVIU01000185.1 GCA_018711035.1 Candidatus Scatousia excrementigallinarum
AACTGCGAAGTTTCTAACCCTACAGATATCTATCCTGTAATTATGTATGACCAAACTGTTCTTCCGGCTACTGTTGCTGCTGAAGCTGTCCTTTACGGTGCCGGTAAATAAAGATTCAACAACCCTGAAAAATAATTCAACACAGAGTTAACAATATACTTAGGACGGAAATTTATTCTCCGTCCTTTTTATTGTATAATCATTTTATGGATAAGAAAATTTCTGACAAAGTAATTAATCGTTTAACACTTTATCATTGTATTCTTGATGATTATATTAATCAAAATGTAGAGTTTATTTCAAGCAAACAAATTGCAGGTTTGCTTAAAATAGATGATTCTCAGGTAAGGAAAGATATTAATTTACTGAATAATTCCGGAAAAAGCCGTGTTGGTTATATTGTAAAAGAATTAAAAAAGTCAATCGAAGTTACCCTTGGATTTGCAAAGACAAAGAATGCGTTTATTGTGGGCGCGGGCAATCTTGGAATGGCTCTGGCAAAATATAATAATTTTGCTAATTACGGATTAAATATTGTTGCACTTTTTGATAATGACAAGAAAAAAATAGGCGGTACGGTAAACCATAAAGTAATATTAGATATATCAAAACTGCCTAATCTGTCAAAAAAATCAAATGTTGATATTGCGATATTAACGGTTCCGCGTGAATACGCTCAATTGATGGCAGATTTTCTGGTTAAGGCAGATATTAAACATATCTGGAATTTTACTCCGGCAGTTTTGGATGTACCTGAAGACGTTCAGGTATGGAATGAAAATCTGATGGGTAATTTCCTGCAATTTTCTTATAATATTTGATTATACAGCAGTAAGTTGATTAATATTATACAAATGGCGCAGCCCTTCAAGCGTCAATGTGGGGTTTATAAAATCAAACGGTCTTTTCATATATTCGGCAATGTAATTTGAATATCCGCCTGTCGCAACTATAACCGCGCGTTCTCCGAGTTCTTTTTCACATTGTTCGATTAGCCCGTCTATCATGCAGGCACAGCCTCTTATAACACCTGACAAAATTGCGTCGACAGTGTTGTTTCCTATAGCCGAAGGCGAAATCGCTGCATCAATTCTTGGTAATTTTGAAGTAAATCTATTGAGAGTTTTTAGCTGTAAGTTTATTCCGGGTGCAATAACTCCTCCTATAAATTCTCCTTGCGGGTTTACTATATCAAATGTTGTTGCTGTACCGAAATCAATTACTATAACAGGATGTTTATAGAGAATGTATGCTCCCGCTGCATTGGCAATCCTGTCCGCACCTACTTCATCAATATTAGGCATTTTTAATGTTACACCGGTATTAATTTTGGCAGAAAGAAATATAGGTTCGACCTTAAAAACATTTTTTACAGCATCATGAAATTTGTTATTAAGTTCTTCTACGACAGATGAAATAATGCATCCGTGAACTTTAAATTTGTTAAATAATGATTTTAAAAGGACTTCATATTCTTCAAGTGACAAATCTTTATCAGAAGCCAGTCTGAATTCTTCCACAAGAGCACTTTCATCAAAAAGCCCTAATGTAATATTTGTATTTCCAATATCGGCTGTTAATAACATAAAAAATAGTCCTTTACTGTTTCAAGGACTATTTTATATCAAAAATTTTTATTTTGCAAAACAACACCTGACGCGGCACTGTTTAAATAGTTTCGCGGCATTTTTGTTTTAAATGTTTGCAGCCCCGTAGCCTTGATGTCCATCATAAGCCTGTACACTTGTTCCCTGAGAACGCATTAATGTAAACAAGCCTTCACCTGATTTAAGTCTGCTGTAAAATGCATTAAATCCGTCAGCAAATTGTAATTTTTGCTTTTTCTGATCTATATTATCTGTTCTTCTTGATCCAATTGCCTGTACGCTATAATCGCCCATTTTAATGCTCCTTATGCTTCAAAAATAATACTTCATATCTCATGTATATATATAAAGTATTTCATTTCCACAAAAGTGCTTGATTTTTTAAAACTTGTTACATTTCTTAATAAAAATATGGAAATATGGCTATTTTAATAATTTTTTTTCTAAATCGACAGCAGTCTTTGTTTTTGCCAAACCAGCCTGTGAACTTTCTTTTAGTGTAGGCGACATTAGTTTTCCGGTTTGTTCAAGCGCGTCAATTACCTCATCGGGCGGAATTTTAGATGTTATACCGGCAAGAGCAAGCTCACTTGCTGTGACTGCATGAATTGCCAGAAACGGGTTTCTTTTGACACATGGTATTTCAACCAGTCCGCAAACCGGGTCACAGGTTAATCCTAAAAGATTTTTCATAGCCAGAGCCATTGCATTAAGTATATCTTCAATACTTCCGCCTCTCATTTGAGTTAAGGCAGCGGCACTCATGGCTGAGGCAACCCCGCATTCAGCCTGACATCCTGCAACAGCACCGGCTAATGCAACTTTGTTTGCAATAATTCTTCCTGCTTCACCGGCGGTAATAAGAGCATTTATTTGTTGTTCTTCTTCAATGTTAAGCTCATCGCTTACGCCGATAATTACTGAAGGTACTATTCCGCAAGAACCGGCGGTCGGACAGGCAACAATTTTACCCATACGTATATTTTCTTCTGATGTTGCAAGGGCGTATGTTGTAATGCGTTCAAATGTTTTTCCAAGCAGCGGCGGTACAGTCTTGTAACTTTGCTGCAATCTGAAACAATCATCGCCGCACATCCCGCTCATTGACATTTCTTTGCTTTCAAGCCCGTTTTTAATTGCTTCTTTCATTGCATCGAGGCTTTTTTTTACGACCTGTCTGAACTCTTCAATATTTATCCCGGTTTGTTCGGCTTCACGTTCCTGAGCAAGTTGCCATATTTGTTTGTTATGCCTTTTACAGCTTAAATATAATTCTTCAAATGTACTTATAATTCTTTCCATGTTAACTATCCAACTTTTTTATATACCTAATCATATAAATATTTTCAATAAGCCCTAAGAAATCAATAACTTTTTGGTCAATATCTCCGTCAAGACAAACGCACATTGAAGCTTCCTCCCCTTTTGCATATCTGTCACAGTGGAGTGAGGCAATATTTACATGTATTGAATTAGTGACTCTGGAAATCATGTTAGGAACATCTTTATAAACAATAAGCAGAGTGTTGTATTTCCCTGTGAATTTAACAGTAAAATCATTAATCTTCCTGATAACGACTTCTCCTGCCCCTACAGAATCTCCTGAGATTTTCATATTATGTACACCTTCAAATATAAAATCAACAGCATTTGGGTGTCTGTTAAAATCTTCAATATATTCAAATTTATATTCAAATTGTTTTGAAATATCAAGATTAAAAATATTTTTTATGCGCGTATCATCTACAGAAAGTCCTAAAAGCCCCGCAAGCAGCCCTTTATCTGTTCCATGTCCCTTACCTGTAAGCGCATATGAGTTATATAATTTGAATGTGACTTTTTCAGGTTCTGCATTGTAAACATTGCGCGCCAGAAGTCCTAATCTCACTGCACCTGCTGTGTGAGAGCTTGAAGGGCCTACCATAACAGGTGAGATAATATCAATAATTGAAGATTGTTTCATATCTGTTCCTTAAAATGATTGCATAAATATTATATCATAATGTTACGGGGCGTTAAAATATGTAAAACTTTTATAAAGAAAACGCAATTATTTAAAAATTTGTGTTTTTATATATATACGAAGTAGTAGTTTATTATTTTTGATTAGGTAGTGTGAATTTAAAGGAGAATAAATGTTTAGCCCTGAATTTATGAAGTTTTTGATAAATTATCAGAAGTCCGAGTTTGCCCCTGAAGAAACAAAGAAAGAAATTCCATTTAAAGACAGACGCGGCGGCCGTAAACTCGCTGAAATACTCCTGACTGTTAATAAGTAAGGTAAAATTACTTTGTAAACTTATTATATTGCTCATGTACAAAAAAAAGCCCCCTTGCGGAGGCTTTTGGAATAAACTTTTGATTCATTCCTCAAATAGTGTGAAGTGTAGTGTGTGTGCTTAAATCTCGTTTTGATTCCTCGAATTTAAGCTTTCCTCGTGTTACATATATATAAAAAATTCTTTGTATATAAAATTGCTATATTCTATCTATTAAAATTATATTTCTTTACAAAAGTTCATAAAGAAACATGTATATTTTGAGAAGAATACGGGTATAATATTATTATAAAGGTAAAGAGAGTGTCAGTTTATTAAAGGAGATATATGAAAGTTCTAATTTCTAACGATGACGGAATTGCCGCAAATGGTATCAGAGTGTTGACAAAAGCACTCGCAGACGACCATGAAGTTTATGTTGTTGCACCGGATAGAGAAAGAAGTGCGGCAGGACACTCTTTAACATTGCATACTCCATTGCGTGTTGAGGAGCTGGAAACTATTACCGGAGCAAAAAGAACCTGGGTTACGACAGGCACACCCGGAGATTGTGTTAAAATTGCAATAAATGCAATTCTTTCACAGGAAGAACAACCTGATATTGTTATATCCGGAATTAATCACGGGCCTAATCTGGGCTCTGATATTCTTTACTCGGGAACCGTTAGTTGTGCAATGGAGGGTGCAATGATGGGCATTCCGAGTATTGCAGTGTCTCTTGCAAGTATGCAGGCGGATTATGATGATTTTATTTATACCGGTAAGTTTGTAAATGCCTTATTGAAAAAACTTCACGGTTTCCCGTTCCCGCCAAAATCAATTTTGAACGTAAATGTTCCGGCCCTTGATTCTGATGATATTGCAGGTATTGCAATCACTGAGCTTGGAAGTAAAATGTTTACTAACACTTACGAAAAAAGAGTTGACCCGAGAGGGAAAGTATACTACTGGATGGCGGGTGAACTAACCAATGAACCGAGTGATGCTAATACGGATATCGCTGCTGTTAGAAATAACAAAATTTCAATCACTCCGGTTACTTACGAAATGACAAAAGAAGATTATATAACTAATCTTGACGGTATTCTTTGCAGTGATAATTCTTGTAACTGGTTCTAAAAGTTTTTTATAAACATCAAATCTCCGCCATCATAGGGGGAGATTTTTTTACTAGCAAGAAATTTTTCCTTTGAGTTTTATTTGAAATATCTAGAAGAAAAGGGGAATTTTTTTATGGTACGTATAGATAAAATTCAAAGAACAGGACAAAATTTAATTAAATCAGCAGCAAGACATTCACAGCCGGTACAGGTAATTTCAAGAGAGTTGCAGATGGTTCCTAAATATCTTGAGTGTGCAAAAGCAAAATCAGGAGATTTGTATCGTTTCAATTCAAAACAGATTGATGATATAACCGCAGCTTGTAAAAGATATGAAACGCATCTGCCTTTGACTGATGTTGTTAAAGAACTTCTTGCCGTAGGTTCAGAAGGAAATTGCAGACAATTATCCGCAGAAGAAATGATAGGGTTTTTCAGAGCAACTTCAGGCATGAAACAGCTCGAACAAAAAAATGTTCTTCGTTTTATAAAAGTTGCTCAGGAAGATATACCTGCTAAAATTACTCCTGAATATCTCAAAAAAGAACACCCTTATGAAATGTATAGAGATACAACAATTATGATGGAAATGCAGCATCCGCAAAATGTAAAAAGCCATCCGGAGTTAATATCAGAAGAACATATTAAAGAAAGCTACGAAAATTTTATCCTGTACCAGTACAGAATAG
>DVIU01000186.1 GCA_018711035.1 Candidatus Scatousia excrementigallinarum
CATGAAAATGAGATTGCACAATCAGAATGCGCGAACGGCTGTAAGTTTGTAAATTACTGGCTTCATAACGGTTTTGTGACTATTAATAAAGAAAAAATGTCAAAATCTCTCGGTAATTTTTTGACAATTGATGATTTGCTAAAAAAATACGATGCCAATACAATTCGTTTCTTTATCCTTACAAACCATTACAGAATGCCTGTTGAATTTTCAGATGAAGCACTATCATCTGCCCAGGCCGGTGTTAAGAGAATGCTTAATGCGAAACGTACAAAAATTAATGAAGATTTGGATATTACAAAAGCAGAAGAATACGCAAAATTTGTTGAAGCTATGGATGATGATTTGAACACCTCAAAAGCGCTTGCAGTTCTCTTTGAGCTTGCCAATAAAGCAAATAAAGACGAAAAGGATGCATTTACGATTTTATATAAACTGGCAGAAGTTCTCGGCTTTTCGTTTGAAAAAGCAACCCTGTCCGAAGAAGAACTAAATGCGGCAGTTAAACATGTTTCAGAAAAACTCGGCAAAGACTTTGCGTCAATGGAAGAACTTATAGCTTACCGCAAAGAGGCACGCGACGCCAAAAATTGGGATATTGCCGATAAAATCAGAATTGCGCTTGATGAATGTGGAATTGTGGTAAAGGATTCCAAAGACGGTACTGTTTGGGAAGCTAAATAGATTAAAACCTTATTGGATAATCATCAGGAACTTTCCAGCCAGTTCGCAAAATGAGTTCTGCGCATGGACTTCCAAAGCTAGCTGTTTTGCCTTGATAGTCACTTAAGCATTTTGTTAGAAGTTCAGAGTTGTCTATTTTTTCATAATTAGTACTAATTTGACATTTTCTTTGAGGGAAAATATAAAATCCAAAGTAGTTTTTCCCTGGCTTTTCTTTTTTACTTTGTAATGTGCCTGTTGAAAAATTGGAAAGTTGAGCTTCAGGATATAATATAAACCAAATAAATGAACCTTATATTGCTTCTATTCTGACTCCGGAGCCGTCTTTAAAAAAGACTTTATACCCTCCATTTCCGCTTACAGAGGCTCCTTCTTTGGAATCCCTTCTGGCATAAATAACATATGGCAAATAATCATTCATGTATTTTTTCCACCATTGTTCCATAAAAACAGAATCTCTATTTGTTATAAGGACTGCTTGCATTTCTCGTATGCTTTTAAAGTTAGTTGTAATAGAGCTTGTGATGTTCATCTCTTATTATAAAGTACCTTTCCGATTGATAATTGCCCTACATAGGCACAGTAAAGCGATTATCCCCCCTTTATTTTGGAATGTCAAGGGTAAGCGAGTTGCAGTGATGCTGATAGGTTGAGGGGAAAATGAATGGTGCTTAATATTTGTTTATAACTTTGGCAATTTTTGAGGAGTAAAGGAGTTTATATAGTTATAGGGGGATTTATGACACTAGGAAAAATCGGTACAACTTTAGGTAAAGAAATTATTGCTTGGACAAAAACAAGTGGAAGAAGTTTACTCGCAACTAGACCAGTAAAAGTTAATACAGCAGGGTTAAGATTATCACCTCAATTAGAAGGTGATGTTGTTCAAATTAATAAGACAATTCAGAAAAGAGCAGGAACAATTCTTAATACTAGAACAGGACTACAAGAACCTATAATGTTTAGTGATTTGCCTACAGAAATGGAAAAAACAAAAATATATGAGTTAACCGCATACAATCAAAATAATGATGCTATTGGTAGGGTAAGCTTTAAAAAGTTGCTTAGAAGAAATGAAGCTCCCACTTTGTATATTCAATATTTTGGAACAGCAGGTGGTTATAAAGGTATTGGCTCGGAAATGATTCGGAAGTTGGTACAATTAAGTAAAAACCTCGGCATGGATGGACGAATTAAGTTAGAAGCTAGCACTGGTAGTATTCCATCACGCTTTAGATTTAAAGGTTTGTCAGATAAATGTAATACCTCTGCTGTAATTCAATATAAAAAAATGGGATTTAATGCTGATAAATGGACAGAAGAAATTTTGCAAGAAGAAATGGCTTCTGGTGGTAATGGAATTAGACGAGCAATGACTGGATTGGGTTATAATGAAGATATTTTTGGTGCTGTAGAAATGGATTTAAGCGAAGATGCTATAAATAAGTTTCTAAAAGGTATATAAGAATTAAACTTATATTAATTCTTTATAATCACCAGTTTCAAAAAATTTATCAAGCTGTTTCTCGGTAAAGCCTAACAGATTACCAATGACGCTTACGTATGGGTTACCACGATAGAAGTTACTAGTTTTCAGTTCTATTTTAAGAGCTTTTGAATCTATGTTTGGATTATCCTTAACGAGTTCTAAAATATCATCAAAGTCCAAACCTTTGACTTTATAAAGAGCTCGCTCAACATCTGCTTCAGTAAGTAAGCACATGTTGAGTCTTTCTCGTTCCATTTCTGCTAGTTCTGATTCATAGTTTAACTATTGCAGCATAGTGACTTTCATCTACTTGAAAAACTTCTCCGCATTTAGGGCATTTGATTTCTTTCATTGTTCCATCCTCGCGGTTATAATATGTTACTAGCAGGTACCTACTCTAACAAAGTTTTGGATGGAGAAGTTTTTGGCTAGTACTTTGAAGATGCGAAAAATGAGCAGAAATAGGCTCAATTACAGGATGGATATATCTTAGAGGGGGAGTTAGTGTAAACTTGTATATAAGTCCCAAAAATTTTCTGTTTGTGACGAGTGATGTTTGTCATATAATATTCTTATGAAAAGATTAGGAATTATTTTATTTTTAAATATTTTGGCACTTAGTTTGCCGGCGAATGCGTTTACCTCACCTGTTCCTGTAAATACATTGAAAATTGCTCAGGAAGCCGAATTGAAACAGGCTTCGCGTACTCCGTCTTCACAGGTGGTGCGTGTAGGTATAGGTGATACGGGTTTCAAAACTTATGTTTACAATAAAATCGGAGTATTCGGGACTTCTGAAATTATGATTTGCGATAATGACAGAGTTATCGAAAAAATGCCTGCAAATACTAATTTGAATATCAAACTTAACTCTGACGGCGGCTATTCTCTTACTGAAGACGACGGAACAGTTATCGCAAATATTTACGGGAAAATCAGGATTCTTTGTCCTGACGGACTTCTTGGAGTGAAAGGTTTAAAACGTGCTGGCCGACAGGCTCTTTATCATGGCGTGTTTGAGATTGCTAATGCTAAGTCAGGATATTTTAATCTGGTTAATCTTATTGAAGTAGAAGATTACCTGAAAGGGGTTGTACCAAATGAAATGCCTGTTCATTTCGGGTTGGAAGCTTTAAAGGCTCAAAGTGTTGCTGCAAGAAATTATGTTCTTTCTCCGCGGGTAAAATCTTCACCTAATTATGACGTTGTCGACTCGGTGGCAAGTCAGGTTTATTTTGGGGCAAATACCGAAAAACCTCTTTCAAATCAGGCCGTCAAAGAGACTGAAGGTACAGTTGCTCTTTATGATTGGGATTTGATACTCGCTCAATATTCTTCTACTGCGGGCGGATACACGGAAGATTTTGCGAATGCTTTTTCAGACCCGACAACAAAAGAATTTCCTTCAAAAGATAAACCTTATCTTAAAGCACGGCCTGATATATTGACCCAGACTCCTTTAAATACCGAGGAGGCTGCGGCCGAGTATTACAAATCAAAACCTACTGCTTATGATATGCGCTCTCCTTATTTCCGCTGGACAAGAGAGTGGACTGTCGAGGAATTGCAGAAAACTTTGCAGGATAATCTTGCTGCTCAGTCTGCAACGGGGTTTGTTTTTCCTGCTTTTAATAAAGGCGATAAGCTTGATGAAGTTCTTGAACTTCGTGTTTTGCGCCGCGGGGATTCCGGCAAGATTATTGAAATGGAAATCGTGACTAATTCACAGACTTACAAAGTTTACAAAGAACTTGTTATAAGACGTTTGCTCAAAAACGGCGGAAAAGCTCTCCCGAGTGCTAATGTTGTTTTTGAAAACCAAAAAGATGAAAGCAATAACCTGATTTCCGTAAAAGCTTATGGCGGAGGCTTCGGGCATGGTGTAGGAATGAGCCAATACGGGGCAGGTTTTATGGGAAATGAACTTCATCTGTCTTATGATAAAATTCTCCAGCACTACTATACGGGCGTAACCCTAGGCACAAAACCTGTTATAATTTCGTCAGACCCTTCTCAGCTAATGGTTACACAACACTTTTATGCTCCTTACAAAAAAGCAAAAATTGTTATTGATAATAAATATTATGTAACTAAGTTAATGGCCGATATAAACGGTGAAATGCATACATTTGATTTACCGCCGGCATTGCTTGGTGCAAACAGATTTACAGAAATTGATATTTCAAAATATATTAAACATGGGAAGAATACAATAGTATTCAGTTCGCCTGACTTTGCCGACAGTGCATTTAAAAAGGCTCTGAGACTATATGTGGAATTGGTGAAAAAAGATGACAAATACGACATCTGGTGATGATAAAACTCCAAGCCTGCTGAAAGCAGCCTGGTTGATTGCTGTAGTAACAATATTTTCAAAATTAATAGGTTTTATAAGGGATGTGGTAATAGCAAATTACTACGGTGCATCTACGGTTTCTGACGCATATTTCTATGCTTATCAAATTCCTGCTCTGGCAATAATTCTTTTAGGAGGTGTCGGCGGGCCTTTTCACAGTGCAACTGTTGCGGTGTTTTCAAAACTTATTCCTAATCTAAATGAGAAACCGAAAGAGGAAGTAAACAAACTCTACAGTACCTTTATGACAACTACCATAATCTTTTTTACAATACTTGCGGTATTATGCTACTTTTTTGCGCCGCAGATTATGGGAATTATAGCTTCCGGAGGGGACGCGCAATTAATTTCTCTGGCGGCAGAACATTTAAAAATTATGTCACCTGTTTTAATAATCGGCGGAATTGTCGGGATTTATTACGGAATACTGGTAACATACAGATACTTTATGCTTCCGAATTTGTCGCCTATAATTATGTCGCTTGTTATTATTGCAATGGTTATGGGCGCGAACGGCAAGGACAATACAGGCGCAATTCTCGCATGGGCAACCACAATCGGAGCTGTTTTTCAGTGGGTTATGCAGTACCCGAAAATAAGACAGCTCGGGTTCAGGCTGAAACCTAATCTGGATATTTTTAACAATGTTGAATACAAAAATATCTGTGAACTTCTCTTTCCTGCCGTATTAAGCTCTACTGTCGGCCAAATTCATATTTATGTGGATATGTTTTTTGCCTCGGCATTAAGAGAAGGTGCATGGACTGCTATTGGTTATGCAAACAGAGTTTTTCAGTTTCCTGTAGGAATTCTTGTGACAGCATTTCTTGTGCCGCTTTTCCCTATTTTTGCAAGACTCGTTGCGGATAAGGATTATGACGGGATAAGAACTTATTTTAACAAGGGTGTAGGGGTGCTGTTTTTCGGTGCAATTCCGATTATTATAGGTATTCTCGTTGTGGGCCTTGACGGAGTCAGGATTGTTTTTGAACGCGGCGCGTTTGACGCAAAGGCAACTTTTATGGTTACAGAAGCTTTATGGTTTTTATCGGTGTCAATTCTGCCTTATGTATTCAGAGATTCAATAACAAGAGTTTATTATTCTTTCAATGATTCCGTAACCCCTTTTGTGACAGCATTTTCGTCAATTGTGCTCAAAGTTCTTTTTAATATTCTTTTTATTAACATAATGCATATGAGTATTGGAGGGATAACACTTTCAACTTCTCTTGTAACTTTATTTAATGCAGTTGTGCTGGGTGTATTGATTACTAAGAAAATGAAAATGGATTATAAGAGCCTGTTTATTAATCTTTTAAAAATGTGTGCGGCGGGTTTTGTTACTCTTATAATTTGCGGATTTATGTCAATCGGTTATGACAGGTTTGTTGAGCTTCCTAAATATGTATTTGAATTAGTGAAAATAAGTCTAATCGGACTTGTATGCCTTGCTGTTTATGTAGAATTGAATTTATTAATGAAAATGGATTATGCTGAAGAATTAATCTGCCGTTTGAAAGGAAAATTTAATGCTAAAAAATAAAGATGAAATAAGAAAAGTTCTGGAAAATGACGGGGTTATCGCTTATGTGACAGATACTGTTTGGGGGCTGGGATGTCTTCCTTCGTCAGAAAAAGCTGTGAAAAAGATTTATGAAATTAAAAAACGTGAAGCGCAAAAACCTTTGATTTTAATGTCTAATGAAACTTATCACCTGTTAAACTATGTGCAAATCATTCCGAAAATCGGGCAGAAGCTTGTAAAAAAATATTTCCCGGGTGCATTGACCCTTGTCGTGAAAAAAAATCCTGAAATGACTCCTGATTATATAACCTCAGGCTTGGATACCGTCGGAATACGCGTTCCTGATAACGAAGTTTTCAAAGAAATTTGCGAACTTACACCAGGTCATGTGCTCGCTACAACAAGTGCAAACCTTTCTCATCAGCCTTCCGCAAAAACCTACGAACAGGCAAAAGAAAATATGGAAGGGCTTGCGGATATGGTAATAGAAGATTACGGCTGCTTCTGCAAGGGGCTTGAATCTACTGTTGTCGGTGTGTTTGGTGAGGAGATGAAAATTTTCAGACAGGGTGCTATAAAAATAGAGATATAGCATTTCTATACCGAAAATAACATGTGCTCCAACAAAGAACTCGGAGATATGTATTGTACAATGAAACAATTGAGCGAATATGCCGAAAAACTCGCTGATACCGCTTTTACTTATATTCCTGTTGTTGATAAATAAAAAAGCCTCCGTTTAAGGAGGCTTTTTCATACTTACAGTTTTTATTAATTCATTGGAATTGTTAATTTTTGTCCGATAGATAATTTGTTCGGATTTGTCATATTGTTAGCATTCATAACTTTCCACGCTCTTTCTTTTGTATATCCGCCGTAGAACCTTGTTAAAATGCTTTCCATAGTATCGCCGCTTTGTACGGTATAAACTTCTTCTGTTACAGCTTCTGCTGCCTGTTCTGCCGCAGGTACAAAGTTGAGCTTTTCATTTTTTACATTTGCGTTTTTATCACTTGCAATATTTTGTGTTGACATAATTCCGTTAGCAGATAAACCGATTACCGCACCTGCAATAAGAGTTGTTACAACTCCGGCAATAAAACCTGTTGCAAGGTATATGCTCGGTGATTTATCGGCTTTCTGGTTAATTTTAAAATTTTGCCATAAAACATCGAGTTCTTTATCTCTGCTCGGTCTTACGTATACATTCGGAGTAATATCCGAAGCGTCGGTTTTGTATTTAGATAAAGCTTCTAACACAGCCATCTTCTCCTTTGATAAATTTGATCTTCTGATTGTTGAACTCTTCATACAAACCTCACACCCTAATTAGTAAATTGTTTATTATACCGGTATACTATCATGAGATATTATATCGGGCAAGCAAATGTTAATTTATGTTGCATGTTTGACCGGCATCTGTCTGAGAGCGAACTCGCAGCCGCAGTAGTTTTGTCTGTACAGCTCAAGACTTTTGGCTATTTGGTTTGTTTTCAGAAAACCGTCTTTTTTCTTAAAGTCTATGCCAATATAATTCAGGTCATATTTTAATGCGATTTTTTGTCCAAGAGAGGATAGCAGTGCAAAATTCTTATGCGGGCTGATTACAATTGATGTTGTAAAATTTTTTATGCCCTTTGCTTTTGCAAGTTTTGCTGTTTGTTCCAATCTTAATTTGAAGCATTCTATACAGCGTTTCCCTTTTTCAGGTTCATTTTCAAGTCCTTTCGCACAATTCAAAAATTTTTCCCTGTCATAATCTCCTTCGATTAATTCAACGCCCAAATGCCTGCATAAAGTTTTTTCTGCTTCAAGCCGTTTTTGATATTCCGTATCAGGATAAATATTAGGATTGTAAAAATAAACACTAACGGAATATCCCGCGTCAATTAAATAAGACACGGGATAAGCCGAACATATTGCACAACAGGCATGAAGTATTATTTTATCTTTTTTCTGCACCGTTTTCTATTGCCCATTTTTTCAAATCAGTATATGCCCTGATTCCTACATAAACATCATTACCGATTTTTGACGTCGGTGTTGCGTTAATTCCCTGTTTGTAAGCTTCATCAATTTCTTTTAAAACTTCCTGCTTTATTTCAGGGCTGTTAGCGTCTTTTTTCAATTGTTCTACATTAAGTCCGATTTCTTCTGCAATTTTTAACATTTCTGCTTCATCAGCGGGCTGTTTCTCAAAGAAAAGATTATCTATATCCCAGAATTTCCCCTGTTTTTTTGCAGCCAGAGCATACCTTGCCATTGTACAGGAACCTTCATGGAAAGGCTGGGTAAGATATTTATTACATTCCATATCAAGCGGGAGATTTTTGTGTTCTATTCTTATATTTTTTAAATCTTTTGCAAGCTTATGAATCATTCTTTCATTTACCTTACAAATAGGGCAGCGATAATCCGTATATGAATACAAAACCACTTTTGCGTTTTCATCTCCCAATGTATTTCCTGATACTGCATATTTGTTATGTTTAGGTTTAACAAATTCATTAAACATTTTTGCATTTTTAACCTGAGGCGCAAATTTCATAGTAACCGTTGTATAAGTCAAACCTGCTCCTGCGGCAAGCATAACTGCAATAAAAGCAATAAGATATGCTTTGTTTTTCACAG
The DNA here is from genome assembly GCA_018711035.1 of Candidatus Scatousia excrementigallinarum. Classification (GTDB taxonomy): domain Bacteria; phylum Cyanobacteriota; class Vampirovibrionia; order Gastranaerophilales; family Gastranaerophilaceae; genus Scatousia; species Scatousia excrementigallinarum. Next base: position 8,686 of record DVIU01000186.1, read on the forward strand.
CGTCAAAAAAGTCAGTAACACTTTGTTTAAATGATTTTATAATTCCTCCGTTTTTGAAATCTATTGCAATAAGTCCTATTAAAAGATTAAGTATATAGGTAAATGCACAGAGGATACATAGTTTTCCAATCTCAAATAAACTTATGCACAGTAAAATCATTGAAATAGTAAAAGATATTATACCCAGAGCTCCGATATAATCGAGCGGGTTTTTGAATACTTCCATAAACTTAAATAATTTGATATTTTTAAGTTTGTCTGCAATAAGCATAAGAAACATAAATGCATATAAAAACATTCCCCAGTAAGCAAGCGGGATTCCGAAAAATTGTGATTCTGTGGTTCTTGCTATTCCGTCACAGTCAATAAATTCATTCACAGTACAAAAACTTGAGAGTGCATACGGGTTAAAGTTTGCGTCATAATAAACTTTTGCGAGTTCAATAGTTGTTAAAAATCCGATAAGTGCCAGTATAAAAATAACAATTTTTTTCATACGTATATTTTCCATTATAAAGTTCTCCTATTCCATAAGGCTATTTTACAATTTTTATAATTATAAATCAATACCGGAAAGTATTAGATTGCGCTTATTCTGTTTTTTATATATAATACTCGTTGTGAAGAAGAACTTGTTTGAATTATTTATAGGAAAATTGATTGCTTTGCCGCTGTGGGTTAAGCAGGCTGTTTATTACAGGCTTTATCTCAATATGAGAGAAAATTATTGTGAACGCTTTATCATTAAAAATGCGGACAATCTTTTTGCGTTCTATAATCCTACTGTTACATTTAAAGGTAAAACGGAACTGTGGGACAGGAAAAGCGGACTTGATACCAACATATATAATTTTCTGCGTCTTTGCAGTGAAGGCTATAGTATATTGGAGATTTCTATAAATACTTTCTTATCTGTAGAAGAAGTTGCTAAAAATTTTATGTTCTGCCTGGAACAAAATTATATTGAAAAACCTGAAAGTGATGAAGTTTATGCAATGGGCGGTTTTATTGCAGGAAAATTCAGAACCGGAGAGTATTATAAAATTAACGGCTCAATTACGATTGACCAGCTTGAACAGGCTGTTATGACGCAAAGGCACCTCGATGACAGAATGGAACATAAGTTATTCGGAAAGATTTTAATTGAACTTGGATTCATAACTGAAAAAAATGTCCAGACTTTATTTATATTAAAAGCGGATTCAAAAAAACGCTTTATACTTGACTACTCTCTTGTTCCGAAAAGCGAGCTCTTACAGTCCGATAAAGAAAAACTTGAGGCGAAAATCGGACTTTTAGAAAAGGAGAATGATGCTTTAAAACGTAAGATGACACATTTATTACATTTAATTAAACAGGACAATGATGAATAAACCTGAAGTTTTAGTAAAATATATCAGAGACGGACTTATCGAACAGCAGCATTACGGTTATCTTATTGTTGCCGATAAGCACCATATAATTGACAGTAACGGAGAATCTGACGGATATCCGTTTTTCCTGCGTTCATGTGCAAAGCCATTGCAGGCTTCACTTTTGATAGATTACGGAATGGATATAAGATATGACATGTCTTTACAGGAAATAGCTCTTTGCTGTGCGTCTCATGCTGGAGAGAAAATTCATGTTAATACTGCAAAAGAATTGCTGAAAAAAATTTGTCTTGATGAATCATATCTAAAATGCGGGTTTCATAAACCAATTTCAAAAACCGCAAAAGAAGAACTGCTTTTAAATGGCGGAAGTGAAAGTATTTACCACAATAATTGTATTGGCAAGCATATAATGATGCTTGCATTATGTAAAATGAACGGCTGGAATTTGGAAAACTACGATGAGCCTTCACATCCTTTGCAAAAAGAAATTAAAAGAAAAATTTATGAACTCTGCGGATTAAAGAAAGATTATCCTGTTACAAAAGACGGCTGCGGGGTTCCTATCCATTCAATGCCGCTTGAAAATATGGTTAAAGGGTATCTTAATCTTTTTTGTAATCCTAAGTATGATAAAATTACACAGGCATTCAGGTCTTACCCTTATATAATAGGCGGTGAAGACAGAACTGATACAAAGGTCATGGAAAATTCTGCCTCTCTTGTTGCAAAAGTCGGAGCAGGCGGGCTTTGTATTGTTGTTAATCTTGAAACAGAAGAAGGGCTGATTGTCAAGATTTCCGATTGTGATATGAAGGCTCGCGAACTTGTTATACTTGACAGCCTCAAAAATTTACACTGGGCAAATATTGAGGCTGAGCATAATATAAAAACACTTCACGGTGATGTTGTAGGCGAGATAGTTACCTGTCTCTAGTTTTTATTTTGTCGCCCATGTATTCTCTGGCATAGGCGTTATAGCCCACCAGTTGATTTTCAAAATATTGGCTGAATGAAATTTTCGGATTTTTAAGTTTTCTGTAAGCACTTGCGCTTTCTGTTTTTAAAAGTTCAACTCCGCGGTTATAAACCTGCTGCGCTGTGTTAATAACACTTTGCGGCGGATTGTTTTTGTACATTTTTGAAGCTACCGAAATATCAAACAATCTCCGTTTACTGAGACCGCTCATTTCTCTGCCTTTTTGTGATTTATTATTAGTCATCTTACAGATTGCAGCTTCATATTTTCCGTTTTTCAATGTCCATACAAGTCCTTCTGTATCTTCAATAATTGCTGTTCCTTTATTGAAAGTCATATCAAGAAGTGCTTCTTTTATGCTCTGCGGAAGTTTGTCGTAATTTTTCTTTCCGCCCATTACATCCCAGAGGTTTTCCTCCATTTTGAGCATATCATTTACAAAGAGTTCAAGAACCTCTTTGTTTGTAAGATTTTTTTTCTCACCTGCTTTGTAGAGATGACCTATGCCGATAGTTAGATTTCCCTCATCATCTCTGTACGGTGTATTGTGAAATTTGTTATCAGGAAACGGTTTTTTATTTTCATCAGTTCCGTCTTCCAGTCTTTTGAGTTTTTTTATGAAATCGGTGCTTACTCCTAATGCAGAGGCCGCGTCAGAAATATTATTTATATTTTTTGCGGTTCGTGTAGGCGGAATTTTCACGACATCGCCGATTTGAAGATTAGTTGCGTCTTTCTTATCAAGACCGTTAATCATAAGTATGGTGCGTTCTTCCACATTATATTTGCGAGCAAGAGTCGAGGGGTGTTCGCCTTTCTGTAATTTATGGTCAGGGTGGTTTGTAACTTTGATATAACGGCTTCTTTTGTTTTCAAGCGTTATTTCATCATCTGTAATCTCCCTCATCATGGGAATTTCGTTATTCTGATTGTTTGATGAAGAAGATGGTTTTCGGAGAATTTGGCCGATTGAGAGCGAATTATCTTTCAGACCGTTTGCTTTTTTTAGTTCGTCAACCGAAACGCCCATTGACTTTGCAATAGAGTATAAGGTTTCACCTGCTTTTACTTTATGGTCTTGGGGCTGCTGGAGTATGCCTTTATTAAAATTGAAATTTATTTCGCTCACGTTAATCCTCTTTTAGTTTAGCATTGTTTCTTCAATTGCATTTGCTATACAGTTTGCGTACTTTTTCTGGTCGTAATCGGACAGCAGTGAATTTGTAATTTTCTCATTTGCTATGTTGCCTATTTCGAGCAGGGATGACGTAATTCCCTTTGCTGCTCTGTTTACGTATAAATTGTCATTTGCAAGGGTAGGCGTTAATGCCATAAAACCCTGATTTACATGTTTATTTATATTCTCGGCGAGTTCTTTATCAATATCTTTTGTGTATCTTACGGTGCATTTTTTTGCGTCTGGATTTTCTTTCACGGATTCCACATGAACAGATAGAAACAGCATGTCTGACTTATCTGTGGAATCCATTAAATCTCTGACATTATCATCACCTTTTTTGCCTGCCAGCATGTTTTCAAGATATTTTTGTGCGTACATTCCGCCGTTTTGTACTGCACCTGAGACTATAACAACCTGTGCACCGCGGTCCCGTAAATTATCCGCAATTTTTTCTACGTAGCTCTGGGCAACACGCCATTCTTCAATCGGCATTTCTTCGCCTTCAGCATTTTTAACTGATAAGACCGTTCCTGCGTCAAAGAAGCCGTTATTTTGCTGATAACCTCCATGACCGGGATTTAGCACTACAACTTTTCCGGTGAGATTACCATCAGATGTAGGTTCAAGCACTTCTGTTACAGCTTCAATTTTTTTTGTTTCTGTGTTGTAATTAGGAAGCGGTCTCATAATAAACGGGTCTTTGACATCTTTAAATCCTTTATCTCTTTTGCCTCCGCTGAGAGCCCAGGATTTCAGTGTACCGGCGTTTACATAATTACCGTCACCGTCTTTTATTGTTGTCATTGTAGTAGGGGTAATGTCTTTACTTTTGCCTCCGTTTGTTGAGTAGAAAATTTCGTTCGGGTAGACTTTTCCGCTCAAATGAGACGCGTTGCTTCCTGTATTATCCGTACGCGTTTTTTTGTTGCCCGACGGTTTTTCTGCTTCTTCAGGGTGTATCATTCCGTTAATAATTTTGTCCATCTTTTTGGTTGAGACAAAACCCCATGAATCAAATTCATCATTAAGTTCGTCTATAAATGTATCTCTAAGTTCTTTTGATGAATTTTTTGTTTTATCTGCAACAAGGTCGAAAATTTTTGTCATAGCGGCTTTTCGTACTTCTTTATCGCTGCTCCATTCGTCCGAAATCATATTGATTAAGCTTTTGCCGTTTTTCTCTTTAAATTTTTCTACAACATCAATTACGTTATCTTTATTAATCTGATTGAAAACTTTATCAAAAGCCTCTTTTCCTACGACACCACGGTAATCATCGGCCGCTTCTTCGAGTTTGTCTGCAATTTCTTCTGCTTTAAGCGGTTTTTCCGGTGCGGTTGTCTCTTTTGCAGGTTTTGCGGCAGGGGTATTTGCGGCAGAAGTGTTAGAAGGTTTTTTCTTGGAGGTGTTATTTGGAAAAACGTAAAAATATTCGCCTTTTTGAGGTTTGTAATCTTTTTTTATTCCGTTAAGCGCGCAGAATTGTTCGAGAGTCATTCCGTGTTTTTTTGCAACTGAGGCAATGCCCATACCGGAATCAATTTTTGCGGTAGGGACATTTTTAATTTTTTGTCCTTTTTGCAGTGTATCTTTTGTAAGGCCTGTCATATTTTTAAAATCGGTCAATGACATATTGAATTTTTTCGCAATCGAAGTCAGCGTTTTGTCATCCGTGCTCAGACTAACAATAAACTCACCTTTTGCTTTTGCTTCACGTTTGATTTTTTCGGAATCTTCAGGTTTTGAAGTCCTGTTTGTGCCTTGTGTTGAGGCATTGTTTGTAATCTCGAAATTCATAATATTTTTCCTTCTAAACTTCTACACGTAAAAAATAACGGCATCTTCAATATAAACTTTAGAGATTACCGTTATTTGTTAACATAATTTTACAAGATTTTGACGCCGGCATCCGGCGTAAGTCGTTTAAGTATTAAAAATTCTGTCTCCTGCATCACCCATACCAGGTACAATATATCCTTTTTCATTCAGGTGGTCGTCAACTGCCGCCGTTGTAATTTCTATATCAGGATAGTGTTTCTGAATATTTTCAATCCCTTCCGGTGCTGCAATTATACAGATAATTTTTATATTATCAATAGGAATTCCCTTATCTGCATAAAGTTTTATAGCTTCTATCAAGGTGTTTCCTGTTGCAAGCATAGGGTCTGTGAGATAGATATAAAATTTTTCCGGATTTGGAGCTTCCATCGGAACTTTGTTATAGTACCAGACAGGTTTCAGAGTTTTTTCATCCCTGTACATTCCTATATGTCTTATGCAGGCTTGAGGTAGAATATCAATGGCTTCATCAGTAAAAATTAAACCTGCGCGCAGGATTGGAGAAATAATCAATTTTATATCAGGGTCAATTACTTTGGCTTTAAAAGTTGTAAGCGGGGTTGTTACTTCCTGTTCAACAAGCGGAAGATTTCTTGAAGCTTCATATAACAGGCATCTTGTAATTTTTCTTGTTGCTATTCTTACTCCCTGAGAATCTGTATTTTTATCTCTCATAACTTTTAAATTTTCAAGCACTACAGGGTTTGTAATAATTTTTACTTTTGAGCTATTCATTTTTTAACTCCTTTAATTTTGTTTTAAATTCCTGTCTGTTTTGCTGTAAATTATCAATCAACGTATTAATTTCTTTAATATCCTGTTCATTTTTTTTCAGAGACATTGTGCCTTTTTTAGGCATAAATGTACTCATTTCTGTCGCAAAACGCGAGCCTCTGATTATCATTGATGTTAATTTATCAAACATATCGTCTATAAGTCCTATTGAATCGTTCAGTCTCATAGGACGTTTTGAAACAATCAGTTTGTTTGAAGCAAGACTTTGTTCTGTTGGCGGGTAAATTTCCAGAGATTTTGACCCCCCGAGTCCGTTAAACTCTACTGTAGCGATAGAACCTCTTGGTATGGAGGCATTTTTATCGTCCAGCACAAACTTCACATATACTGTATCCCCGATGATTTTTACTTTTTCAATATAACCTATGGCCACTCCCATCATTCTTACGGGAGAACCGACTATAAGACCGTCTACATCCTGGAGAAATATCTGATAGGTTTTCAGTTCTTTTTTTGCTTTGTAATTGTGATATCTTACACCGAATATAACCAGACTTATTACAATAATCCAGATTATTGCTTCTGCCCATTGAAGAAGTTTGAATTTGTCCTTGATATTCATGTCTTTGATTATAGCATGATTTTTACTACTTGCGAAAAAATTTTTTATATATTATTATTAAGTTAATTATTAATAAAGAAATGAGGTTTACATATGGAGCAAATAATAAAAGTAGCATGGGATTTAAACGAAAATACAGAAAACAGATATCAACTGGTCTATGAAATCGCAGAACTTGCCAAAAAACTTGTTGATGAAAATCAGGCTAAAAAAGCTCATGATGAATTTGTATTTGAAGAAAATTACGATACAGGCTATACAAGAGAAAATCCTGTAGAACATGCTATTATGGTTAAAGCTTCAGAAGCTGATGACAACCGTTTAGTAGGTTAATATAAAAACTTAAAAGGCACACGGTATTTATTGCTGTGTGTCTTTTTGTGAGAAAAGAGGGGTATTAGGGTTAATGGAATCGACAATTGAGTTTATTGAGGGAAAAGTTAAAGATTTTAAGCCTGAAATAGGTATAATCCTAGGCTCCGGGCTGGGTGAACTGGCTGACGAATATTGTGATAAGGCGGTTTCTTATACAGAGATTCCGGGGTTTATAAGTTCTACAGTTAAGGGGCATAAGGGCAGACTTGTATTTGCAGAAATTTCCGGTAAAAAAGTCGTTATGATGCAGGGGCGCAATCATTTTTATGAAGGTCATACCATGCAGGAGATAACCTATCCTGTGAAAGTTTTGAAAAAACTCGGGGTTGAAACTTTAATCCTTACCAACGCCGCAGGTGCAGTGAACGAAACTTACAAACCTTCAGACTTAATGATTATAAAAGACCATATAAACTGTATGGGAACAAACCCTCTTATAGGCCCGAATGATGATACGTTAGGCGAGAGATTTCCGGATATGTCTGAGGTGTATAAAAAAGATCTTCGCGAAGTGGCTAAAAAGTGTGCAAAAGACCTTTCTCTGGATATAAAAGAGGGCGTTTATCTCGCAAATTCCGGCCCTTGCTATGAAACTCCTTCCGAAATTCACATGGCAAGAATGTTCGGTGCTGACGCTGTCGGGATGTCGACGGTGCCTGAAGCCATCGTTGCAAATTATTGCGGAATGAGAGTGCTCGGCATAAGCTGTATTTCCAATGCCGCAAGTTCTGCTAACGGGGACAGTCTTTCTCATGCAGAGGTTATTGATACTACCGGTAAAGCTAAAGGTAAATTCAAATCATTGATAATTAAAATTATTGAGAATTTATAATATAATATACATATTCAGATTTATTGACAAATTATAAAACAGGTTTTAAAATAAGTTTACTGATTTAAGGAAAGCATGGGTGAAAATCCCGCACTGGGCCGCAGCCGTTATAGTCGGAATGCTTATTTCAGTTGTAGTTACCACGGAAATCTGGGAGAAATTTTTTATGAAGAATGCATTATTGAACAACGTAAATGTTGTAGCTTTGAATCCGGCAAAATCCGCGTATATGTCGCAGCCGAATAGTAAAGAAAAGGATTTGAGTATTTCGCTGGTTGATGGTTATTTGAAACAGCTTGACTGGCAGGTCAATGAAAATTCAAATATGTCTTATTCTATTCAGGGGCTTAATAATTATATTGCCTCTGAAATCAGCAAGAAATACTGGCTGAACAAAATTTATCCGGAACATATTAAAAACGCACACCTGTCGGGTGATATTCATATTCACGATTTAAATATTATTTCTGTTTATTGCGTGGGGTGGGATTTAAAAGATTTATTGACTGAAGGCTTTAAAGGTGTTCGCGGAAAAGTTGAGAGTGCTCCGCCAAAACATTTCCGAACCGCGCTCGGGCAGGTTGTGAACTTTATGTACACAATGCAGGGCGAAGCTGCCGGTGCACAGGCTTTTTCAAACTTTGATACCCTTCTGGCACCATTTATAAGATATGACGGACTTGATTATGCACAGGTTAAGCAGGCAGTACAGGAATTCGTTTTTAATATGAATGTTCCGACACGCGTGGGTTTTCAAACTCCGTTTACAAATATAACAATGGATTTGACTGTTCCTTCTTATTACGCAGAGCAGCCTGTTATAATAGGCGGTGAGTTAATGGAAGAAACTTACAAAGATTTTCAGGCAGAAATGGATATGCTGAATAAAGCTTTCTTTGAAGTTATGATGGAAGGTGATTCTTCAGGACGCGTATTTACATTTCCTATTCCGACATATAATATTACAAAAGATTTTGACTGGGATAACAAAAACCTTGACGGTTTGTGGGAAATGTCTGCGAAATACGGTATTCCGTATTTCTCAAACTTTATCAATTCTGATATGTCACCGGAAGATGCACGTTCAATGTGCTGCCGATTAAGAATTGACAACCGTGAACTCGAATACAGAGGCGGTGGGCTGTTCGGTTCTAATCCTCTGACAGGTTCGGTCGGGGTTGTGACTGTTAATCTTCCTAAAATTGCAGATAGCGTTAAAAATAAAGGCGAATTTTTTGAAAAATTGTCCTGTCAAATGGAAGTTGCAAAGGAAAGTCTCGAGATAAAACGTGCTTTACTGGAAGATTTGACAGATAAAAATCTTTATCCTTATACAAAATTCTATTTACGTGATATAAAAGCACGTTACGGAGTTTATTGGAAAAACCATTTTTCTACAATCGGCTTAATAGGTATGAACGAGGCATGTTTAAATCTTCTCGGTGATGATATCGGGAGTTTTAGAGGAAAACAATTTGCGCTTGATGTAATGGATTTTATGCGGGCAAAGATTGTTGAATTCCAGAAAGAAACAGGGCACAATTATAATCTTGAAGCTACTCCAGGAGAGGGAACTTCTTACAGGCTTGCAAAGCTTGATAAAAATCATAAGTACCCTTACTTTACCAATTCAACACAGTTGCCTGTAAATTACAGCGATGATATTTTTGAAGTGCTTGACCATCAGGATGAACTACAGACAAAATACACCGGCGGAACTGTTGTACATATTTTTGCAGGTGAAAGAATTTCAAATATAAATACAATGAAAAACCTTGTGAAAAAAGTATGTAATAATTACAAATTACCATACTTTACATTTTCACCGACATTCAGTACATGCCCAAACCACGGTTACGTTGCGGGAGAACATTTTAAATGTCCTGAATGCGGTGCCGAATGTGAAGTTTATTCCAGAATTGTCGGTTACATCAGACCTGTAAATCAGTGGAATAAGGGTAAACAGATGGAATTTCATAACCGGACTGTGTTTGAAATATCGGACGGCTGCTGTAAATGTTAATTGGCGGCTTACAAAAAACTTCTTTGCTGGACTTCCCGGACAGAATCAGCGCGATAGTATTCACAGCGGGATGTAATTTCCGCTGCGGATACTGTCACAATCCGGAGTTGATAAATTCAATTGCTCCTGTTCAGGATGTTCTGGAATTCTTACAATCCCGTACCGGAAAGCTGGACGGTGTTGTTATTACAGGAGGAGAGCCATGTCTGCAAAAAGAGCTTCCTGAATTTATAAAAGAGGTTAAATCGCTTGGTTTTGCCGTTAAACTCGATACAAACGGCAGTTTGCCGAATATGCTTGAAAAAGTCTTACCTGATGTGGATTATGTCGCTATGGATATCAAGGCTCCTCTTGATAAATATTCTCTTATTGTAAACCGGCATGTCGATATTGAAAAAATTAGTCAAAGTATTGATATGATTATGTCATACGGTGTTGATTATGAATTTCGTACAACGGTTGTTTCTTCCCAGCTTGGTTTTGATGATTTTCAGAAGATAGGTTTACTTCTTAACGGTGCAAGCCGGTATTATTTGCAGAAATTCATACCCGCAAAGGTGCTGGACAGGACTTTTTATGATAAAAAGACATACACAAACGAAGAATTTAACAAAATTATTGAAATGCTGAAACAATATATTAATGAAGTTTACCTCCGCTGACAAGTAAAGATTTCTTAATGTATCCTCAAGAGCTATTCACTATTTAAAATATGTGGAGTACAATAATTTTATCATGAGTGTTGAAGAACAATTATATTCTGACATCCCTCCAACGAAATTGAGGAATAAAGAGGAGAAATTTAAACCGGCAAAGACAAACAGATTTTGGCTTACCATAGCCAGCTTGTTTTTCTTTAATATGTTACAGAACAGATTTTTCGCGTTCAGGTATAAGGGAGCGGAAAATGTTATGGAAAAAGGTGTACCTACTATTTTATACGCCCCTCACTGCAATTGGTGGGACGGTATTGTTATGTATAATATTACCCACAGAATTTTCCATAAAGAAATCAGATTGATGATTGAAGAATTAAACCGTTTTCCACTGTTAAGACGCGGTGGCGGGTATTCTGTTTGTAAAAAATCTCCGCAGTCTGCAATGAAGGCTTTGCAATATTCGGTTGATGTTGTAGGTGATTTAAAAAATATTTTGTGTATTTTTCCGCAGGGAATTATCAGACCTCCTCATTTCAGACCTTTTGAATTTCAGACCGGGCTGGCTTATATTGCACAAAACGCTGTTAAGCGATACGGTAAAGTAAATCTTGTGCCTGTTGCTGTTGATTATTGTTTCTTCAGAGATAACAGACCTGAGGTTGTTGTTAAATTCGGAAGAAGATTAGAACTATCTGATGCTGGTATAGGCCGAAAAGATTTAACACATCTTCTTGAACGTACTATGACAGAAACCTGTGATGAGCAGTTCCATGAGATTTCAAGCGGTGAAATTACCGATTATAAAATTCTTTTCAAACAGCACTTGAAGTGGTACAGACGTATTGAACAGAGACTTAAACGTATTGATGTGCCTCCTGTTGCTGATGTATAAATTTAAAAGCTCCCTTATAGGGAGCTTTTTTAAGCGTTATATCGTTTAAAGGTTTTCTCAATATTTTTATCAATAACGGATTTTACAGTATCATATTCGGTAGTCAGAGCCGAAATCTCAGTATCGAGGTTTTTCATTTTCATATCAATAATATTTTCTTTTGAATTAATTTTTTGTTTTTCTCTGTTGTA
>DVIU01000187.1 GCA_018711035.1 Candidatus Scatousia excrementigallinarum
GATATATCCATCAAGGCAGCTTCCTATATTAGTATATTTAAGAGTTTGAATGCCGGTAAAAGACGGAGAGGATTTTTTATTAACATGATTATTTAAGTACATGTCTTTGCATTTTAAATTTAAAAAAATATTGTTTATCATATAACGCATAAGACATGTGAATATAAAAAATTTACCCGAATAAAAATTATTGCAACAAATCCTTACAAAAATTAATATAAAAAATAAAAAAGAGACCTTACGGTCTCATTTGAAAAGTTTGGGCAGGGGTGGATTCGAACCACCGTAGTCTCGCGACGGCAGATTTACAGTCTGCTCCCTTTAGCCACTCGGGCACCTACCCTTACTATTTAATTTTCATCACCTTGTTATACCTGCCGAATAGCACAAATGCCTTTGACGGGATTTGAACCCGTGGCCTCTCCCTTACCAAGGGAGTGCGCTACCCCTGCGCCACAAAGGCTAGTCACAAGGTGCAAAAAGCCGGCAATAGGAATCGAACCTACAACCTACGGTTTACAAAACCGTTGCTCTACCGTTGAGCTATGCCGGCTAACAGAATTTATTGTATTAAAGAAAAAATTAAAAGTCAAGACTTTTTTCTTTGTTGTATAATTTTACTGTTATGATTAGATATATTGTACCAATTTTGCTTCTTGCCATCTCGAATATTTTCATGACTTTCGCATGGTATGGACATTTAAAATTTAAAACTTCACCTATTCTAATTGTCATTCTGGTAAGCTGGGGAATTGCTTTTTTTGAATATTGCTTTCAGGTTCCTGCTAACAGAATCGGGCATGAAGTTTACAATGCAGCACAGTTGAAAACTATTCAGGAGGTTATCACCCTCATTGTATTCAGTTTCTTTTCAGTTTTTTATCTTAAAGAACAATTCAAATGGAACTATCTGGCAGGCTTTGCATGTATTATTCTTGCCGTATTTTTTATTTTTAAAAAATGGTAAGTAAATATTTTAATATATTGTTTTATTATACTTGACAAAATATTAGGCTAACCTTACAGCATTAATAAGGATGGACTTATTATGGAAAAAACAGCTTGCAGCATCAGTGACAGCGTTGCAGAAACCTTATTTATTCCTCTTTACATGCGCGCACTTGAATCTAAAAGAACGGATGCAATAATCAAGACGATTTGACATGTGAATTAGTAAACAGTATTGACTATGACTTTTCTAAATATAAAAGTAAAAACTCAATTAACAGAAAGCGGAGGACGGGACTCGAACCCGCGACGTCAACCTTGGGAAGGTTGCATTCTACCACTGAATTACCTCCGCTTATAAAATTATTTTAATACAAGCATATAAAATCTTCAAGATTATTCTTTTAATTAGCTAAAAAGTCCAATGTCATTTATTAATCTCCATTATAAACTTTTTTATAATACGGAGGTTAATATGTCCAGAATTACATTACTGATAAGCCTGTCAATATTTTTAATAATAACGGTATTTGCATTTTTACAGACAGCCAAAGCTGAAGAAATTCACTTTAATAATGATATCTTCATTTTAAAATACAGTACTTTATCAAATATAAATAGGGGTTATGAAAATGAGTACTTTTTAAAAAATGAAAATAAAAGCAACTGGACTAAAATGATAGGAATTTATTACTATCCTGAAGTAAGCAATCCTTTAAAATTCGCAGATAAAGAAAGCAAAAGTATTGAATCAAATGAGATAAATGTTCTTTTAAAATATATAGAAAATAAAAAAGCAGATAAAGCTGCTTTAAGTTATTTACAAAACGGTTCAAGTAACGGCAAGAATTTTTTTGAATACAATATTTTTAAATATGAAAAACATCCTGATAAGGGCATGATGGCATTACGCTATGCAATAAGATATTTCTTTAATAACAACGATGAGATAACAACACTTGCCGGTAAAGTTAAAGCAGAAAATGATGAATATTTACAGAAAATTATTGAATCACCAATTCCTCCGGTAATTGAAAAAAATATTAACCAGAATTAAATATAATAAAAAAGAGCCTAATATTTTGGCTCTTTTTTATGGAGCGGGAGACGAGGCTCGAACTCGCGACATCCTCCTTGGCAAGGAGGCATTCTACCACTGAATTACCCCCGCTTACTTGCTTTTGGTTACTTTTTTATTATACATGGACAATTTTTTTTTGCAAGCACTTTTTTACAATTTTCATAAATTATTTTTTTATTATGCCGAAATTTTCTCACATGGTTCTTCTTTACAATCCATTGATTTAACCGTAATATCTACTCTGTCTGTAAAACTTCGTTTTAGACGATTTACAAGATCATTTGAAGATTCTACCCAAAACATTGAGGCTGCTAATATTTTTGACATGCCATAATCATCTTTTACTTTTAGCATGACCGGATCAGAACCTTGATATTCGCATAATATATTTTTCAAAAATACTAATTCTTCATATTTCAAATCATCCTTTAATTCAACTGTAAAGATATTAGAATTATCAACTGTTTTAACATTATCTATCAAAATTACCGGAGCTTCATCATCCCCGCGTTTTGAGACTTTGCCGGATATTATAACTCTTTGTTCAGGTTCCAGATATTGCCCATACTCTTGAATCTTACCGTTAAAAGCTATTAAATCTATTTTACCTGACAAATCTTCGACAGTTACAAAACGGATAAACTTAGTCGGATCTTTCTTTGTAGGAATTTGCCTTGTAGCTGTTATAAGCCCGCAAATTGTTACCAGCTTGTCATTAGGCAGAGGCATTACTTCAGATATCTTGTGCGTCATCAGGAAAGGCAACTTATCCCTGATTGTAGCCAGAGGATGGCTCGTTACGTAAAAACCAAGAAATTCTTTTTCAAAGTTTTGTATCTGTCTCTGGTCGTATTCTTCATCTGAACCTGAGAGTCTGAATTTGGCTTCTTCTATTTCAGATGTGTCTCCAAGTAAATCAAATAAACTACCCTGACCGGATTCTTTTGCTTTCGCTTCTTTTGAAGCCGTTGCTGTAATATAATCAATATTATCCATTAATTGTTTACGGCTTTTTTCAATATTTGCGAATGCACCTGCTTTAATCAAGCCTTCCAGAGTTTTCTTATTTGAACATTTTGAATCTAGACGTTTACAATAATCATAAATCGATTTAAATGGCCCGTTAGCTTCGCGTTCTTTAATAATTTCTTCAATTACCGCCTCGCCGACTTGTTTTATAGAAGCCAGACCGAATCTGATATTCCCGTTGTCAGGCGTGAATGTTGACTGAGAATGATTAATATCAGGCGGAAGAACTTTTATTCCTTTTTTCTGTGCTTCTTCTATGTATAATTGTGTTTTATCCTGATCGCTTGAAACACTTGATAATAAAGCAGAAAGGTATTCAACAGGATAGTGGCATTTCAAGTATGCAGTCTGATAGGCAACAAAGGCATAAGCAGCCGAGTGTGACCTGTTAAAACAGTATGATGCAAATGCGAGAATCTGGTTAAATAGAGCTTCTGCGTCTTTAGAAGACATGCCATGCTGAGCAGAACGTTCGATGAATTTACTTTTTTGTTTTTCCATTTCATCGACTTTTTTCTTACCCATCATACGGCGAACCATGTCCGCTTGACCGAGCGAGTAATCTGCAAGAACCTGAAAGACCTGCATAATCTGTTCCTGATAAACGATTGTTCCGTATGTATCTTTCAACACCGGCTCAAGAAGCGGGTGAGCGTAAGAGATTTCCTGACGTCCATGTTTTCTCTCTACGAAATCAGTAACCATGCCGGAATCGAGAGGGCCCGGACGGAAAAGAGCAACAAGTGCGCCTAAATCTTCAAAAACGTCAGGTTTTAATCTTTTTACAAGATTTTTCATCCCCTGAGATTCAAGCTGGAATACACCATCGGTATCACCGGTCATAAGCATGTCGTAAACAGGTTTGTCATCCAGAGGAATATCATTAATCGCTAAATCAATACCCTGCTCTTTTTTTATTAAATCAACAGTTTTATAAATAGTTGTAAGGTTTCGCAGCCCGAGAAAGTCCATTTTCAAAAGGCTTAAAACTTCTGTAACATCGTGAGGAGGATAACCGGTTTGCACAATACCATCCTTAGACGGTTGAACTGGAAGAATATGATCAAGCGGCTCCGGTGCAATGATGACACCTGCGGCATGCGTACCTGTATTATTTTTAATACCTTCAATAGCCACTGCCAAATCTACGATTTTTTTAACTCCGACAGTTTTACCTTCCATAGGGTCTCCGGCAGGAAGCTGTTCATCCCTGTCATACATTCCCTTAAGTTCTGAACCGTCAACCTGCATAGCATCCTTTACTGTTTTTGCTTTAGGATTTGTTGCCTTAGCCAGTT
>DVIU01000188.1 GCA_018711035.1 Candidatus Scatousia excrementigallinarum
TGCCGCTGTTATGGGGCTTTCGGAAGCGCATATTACGCGACGAATGAGGTTTATCGAGGACAAAATCGAGTACGACATGCTGGACGACGGCGAGCGCACGGAGACGCAAATTAAGGCGATTATGCAGTACAATAGGTTTATCCGCACGGGTAAGTGCGAAAGTTTCGCCGATGTCTTTGTCTATGATTTTCTCCTGAGTATGCCGCAGGAAATGCAGTTGCGTTACCTCTACTTAATGCGCGGGCAGCAGAAACTGATAAAGTTCTGTTTCCTTTGGGTGTATGAATACTTTTCCGCTGAAACCAAGTCCGTGCAGAACCCCAAGACGGTGCTCAATAAAATCAGCTATCAGCTATATAAAAAGCACGCGGCAAAACTGCGTATATGGTCTCGGCAGCTTTTTATTGCGCTCGAAAATGAGGTCGACAGCATTGTACGGCGGTTCGGCATCCGCGACAACAGTCCGAACGAAGAATTTATAAAGACGGTAAGAAAAGCGGCGAAGGCCAGAGATTTGACCGTTGCCGAATACTGCGATAATCTGCTGTTCCCACACGGGAGGGAGAAGATTCTTGCGCGATTCAAAAAGTACTTAAAGCTCCACCCCGAACACGCCGCCGACTACAAGCCACCCGTTAAACCCACCAACGCCGCCACGCGCAACTTTGTAACCAGAAAGAGCAAATAAAAATCGCCCCGAAATCGGGGCGAATCAATATCAGCTTTCTCTGCCGAGGATAAAATCGGTACTGCACTCAAAATATTTTGCGAGGCGGACAATGCTCTCCACCGTGGGCTCATACTTGCCCTTATGCCAACGGTTTACCGTTTCTTCCGTAAGTTTCGTCTCTTTTTCTAATTTGTATTTCGAGATTTTAAAGTGGTCAAGCAACAGCGTGAGTTGTTCACCGAACGGTGGACGGTTCTTAAATACTTTTTCTTCAAGGTTGTCTGACAAGCCTAATAAATAGTCGGTCGAACAGTGAAAAAAGTCTGCAAATGCTACTAAGGTTTTTAATGAAGGCATGCGCTCGGCTCTCAATATGCGGGCTATTGCAGATTGGTCAACGGCAATTTCTTTCGAAAGAGATTGAGTGTTAATTTCTGCTTCGTCCATCAGTTCTTTGAGCCGTTCAGAGAGTTTCGACAAAATATCCATAAAATAGTGTTCCTTCGCCAAAATATTATCCCACAGTCTGACCAAATTAATTTGCAGTCTGGTCAAACACAGGGGTATAATATAAGTACGCAATAAGCACGCACTGTTGCAGAAAAATTTTAACGGAGGAACGTTATGGAAAACGTGTCGAAAAATTCTACAAATGATAAAGTTTTGTCGCAAATGAAGCCTGAAAAATTACATATTTTACCCGATGATATTTTGTGCAGCCTTCATCCGCTGATAGCTGAATACTTTGACGGCGATTGCCAATGCTCAAGCGACGGCATTAACTACACTGCCGCCAACGGTCAAAAGTTCCGCATCTTGACCGCGGAGATAAAATAAGTGAAGTTTAAATAATCCCCCACAAAACCGGCGCGGCGGAGTTTCCTCCGCCGCGCCTGACTTCCAGAAATTTAATTGGATGTATTTTGTCAAACACCTTTTGCAATTATTGAATTATTCGCGCAAACATGATATAATATCCTAAAAATGGGTTGTTATAATTTTCTTTGGTATTTGCTGTGTTTGTAATGCTTATTGCTTTATGTGGATAAAATGATATGTCAAATACAAGGGAGCAGATTTCACGCAATATGCGTAGCAATAAAAGCAAGGATACTAAGCCGGAAATTATGTTGCGCAAAGAACTTTGGCAGCGTGGCCTGCGTTATCGCAAAAACTATAAATATTTGAGCGGCAAGCCGGACATTGTCTTTCTTGGTGCAAAAATTGCCGTTTTTGTAGATGGCAGCATGTGGCATGGCTATGATTGGGAGCATACAAAGAATAACTTTAAAAGCAATCGTAATTATTGGATTCCTAAAATTGAAGGCAATCGTGAACGAGACTTCGAAGTTACGCAAGATTTAATCGAACTCGGCTGGCTTGTCCTTCGCTTCTGGGATTTTGATATAGAAAATGATTTGAACACTTGTGCCGACAAAGTTGAAAGAGCATTAAAGAATAGAAGCAAGAAGTAAAACTAAGGTGAGATGTTATGGTTGAGTTTAAATTAGGTGAGTTGTTTTGCGGTCCGGGAGGATTAGCTTATGGGGCAATCACTGCCAATGTTGAGGGATATAGGATTGTTCATCAGTGGGCGAACGATTATGATAAAGACACATGTATGACTTATACGAGAAATATTTGTCCCGATGCTCCTGCATCCGTAATTTGCGGAGATGTTCGAAAAATAGATCTTTCAAAATTGCCAGAGATTGATGCGCTTGCGTTCGGATTTCCCTGCAACGATTTTTCGGTTGTCGGAGAGCAAAAAGGATTTAATGGCACATATGGCCCTCTCTATACTTATGGGATTCAAGTTTTAAAATCTCATCGGCCAAAGTGGTTTTTAGCTGAAAATGTCGGCGGGTTGCGCAGTGCCAATGAGGGCAATGCGTTTAATAAGATACTTGCCGATATGAGAGAGGCAGGATATAGAATTTATCCTAATCTGTATTGCTTTGAAAAATATGGTGTTCCGCAAGCACGGCATAGAATAATAATTGTTGGAATTAGACAAGACTTGCCCTATGAATTTCAAATACCAAGCTTTGCTCCCTATGCAAATATGGATGTAACTTGTGAGAATGCAATAGCAAATCCTCCAATACCCCAAGACGCTCCGAACAACGAGCAAACAAGGCAATCTGCCATTGTTGTGGAGAGGTTAAGACATATCGCCCCCGGTCAAAACGCTTTTAATGCAAATCTTCCGCCTGAATTGCAACTTAATGTGCACGGAGCAAAGATAAGTCAGATTTATAAGCGTCTTGACCCGGCAAAGCCAGCCTATACGGTTACTGGTTCTGGTGGTGGTGGAACTCATATATATCATTGGGCGGAGCCTCGCGCTTTAACAAATCGTGAAAGAGCAAGGTTGCAAACATTCCCGGACACATACGTTTTTGAGGGGTCTAAAGAATCGGTGCGTAAGCAGATAGGCATGGCTGTTCCATGTCGCGGCGCAAGGATAATTTTTGAAGCAATTTTAAAAACTTTTGCGGGCATTGAATATGAATCTATTGAACCTTCGTTAAGGGAGGATGTGGGGAATAATGATTAATACATGGTGGGTAACAAGACCGAAGCGAAAACTTAATGCTGTGCCTGAGGTGCTTGCGACTTTTGCGGAAGTATCTTTGGATGATGAGTGGAAGGGTCAGCGCGGAATGCATCTATCGCTTGAGGAAGCGCTTGAAGAGGCGAATCTTAAGAGAAAGGGCGAACGAAGAGACCAAACCGGTGGCGGTGCTCGCACATATCAAGCTTGGATATCCAGCCTTGGATTGATTTTTATACAGAAATCCACGAAACAATTAAAACTTACTTTGGCGGGCGAAGCTATAATGGATGGCGATTCTCCCGTTGCTGTATTAAAAAATCAAATTTTAAAGTATCAGTTCCCTTCCTCATTTTCAATTGGACGGGGTGTAGATGTTGCCCCTCGCTTTAAAATCAGGCCATTCAGATTTCTTTTGCGAATGCTGATGGACAAGGAAGTGGATGGCCTTTCTGAAGAGGAAATAGCAAAAGTCGTTATCACTAATGCAGAAAATGAAACAGACTCTTGCTATAAATTTGTCGTAGATAGGCTGAAAGCGTTTCGTGCTTATGGCGATGCAGGCCTTGATGCAGATTTCTTCAAAAAATATGCTCCAAAGACAGGCAAAGTTAATCCTGCACATCCGTTCAGCCATTTAATGGATATTGCCAATACGGTGATAAATTGGATGGAGTATACGCAACTTGCCCAAAGAGACAGCGAGGATAAAAAGTTAAGAGTTATTCCTGAAAAAGAAAACGAAGTTGTTTCCATTCTCGGTTCAGTGCCTCCTTTTATCGACAGACCGGAAGAGCACGAATATTTTCAACGTAAATATGGGTTGGATCCCAAGCACCAAAAAGATACTAGAAATCTTACTGCAAGTCGTACTATAACCGCCAAATTAATTGCAGAACAAAAAATTAAAAAGGCGTTTATTGTTGAATCACTCAAAGCACCCATCACAAAAATAACCGTTGGGCTTATTGATAAAATTGTGGAACAGACAGGCATTGACGGAAGACTTGTTGAAGAAAATTTGCAACGCTTATATCCTCATGGTGCAATTGGCGCCTTCATGACGCAGTATTTCGATATGGCAACAAAGGGCAGAGATGAGGCAACGGAATTTGAAAAAGCAACGGTAACAATCTTTAATGAAGTGTTTGGTTTCAATTCAAAACACGTTGGACCGATTGGACTGACGCCTGACGTGCTTTTATTGTCAGATTCTGACAAATATAGCGCTATAATCGACAATAAGGCATACAGTCGGTACAGCATTAGCAACGACCATCA
The DNA here is from genome assembly GCA_018711035.1 of Candidatus Scatousia excrementigallinarum. Classification (GTDB taxonomy): domain Bacteria; phylum Cyanobacteriota; class Vampirovibrionia; order Gastranaerophilales; family Gastranaerophilaceae; genus Scatousia; species Scatousia excrementigallinarum. The sequence continues at coordinate 4,509 of DVIU01000188.1, forward strand.
TAATCGCATGATTCATAACTACATAGAAGGCTTTAAAAATTATTGCGATTCACCCTATCCGTTGGCATTCTTTTCCTACATTGCCGGAGGTTTCGGTTCTAATATTGATGCTCAACTCATGAAGATTGTCAATGAAACTGGCGTAAACGGAAGTGCGGTAACCGTTTCAAGTGTAATACAAATGGTGGAAAAGCAACAGGCTGAACCCTATTCTCATGCTAAGATTCGTGAACTCTTTTCGTTGAATAGGCAACTTGTGCTATCGGATTTATAAAATGCAACATCGTATAGCAAGCATGTTTTCAGGCATAGGCGGCATATGTCTCGGTTTTAAACAGGCTGGTTTTGAGATTGTTTGGGCAAATGACATCGACAGCGCCGCCTGCATGACGTATCGCCATAACTTTGGAAATCATTATTTGGTGGAAGGCGATATACGCGATATAGATGCGACTTCATTGCCTGATTTTGAGGTTTTAACTGCGGGATTTCCCTGTCAGCCATTTTCTATTGCAGGCAAACAAAAAGGCTTTAAAGATAAGCGCGGAAACCTGTTTTTTGAAATTACAAGAATAGTTGATGTGAAGAGGCCTCCTGTAATCTTTCTTGAAAATGTAGCAAACTTAATTGAACATGACGAGGGGAAAACCTTTCTAGTTATTTATAATTCGCTGGCGCAATTTGGCTATACTGTCTATTACAAAGTAATGGCGGCAAATAATTATGGCAATTTGCCGCAGATTAGGAAAAGAATATATATTGTTGCGTTGAGGGATGAGGAAAAAATATATCATCATCCTGACCCTATACCACTTAAAGTATCATCTGACCAAATTATCAATCGCCATATAAGAAAAGATAGTTTGTATTATTACAATGGCTTACCGCTGTACGACTATCTGAAAAATAATATGTGGGATAAGGATGCTATTTATCGCATCACTGATCACGAGGTGCGCAGGACAAAAAATGCAATGTGTCCAACATTAACGGCAAATATGGGTACGTACCCCGACAGGGTGCCCGTTGTTTGGGATGACTATGGGATTAGGAAATTAACAATTAGAGAATGTTTGGATTTTCAAGGATTTCCTAAAAACTTTGAATTTCCAAAAGAGATTTCGTTAGATGATGCGTATAAACAATTGGGCAATACCGTTTGCGTCCCTGCTATCAGGAGAATAGCTGATAATATACATAGTGTGTTATCTTAAGACGATTTGCTTATTCATTTTATTAGTTAAATTGATGATAACATGACTTAGTTATCATATACATTACTTTAGTTTTGTGAAAAGAAAGATGACTCGTATGAAAGATCAATTGCAACCGTTATTAAAATATCCTGGCGGAAAATCTTCTGAGCTAAAGATTATCTCAGATAATTTACCGACAGATTTCAGTAATTATATTGAACCGTTTGTTGGCGGAGGAGCAGTGTTCTTCTATTTAAATCACGACAAAAATTTTATTAATGATAAGTCGGAAGAATTGATGTTGCTGTATGATTATGTGAAAAATGGAAATCGTACTTTTTTCAAAGAGTTGGATATAATAATCAACAACTGGGATAGGCTTGGGAATTTGGCAGATGATGTCAATATAATTAATTTATATATAAAATACAGAAGCGGCGAAGAATTGGATATGGAGACTGAAATCAAGGAAATAGTCAATAGGCAAATTGATGAGACCCCCATGTTTAATTTACGGAAAGCCGTAAGATTTGAAACATTTTTATCGGATTGTCTTGTTAGAAAATTTAAGCTGATTAGAAAGAATGAAGATAAAAAAGATGAAATTTTAGATGATGATAGATTAAAAGAAAATCTTGAGGCAGGGATTAAATCCGCATATTATACATACCTACGTGATGTATATAATAAACCGGCAGAATACAATAACTTGTCAAAGCCAAGGAAAGTTGCTATTTATCTTTTTATAAGGGAATATTGTTTTTCTTCAATGTTTAGATTTAACAATAAAGGAGAATTTAATGTTCCGTATGGTGGTGTTTCCTACAATAAAAAATCTTTAAGACAAAAGAAAGAATATTATAAAAAACGAAAACTTAAAGCATTACTGAAAAATACGGAACTATATAATGAAGATTTTTATGATTTTGTGCAGAACATAGATATTCAACCTAACGACTTTATGTTTTTAGATCCGCCGTATGATACAACGTTCAGTGAATACGATAAAAATGCTTTTGGAATGAATGACCAGCGACGTCTTGCGGATTACTTAATAGACGAGTGTAAATGTAAATTTATGCTGATTATCAAAAAAACTGATTTTATTAATAACTTATATGCAAATAAAGGATTGAAGATAATAGAAGTTGATAAAAATTATTTTGTCAGTTTTAAAAATAGGAATAAAAAGAAAGTAAAGCATTTAATCATAATGAATTATTAAGGGGTAATTAATTATGGAAAAAATATATTCAGAAAATGATTTGTTGCTACCGGCATTATATGAAATAAATAAGCACGATGGACAGCTTACTACAGGGCAGTTAATAAAAGTATTAGCTGATTTAATGAACCCTACCGGTGAGGATGCTGAGCTTTTATTCGGTCGTAAAGACACAAGATTTAGTCAAAAAGTTAGGAATTTAATTTCGCATAAAAAAATTTATCCGAAATTTGTAGATTATGATCCGAAATCATCTCTTCTTGTAATAAATGAGATTGGATTAGACTACTTGAAGAAATCTGACTACTATAGGGACCGAGTAAACAATGAGGACCCGGAGCAAAATTTTGAATTTGACGGGGCGGAAGACCTTGTTGAAATTAATTTACAGAGTGATGTAAATAACTTAGATTTTATCAATAAAAGGTATGTAGATTGTGAGCCGTTAAATTATTCGGTATATGAATTAAAGCGAAGATATGAAAGATCCGGTGATCCCAACGCAAAGGGAGTTTTAATTTTAGACGATTCATTTCAACGCAAAACGGTCTGGACGAGAAAGCAAAAAAGTCAGCTTATTGAAAGCTTAATACTTGGTATTCCTATTCCATATTTATATTTGTATGAGGGGAAGTATGGCAATCTAATAGTAATAGATGGAAGGCAACGCCTGTCTGCAATTTTTCAATTTTTAGATAATAAATTTTCGTTGTCAAATCTAGAATTTATCACTGAGCTTAACGGAAAGAAAGCAAAGGATTTGACGGATAACTCTTCATTCGAGTATGAAAATTATATGGCAAAAATCGAAGATTCGCACTTGCATGTTATTAGGGTAGGATTTGATACGCCTGAAATTTTCAAGTTAAAAATATTTGAACGTGTTAACCAAAACGGCACAAAACTGAATAATCAGGAATTGCGGCACGCTTTGCATCAGGGAGCAATTACTGTTTTACTAAAATTACTTTCAGATAATACTGACTTTATGAAAGGTAATGCAAAGGAGCGAATGAAGGATCGATATCTTTTTCTTCGTTATATAGCAATGCGCCTTTATATCTTGAAGCAATTAAAGATTTATCGTGAAAACGGCAAGAGCACGTCCGTAGAATATAAAGAGATAAATTCTTTTTTAGCCGATTCTATGGACGCAATTAACACATTTACAACTAATCAGTTGGATGAAATTAAAGAGGATTTTTTCTATTCGTTTAATAAAGCTAAAAATATTTTTGGAAAAAATGCTTTTAAGTTGGATGAGAAAGCACCAATAAATATGATTTTATTTGAAATTTCATTATTGTTTGTTTCTTTAACCCGTGAGGGAAATTTTGCAGATGCCCAGATTGCTGAAATGCTTCAAGAGTTCAGAGATTATAATAAGGATGACTTGGATTCTGACGGCAACACTCCATTTTTTAGGAATATTAAGTATCACAGAGACGGAAAAGAAAATTTTTCTGATAGAGTCAAATGGTTGCTGGAAATAATTGATAGAAACAAAGGTAAAGCATGATATGATCTCAAAAGTAGTTATGAAGAATTTTAAGTGCTATAAAGATTGCACTATCAGATTCAAAAATTTTAATGTATTATGCGGTCCGAATTCGTCAGGTAAGTCGTCTATAATACAAGCGATATTGTTTTTATTGCAGAATATTGATACAGAACAAAATAATTTAATAACTAATGGAAAATTTGTTCATTTCGATGAGTTTGACGAGATAAAAAATTATGAAATATCAGCAGCTAAACCGATAGAGATTAAATTGTATGATACTGCAAAAAAATCATATATCTTTAAACTAGAAAAATCAAAAAACGCAGATTCAATTAGATGTGAGAAAAAAATAAAAGAGTTTCAGCTCAAAGAAGAGAAAAATATTTTTTATATTTCTGCAGACAGGATTGGTCCAGAGGATGTATACGATAAATATAAAGGAACAACTATCGGTTTTCAAGGAGAAAATGCGATTGGGTTTATTGCTAAATTTAAAGATTATGCAATAGATGAAAAATATATTTATGATAAAGATATTCCTAGTAACTATACTTTCTTAGGCGAGGTCAATTACTGGTTAAAAGAAATTATAGGTGAAAAAATTAATGCTGATAATTTAGATAAGACAGATAGATCTAGGGCTACATATGTTAAAGATGGACAAAGATTACAAGTACGAAATAAGAACACAGGAAGCGGACTAAGCTACGTGGTTTCAATTATAATTATGGTGTTGAGTATTGCTGTTAATAAAGCGCAAGAAAGACCTACTTTTATAATTGAAAATCCAGAAATACATTTACATCCAGCAGCACAAATTAAACTTATGCAGTTTTTATTATTTATGTCAAATTATTGTCAGATTATAATTGAAACGCATAGTGATCATATCATAAAACATGTTATTGAGAATAATGGTCAAGTGATAAAAATACATAATTTTTTGCCGTTATATTATACAAAAAACAGTCATCGTATTTTACCAACGATTACGTTGGGTGAAATTAAATGGACTGTCTTTGATATGCCCACAATAGATTTTCATATATCGTTGTATTCTTATTTGCAATCTAAATTTGGGTGTAGCCGTCCTAATCAAACGGATGATGAAATTAGAAAAACGGTAGCGTTCATTAGTAACAAGAAAAAGTATGATACTAAATCTAGACGATATAGAAATTTTAGTGGGGCAATTTCTGAATATGAGACATTACCCACATATATGAGGAATGTAATTGATCATCCAAAGAAAATTCGTCCAGATGAGCCGGCAAGGAGGAAATATAGACACTCGGAAAGCGAGTTTGAGGCGGCATTAAAAAAATCAATAGAATTTATGATTGATATTATATATGAGAATGGGTGGCTGTAATTTTTATGAAACAGGTTTGTCAGTTTTTGAAGGATGCGGGGACATATTACCTCGCAACAATGGACGGCGACCAGCCGAGAGTAAGACCGTTCGGTACGGCTCATATCTTTGAGGACAAGCTATACATACAGACGGGCAAAGGCAAGGCGGTCGCCAAGCAGATTAACGCAAACTCCAAGGTGGAAATATGCGCGATGAAGGGCGACGAGTGGATTCGCATCGCCGGGACGCTCATTTTGGACGACCGTGTAGAAGCTCAGGAGAGCATGCTTGACGACTATCCTTCGCTCCGCAAAATGTACACGACGGGTCCCGACGGTAATACAGCGGTGTATTATTTTAAGGACGCTATGGCGATGATTTACTCATTCTCCCACGCTCCTGTTGTAATTAAATTCTGACCAGAAATTAAAGCACTAGGAGTTTTACTTGCAATAAACTCATAAATGTGCTATACTGATTACAGTAAAAATGAAGACATTAAGTGAATGAAAATTAAAAAAGCTTTTTAAGTGAGTTCTGCGGCGCCGGTTTTGTCTCGGCGCCGCAGTTTTTACTGAGATACAAGTTTAAGACTACTAAAATTTTGGCAATATATTGACAAAATGAAGAATAATTGCTAAAATATTGGTACTATGCTCAAGAACACATTTGATATATCAGATTTTGTGCCGGCGCAGTCATTGACAGGCACAGTATATGAGCTTGTTAAGCGCGAAAAGGCGGCAAGGAAGGCAAAAAAGCTCACCCAAAAGCAGCTTGCCGAGCGCACGGGCGTCAGCTATGGCTCAATACGGAGGTTTGAACAGACGGGCGAAATATCTCTTCTTTCGCTGGTAAAAATTGCCAATGCGCTCGATTGCCTTGAAGACTTTAATGAGCTTTTCAAAAAGCCGCCAGTCACCAACATCAGGGATTTGAAATTATGATTACCGATATTAAAAAACTTACCGTAAAATACAACGGCAAAACCGTAGGCTATCTTGCTCAACTTGACGAAGGCATCGCCTTTCAGTATGACGAAAAGTGGCTGAAAAACGGCTTCAACATATCCCCCTTTTCGCTGCCGCTTGAAGATGGGATTTTTATCAATAGAAATGACATATTCGGGGGTATGTACGGTGTTTTTGCCGACTGTCTGCCCGACGGTTGGGGCGAACTTCTTGTCGCCAGAATGCTTGCAAGGCGCGGCATAAATTACAGCCGCCTGTCTCCGCTTACTAAACTCACGCTGATAAGCGGTCAGGGGCTGGGCGGCTTACTTTCGAACCCAATCAGGGCGAGCCGGACTATGCGCAGACGGTCGAGCTTGACCGTATATGCAGGGAAGTAAACGACATTTTAAACGACGACGCCGACAACGTAACGCTTGACGAAATTTACAGCCTCGGCGGTTCGAGCGGCGGTGCCCGCCCCAAGGCGCACATTAAAATTGACGGCGATGAATGGATAATTAAGTTCC
>DVIU01000189.1 GCA_018711035.1 Candidatus Scatousia excrementigallinarum
CTTGGCATAATAGGAATAGTTGCTGCAATGACTCTGCCAACGCTTGTTGCCAAGCATAGAAAAAAGGTTTTGCATACACAGTTTTTGAAAGCATATAGCGATATTCAAAATGCAGCAAAACGCTTTCAAGCAGATTTAGGGATTAGTGTTTACGAATATAGTCAAAAAGAACAAGGAGTATATTCATCTGAAACTTTAAAAAGTTATATAGTTTATTTTCAAGGTAATAAATCGAATAGTAATGTTGTAACAAGTGATTTGAATGATTCTTTTGAAAAAGCAATTGGATATAGACCCAAAAATCTTTCGGGTAATAATGTTATTTCTCAACCTTGTGATAGATCAATTGTATCTGAGGAAGTTGGGGGGAGATTTTTCTCGATGGATGATCCTGTTAGTAGGTATGATAATCCCCCAAATGGGCCCAAATTATGTGTAGATATAAATGGACGTAAAGGGCCTAACCGTTACGGGTACGATTGGTTTGTATTTACTTTCACAAAAGATGGTGGAGTTAAACCGTTTATTGGTAAAAACTCACAAAATCTTGGTCAAGATTTGCCTAATCCCGAGACAGCTTGTAGTTATTCTTATGCCAATGCTACATATACCTGTGCATATTTTGCAATTACAGATACAAGTCCCGAAAACCCGAAAGAAAAATACTGGACTGATTTTCTCAATTAATCAACAGAGAAAATTTCTTTAATATCATCCATTGTAAGAGATTTTACGATATTTCTATCAACCGAAATTACGCTGTCAACAAGGTTTCTTTTAATGGTTTTGAGTTTCTGAATTTTTTCTTCAACAGTATTTTTCGTAATAAGTCTGTAAACAAATACCTTCTTAGTCTGGCCGATACGGTATGCACGGTCAGTTGCCTGATCTTCAACGGCAGGATTCCACCATGGATCGTAATGGATTACGTAATCCGCTCCGGTGAGGTTCAAACCAGTTCCGCCCGCTTTTAAGCTTATTAAGAATATAGGAATTTTACTGTTATTAAAGTGTTCAACTGCTGCCTGACGGTCTTTAGTTTTACCGGTTAGATATTCATATTCAATACCTTCACGTTCAAGCCAGCCTTTTACTATATCAAGCATATTGACAAACTGGCTGAATAAAAGAACTCTATGGCCTTCCGAAATAATTTCTTCAAGCATGACTTTGAGTTTTTCAAACTTACCGGAGGACATAACGTGTTTAACGTTTTCTTTATCATAAAGTCTAGGGTGACAGCAGATTTGACGCAATCTGAGCAGAGCAGAGAAAATAGATAACCTGCTTTTTTCAAGTCCGTTTTGTTCAATACTCTTGAATAATTCTTCTTTTGTACTATCAAGAACTTGCAGATAAAAGTCTTTTTGTTCATCCGTAAGCTCACAGTATGCAATATTTTCAACTTTATCAGGAAGGTCTTTTGCAACATCACGTTTCATACGACGTAAGATAAACGGATAAATTTGAAGTTTCAAACGTTTTTCAACAGTTTTATCACCGCGTTCCATAATCGGGTTAACATATCTTGCATTAAATTCCGCAGCACTTAAAAGGAAGCCCGGCATTAAAAAGTCAAACACAGACCACAATTCTTCAAGTTTATTTTCTATTGGAGTACCTGAGAGGGCAAGTTTATGGGTGGCCTGTAACTGCTTAACAGCCTGTGCAGTTTGAGACATTGCATTTTTAATATTTTGAGATTCATCCAGAATTACATATCTGAAGTTAATGTCTTTAAAATGTTTAATATCTCGCCTAATTAAGGCATAACTTGTGATAACAACATCGTAATTCGGAATTTCTTTGAACAATGCTTTTCTGTCAACACCGGATAATTTCAGACAACTGAGTTCCGGCGCAAATTTTTGAATTTCAGACTCCCAGTTAAATACAACTGTAGTAGGACAAATTACAAGAGTCGGAGCAGGCCCGTCCTGTTCTTTTGCCTTTTGCAGAACTGTCAAAGCCTGCAAGGTTTTACCAAGGCCCATATCATCAGCAAGAATCCCGTTCAAGCCGTATCTGTACATAAACCACAGCCATCCGAAACCTTTTAACTGGTATTCTCTGAATTCTGCGGTAGCAGTTTTTGGAAGTTCCAGCCCCTCATGAGTAGAGAATGTCGACATCTGTTCCCAGAATTTCTCAAAACGCTCGCTCAAAACAAGTTCAACATCAAGGTTTTTAAGTTCATTTATAAGGCCTGCACGATATGTCTTTACAGTAAATTTATTCTCATCATTTCTGTATACATCAAAAGAGTTAAATGCTCTCATCATTGCATAGATATTTTGTGCAGGGAACTCAACAAATCCCAGACTTCTTATTCTGCTGTATTTTTCACCGCTTTGTATTGTTTCGTAAACATCGTCGAAATTAATAATTTCTTCCCCGACACGGCCGTAAAGCTGAATTTCAAAACTATCCTGAGATTCTTCGGAAAAGTCAATTTTAGCACACATTTTGAAAGGTTCATCCATAAGTTTAAAGAAGTTCATATCATCTTTTTCTTCAAACTTCCAACCTTCTCCGGCCTGCTTAATATAGTAATTATAAAAATCAATAGCGTTTTCTTTTTCAAGAGCAAGGTTATTTGTCTGCATAGGAACGAATTTACATGCCAGAAGCATATTATAAGAATCCTGCTCGTGTTTATAATTACGTTTAATCCAGTAAATAAAATCTTCACCCGGTTTTTTAATTGTAATATAAGGAGACTTCTCACTTGATTTTGAATAAGGAACAACTACACCGTCATATTCAAATTCCAGAGTTGCCTTTAACGATTGGTCATAATCAATACCGAGAGTTACGATGTTCAACGGCGGACGTTCTTCCAGCATTAATTTTGAAATACTTTCATCTATATTAACATCCATAATCTCACGGAGTTTAGGCAATTCCTCATAAATAAATTTGCCTCCGTCGGAATCTTTTAAATCTGTAAAAGAAGATTTTAAAAGGTTCTGCGGAACAGATTGCATGGCAATATTTGTCGGGAAAATTATATTTTTATATCTGCCCCACTTCAAATGTCTTGAAAAATATCTAACTTCTTCAAGCGGATAAACATCATCCTTATCAGGTCTTTTCCACTCAAGAGAGAGAAGAATAGTTCCGGCCTGTGATACATTCACATTCAAAACAAGCTTCCATTCTTCATCTGTAAATTTCAGTCTTTGTTTTGTCTTTTCATCAAGAACTTCATCAGCATGCGCAAGCAGTGTGAACATCGGCCCGAATTTTGTTATCGGAATATCATACCAGCCGGCCTTTTTATCCTGACGCGAAATTGTCAGTAATTGCTGGAATATGGCAACTTCAACTTTCTGGGAATTATTAAGTTCAAAATCAGGGTTCTGTTTCTGGGCTTCTATAAGGGCTCTTAAAATATTTTCTATCTGCCTTACAACTTTTCCGGTTTCGCGCGACATAACCAGAATTGAGAAAAAGTTTGCTTTACGTTTAGGATTAAAGTGAAAAATATAATTTCCTTTAGGTTCTTCAGTCAAAGCAGTATTTTCATCAGGGAAATCAAATTCCATACCGAATTTAGTTTCAAGCCAGTCTTCGTAAGCGTGTTCATCAATAGCTTTTAATGCAACAGCAACGGCATGCTTGCACCATTCTTCTTTAAGCGGGCAGTTACAACGTGCTTCAACTTTATTCTTTTTAAAGATTAAGTCTGTATTATAGTGATCCTGAAAGTTTCCCTTTACCTTACCCATATAAAAATTCTTTTCAGGGTAAGTATCGAAAACCATATCTTTCAGATGGTATTCGTAACCTCTACGCCAGCTTCCTGCGCTTGCTTTATCTTTTATATATTTGTAATTAAATTCCTCAACACCCATCCGTTGGAGTATCTCTTTCTTTCCGCAAAGGTTCAATAACTGATATAGATAAAATCTATAAACCCTTTGTACTTATATTATTACATGAATAATATTAAAACGCAAGTACTTGTTATCTAACAAGGAAATTATGGAAACATACCGTAAAGAATATTCCGTAGATAGCACCCATTATTACTTCAAAAGGCGTATGTCCCAGCAATTCTTTTAACTTGCCTCCAATAGCCTGAACATCATGTTTATAGAAATCATCCATCATTTTATTCAGGCAGGCAGCGGTTTTACCTGCTGCACGTCTTACACCTGCGGCATCATACATTGTAACAAGGGCATATCCGAGTGCGATTGCAAAAATCAGCGAGTCAAATCCGGCTATCAAACCTACAGAGGTGGACAATCCCATAACTCCCGCAGAATGAGAACTAGGCATCCCACCTGTAGTAGTAAAGATTTTAAAATTTATCTTACGCGACTGGATGGTAAAAATTACAAACTTTATCACCTGAGCAGTAAATGCCGAAAAAAGCCCGGCTGCCAGAACTTCATATCCGTTATTTGCTATACTAATCATTTAATTCCTACTCTCTTTTTGATTCCAGAAATTATCTCAACGAAAACTTCCGATTTTATATCGAACTTTCTAATAATATCATAACAATTATCCAAAAGGCAAGACAATTTATTTTTAGATTCATCTAAACCATACATCGCTGTATAGGTCAGCTTACCGGCATTTTTATCTTTACCTAAAGTTTTACCCATTTCTTCAAAAGTAGATATTTCATCGAGAATATCGTCAGCTATCTGGAAAGCCACACCGAGAATCTGTCCGAATTCGGTTATCTCGTTTATTTGTTCATCAGTTGCATTCGCAATAATTGCACCTGTTCTCAGGGCAAGTTTAAACAAATCTGCTGTTTTGTGAGTATGGATGTATTCCAGAGTTTCGCCCTTGTCGCCCTGAACATTGCCTTTTTCACTCTCGATATCAACTACCTGTCCGGCTATAACACCGTATGCACCACCGGCTTGAAAATATTCTTCAAGAATTTTAATGAGTTTTTCACTACCCAGATTTTTAGAATTTTTTACTATAATCTGTGGTGCGAAAGTGAGAAGTGCATCACCTGCGAGAACAGCGTTTGCTTCTCCGAAAACCTTATGGTTGGTAGGTTTTCCGCGCCTGAAATCATCATTATCCATACAAGGCAAATCATCATGTATAAGAGTTTGTGCATGAAGCATTTCTATAGCACATGCCGTCGGGATTGCATCTTCATAATTCCCGCCGAATACGCGGCAGCTTTCAAGACACATAACAGGCCGCAATCGTTTACCCGGCAGCGTAACTGTATATTTCATTGCCTTAAAAATATCCTCAGGATATTCAATTGGCATAAATTCATCAAGCTTTTTGTCTACTATTTCGATATAATCATTCATCTTCATGGTCTGTTTCATATTCCTTATAAATTTTTTGTTTTTGTGTATTACGTGCACTCAGACGCTTCTTACCGCTTATTTTTGCAAATGTACGATTATGGACTACTTTTTTTGTATGTTCTTATTTGTTACCTTCAAACTTAATTTTGTCTTTATATTCTTTTGCCTCATTTATAAATTCAAGATAACTTTCATAACGCGACGGGTCAATTTTATTAATATTATCAAGGACATTGCAGCCGTCTTCGTTAATATGCAGGCAATCCGAGTATTTACATTCATCTCTGTATAACGCTATATCAGAGAAAAGCAAATCAACATCAGCAGGAAGAATAAAGTTAAATCTTACATTACTAAATCCCGGAGTATCAACTATTCTTGAATTATCATTAATATTAATAATCTCCGAATGTCTTGTTGTATGGGTTCCGCGCCGGGTCTTTTCGCTGACACGTTTTGTTTTAAGGTGTAAATCAGGGTTTATGGCATTTATAAGACTGGATTTACCGACTCCGGAATTGCCGCAAAGAACGCTCGTTCGGCCTTCAAGAATTTTTTCGAAAGCTTTTATACCTTTATGTTCTGTTGCTGATGTATAAGCTATCTTATATCCTAAAGGTTCATATATTTTTTTTATTTTATCTTTTAAATGTTTATCCCATTTAAGATCTTCTTTGTTAAAACATAGCACAGCCGGTATATCAAAGTATTTTGCGAGTGCTATATAGCGGTTAAGCTGGTGCAAATCCAAATCAGGCTCTTTGAGTGCGGATACAATTATTACCTGATCAATATTAGCAACACTTGGTCTTTTAATAAAGTTTTTTCGGGGCAGAACTTTTGTAATATGACCGTTTTCAAATTCTACAAAATCACCAACAAGAATCTTTTCCTTCTGTTTTTTTAATACTTCACGGATTTTGCACTCAAAAGTTTCGCTGCCTGCGGCAACATAATAAAAATCGGAATGAATTTTATAAATTTGTCCTTGTGCCATTTCAAGACTATTTTAGCATAAAAATTACAAGCGCAAAGGATAATCTTTCGGAATTTTCCATCCGTTAAGCTGAATAAGCTTTGTATAAAGACTAGGCGATTTATACAAATCCTTTATCGTTGTGTTATTAACGGAACCGTCTTCTTCGGTTATTGTACAAGAAACGTATGGTTCAACACCTTTATTATGAAAATTTTTGTATGAATAAGTTGAAGAATCACAATCTCCGCCTACACCCATCGGATAAAACCCGAAGATAAAACATTTTGTACCGATGTATTTTGAATAATCCTGCAAGTATTTAGCATTGAGACAAAAAGTCCAATCTTTGCCGTAATAGTCAATTCCGGCTGCTGAACCGTCAGAAAAAATAATATTAAAAGCTCTGTTAGTCTTACTATTTTCTAAAACCTTCAGATAATCTTTAAAATACTTATTATAAAAGGCTTCAATCTTTTCAGGATTATAAGCTTCATCTGCAAATGTCCAGTATTGAGTTTCGCCATTATCAGCAACCGATAAACGAACCGCCTGATTAATATTTGTATAAAACTTCTTCAAAGCCGTTTCTGTTACTATAATCCTATGTTTTGCAACAAGGGTTGGCAGAGTCATTGCAGCAACAATCCCAATAATTCCAAGTGTTATCAAAACTTCTGCAAGTGTAAACCCTTTAGCTGAGAGGAATCCGGTTTGCCCCCCCCCCGAAATCTGCGCTATAGTTGATTTATACATACATTCCTCCTTTGCAATTTATTATTATTATATAATATTTAATAAAAAATTTCAAGATTGAGGCATTTTAAACTTTTTATCATTTTTTATAAAATCAGGCAACTGATTTTTTGCCATCTGCATTTTCATATACTGTTCTTTAAGTTTTTCTTTCTCTTTATCGTCCGCATTTTGTGCCCTGTCATTCATCTGAGTGAGAATTTCTTTTTCAACATTATTGCCCTTTATATAAACATCCATATCTTTACTTTTTTTAAAAGCATTGATATTCCCTTCGTAATTGATTTTTGGAGCTTTATATATTGTATAAAGTAATGCAACGCCGCCTATTGCAGCACCGATAAAGCTAAGAGCCGTGCCTATTATAAACCATTCTTTCTTTGCACCGCTCAAACCTTTATGGTTTTTATTAACATAATTCTTCGCAGCTTTACCTAAATCCTCAAACACAAAGCCGTCGTCAAACAGTTCAAACAAAAGCCGTGCGCCGAGCCCTAAGCCGCCGACAAATGTCGCTACCGCAAGATTAGTCTTTTCACCGGTTTTTGAAATAGGATTTTTGTCTGTCTTACGCTGTTGAGGTTTATTTGCAGATGAAAAATTATAATTACTTTTGACTGCTTCAACCCGCATTAACTATGCCCCTTTTATCATCATAGCGTTTCCATTGTTTGCCATCTGGACAGTTGCATAATGATCTATTTTCTTATCAAGAGAGACATCTTCATCCTGAACTTCTTTATCAACTTCGGATAGAATATTTGATTTTAACTCCCTGTCACGGCTGAAAACATCCATTTCTTTTTCTCGTGTAAAAGCTCTCACTTTGGTGTTATAAAGATTTGCAGGCAATGTTAAAAGCAAACTCACTGCCCCTAATACGCCTCCTATAATTCCAGCCTTACCCATTCTCATTTTGGTTGTCTTAGGAATCAGAAACGATGCTATACCAAACGCTGTTCCGCCGACAAGAGCACTTGTTCCTACAGATTGCAAAACGGTTAAGCCTCTTTCTGTGTTACGATTAATAGGATTTTCATAATGTTTTTCATTGTTATGAGTAAAATTAGGACACGGTTTAGGACAACGATTAGAAACAGCTGAAATATTCATAATACACACTCCTTATTTTTTAATAATATTATAATAACCCATTAAAAATAATTTTGCTACTTTGTTAATAATAATAATCTAAATTGTAACAATTGTTTGAAGTTTTAATTGTTTATGTTAATATCAACTTACAAAAGTAAGATTATGATTTTTATAAGGGGAAAAATATGATTTCAGTAAACGATTTAAAAACAGGCTTGACGCTTCAATTAGACAACGGCTTGTGGTCAGTTGTGGAATTTTTGCACGTTAAACCGGGTAAAGGTGCAGCGTTTGTAAGATCAAAACTCAAAAACGTTGAAACCGGTCAGGTTGTTGAAAAAACATTCCGTGCAGGGGAAAAAGTAGCAAAAGCTATGCTTGACAGACGTGAAATGCAATACCTTTACAAAGAAGGTAATGAATACGTCATGATGGATAATGAAACATATGAACAATTACAAATATCTGAAGACCATATCGGCGACGGTATCAAATACCTGAAAGAAAACATGGTTGTTCAGGTTCTTATGCACGATAGCAGAATTATTGGGATTGACATTCCGGCTCACGTTGAACTCGAAGTTGTCGATACCCCTCCTGCTGAAAAAGGTAATACTGCTCAGGGTGGAACTAAACCTGCAAAATTAGAAACAGGTGCTGTTGTTAACGTTCCGTTCTTCGTTCAAAACGGCGACGTTATCAGAGTTGACACCAGATCTAACGAATACTTAGACCGCTGTTAAATTTCAGGCTGCCATAGCCGCAGCTTCTGTCCCGCAGTGCGGGTCGTGCTCGAAATTTTCAGCACATAAATAAGAAAGGCAAAATATGAAATTTGATATTGAATATGTAGAAAAATTAGCAAAAGTTTTAGCTGACAATTCGCTGACTGAAATCTCTCTTGAAGATGGAGAACAGGCTATTACTTTAAGAAAAGACCTTGTAGTAGCTCCTGTAGCTGCGGCTCCGGCATCTCAACCTGCTCCTGCTGCGCAACAGCCAGCCCCTGCTCCTTCAGCAGAACCCGCTAAAAAAGGAAAACCTCTTACTTCTCCGATGGTTGGAACTTTCTACAGTGCCCCGTCTCCTGACGCAAAACCGTTTGTTGAAGTAGGTCAGACAATTTCTCAGGGAGATGTTGTTTGTATTGTGGAAGCTATGAAATTAATGAATGAAATAGAATCCGAAGTTTCCGGCAAAGTTGTTGAAATTTGCGTAAAAGACGGCCAGCCTGTTGAATTCGGACAAGTTTTAATGTATATAGAATAGTTTATAAATATAAGGGTGTTATTTTTTAACACCCTTACTATTTTAGGGAAAAGGATATGTTTAAAAAAGTATTAATTGCAAACCGCGGCGAAATTGCGGTAAGAATTATAAGAGCGTGCAGAGAAATAGGTATTCCTACGGTCGCAATCTATTCTCAGGCAGATGCCAACTCACTTCACGTAAGATTAGCCACAGAAGCTTACTGCATAGGACCGGCTCAAAGTGCAAAAAGTTATTTGAGTATTCCTGCAATTATTTCAGCGGCTCTTGTATCCGGTGCGGACGCTATCCATCCGGGTTACGGATTTATGTCTGAAAGAGCAGATTTTGCTGAAATTTGTGAAAAACACGGTATTAAATTTATAGGCCCTACTGCTGAGGCTATGAGAAAAATGGGCGATAAAGCCACTGCCAGAAAAACCATGATAGAAAACAATGTTCCTGTGACTCCGGGAACGGGTATTCTAAAAACTGCTCAAGAAGTTAAAGAGTTCGCAAAAAAAGCAGGATACCCTATTATTTTAAAAGCTACAGCAGGCGGCGGCGGAAAAGGTATGCGTATTGTCAGAAATGATGATGAAGTAGAAACAAATATGAATCTCTGCCAGTCAGAAGCTCAAAACTTTTTCGGGAATCCTGATGTTTATGCAGAAAAATATCTTGAAAACCCGCGTCACATTGAAGTTCAAATTCTTGGCGACCAGTACGGAAATGTTGTTCATTTAGGCGAAAGAGATTGTTCAATTCAAAGACGCCACCAAAAATTACTGGAAGAAGCTCCTTCTCCTGCAATTGACGAAGCTACACGTAAAGAAATGGGTGCTGCTGCTGTCCGTGCGGCAAAAGCTATTAATTACGAAGGAGCAGGTACATGTGAATTTTTACTTGACCATGACGGCAAATGGTACTTCATGGAAATGAATACCCGTATTCAGGTTGAACACTGTGTTACGGAAATGATTTCTAACGTAGATTTAGTTAGAGAACAAATAATGGTAGCTGCCGGTGAAAAACTTGACTTCACTCAAGATGAAATAGTCTTGAGAGGACATGCTATTGAATGCCGTATTAATGCTGAAAATCCGGAAAAAGACTTTATGCCGAATCCAGGAAAAATTACAGGGTATGTAACACCTGGAGGTTTCGGGGTAAGAGTCGATTCTCATGTTTATCAGGATTACTCAATACCGCCTTATTATGATTCTATGATTGGTAAGTTAATCTGCTGGGGTAGAACTCGTAATGAAGCAAGACGAAGAATGTATCGTGCATTAAAAGAGTATGTTATCACAGGAATTGAAACCACGATACCATTCCATCAGGCGATTATTGAAGATCCTGTGTTTATAAGCGGTAAATTCAATACAGGATTTATTGAAGATTTTTATAAACGAACCGGAAAAAATAACTAAAACCAAAGCCTGAATTTTAATTCAGGCTTTTTAAATTATAACCGTTCGGCTAATTGCATTAAAGTTATGTTATAAATTATAATAAGTACAGAAAATAGTCGATTTTGTGACATCTGGCGGTCGACGTCTGGCACTGATTCGCATATATTTTGTGTATGTCAGATTTACTAAGACAATTTTCACATAAGATTAAAAGGATAAGAAGCCAGAGAGGCCTAACACAAGAAGGTTTGGCTTTAATTTGCAACCTGGACAGAACGTACATAGGAAGATTAGAAAGAATGGAACGTTCACCGAGCTTGGGTACACTCGCAGACGGTCTTGGAATATCCTTATCCGAACTTTTGGATTTCTAGCAATTACCTGTACTGAAACAGCTCATAAATTCACCGCAAAAATTTTGCCCTTTTTTGCAGATGAAACAGGTATATCTGTAGTATCCAAAATATAAAAATATTCCCAAATAAAACTTTTGCGATATAATAAGAGCATAATGAAAAAAAATATTAAATATTATGCTAAAGAATTATTAAACATTGCCCTGCCCATAATAATGGGAAATTTGGGATTTATACTTATAGGCGCAGGAGATGTGCTGATAGCCGGCAGACATTCTACCGACACCCTTGCGGCAATAAGTATTGCCACAGCAATTACCAATTGTATTATGACATTCGGGATAGGTCTTATTGCAAGCGTTTCTCCTATTCTTTCAAACATAAGGGGTGAAAAAAAATCTGCAAAAAAATATTTTTTCCCTACTATAAGATTTTCTATGATACTAGCACTTATCACCACTTTTCTTGTACTGGCATTTATTCCGGTAATTGATTATATGCATTTTGAATCAAAACTTGTACCGGATATTAAAGAGTATATGTTTATAACAGCTTTTTCCACATTCGGAGCATATTTGCATGCTTCCTTAAAAGAATTTTTACAGGCTTTTGAAATTGTATTCGTGCCAAATCTTGTCACGGTTATTTGTGTATTTTTAAATGTAATTTTAAATATAACATTTGTATTCGGTATGGGGCCTATTCCTTCCATGGGAGCGATAGGTCTTGCAATTGCAAGTTTTACGGTCAGATATTTTATGGGACTTGCATTATTATTTTACTGTCTCGGGTTGATGAAATTCAGGAACTACCATGACAAACGCTATTATAAAAACCTGATGACAGTAGGGCTTCCTATATCACTGGCAATATTAGTAGAATTCATAGCATTTAACAGTATTGCTATCTTTATGGGACGTGTAGCCGGAATATATGCTGCTGCACAAAATCTTATCTGTACGCTTACAACGGTTTCATTTATGGTTCCTCTTGCAATATCCAATGCAATTGCAGTAAAGGTAGGTTTTGCAAACGGCGCAAAACAATTTCCAGAATTAAAAAATTATGTCGTTATCGGTATGCTTATGTCTGTAGGCTTTATGATGTGCAGTGCCGTAGTATTCTGCTCATTCCCGCATTTTCTAGTAAGCCTTTTTACAAAAGATATTACACTTATCAAAATATGTGTACCGGTATTATATATTGTTTCAATTTTTCAAATTTTCGACGGATTGCAGGTTGCCCTTGCCGGAATTTATAAAGGAATTAAAAAAACAAAAATTGTATTAATTGCAAACTTTTTAGGTTACTGGATAATATCAATACCATTCGGATACTGGCTTGCGTTGCATAACGGCCTGATGTTAAGAGGGTTCTGGTTCGGACTTTTGTTTGCGGCAATAGTACTTTGTATACTGATGCTTATAATGCTATTTAGATATCTGAAAAAGCTTGAGTGTGAATTTAAAGTAACCGGTAAAAACTGATAGCTTTTTTTATTAATTTATGTTACACTTGCTGTATATGGAGGAAAAACAACATGCATACAGAAGAAAGAACGTTTGTTGCGATTAAACCTGACGGAGTAAAAAGAGGCTGCGTAGGAGAAATTATCAACAGATTTGAAAAAAAGGGCTATAAATTAATCGGCATGAAAATGCTTCAGGTTGATGAAGAATTGGCTTCAAAACACTACGAAGAACATATCAATAAACCCTTTTATCCGAACCTTGTAAAATATATTACCAGCGGCCCGATTGTTGCTATGGTATTTCAAGGTTATAAGGCAGTGCAGGGTATTCGCCACCTGCTTGGTGCAACGGATCCGTGCGAAGCTGACGTAGGTTCGATTAGAGCTGATTATGCCCAATTAAAAGAATACAACACCGTTCATGGTTCGGATTCTGTAGAAAGTGCTGAAAGAGAAATCAATATTTATTTTAAACCTGAAGAACTTTGTACAAATTATAAAAACATGATGGAATTAGTTACGGAAGGTGTAGACGAGTAATGCGTGATAGAGCTCATGAATATTTTAAGTATGAACTCATTCACACCTGCAAACAAACAGGAGCAAGAGCAGGCGTTTTTACAACTCCTCATGGAGTAATTAAAACGCCTATCTTTATGCCGGTTGGGACTAACTCTGCTGTAAAAACATTAACTTCAGATCAGATTATGGATACAGGTGCCCAGATTATGCTCTCTAATTCATACCATTTATACCTGAGAGCCGGAACTAAATTAATAAAACAATTCGGTGGAATTCATAACTGGATGAATTGGCATAAACCTGTATTAACCGATTCCGGAGGATTTCAGGTATTTTCGCTTGCACATTTGAGAAAAATTACAGAAGACGGCGTGGAGTTTCGTGACCCGAAAGACGGTAAAAAACATTTTATTTCTCCGGAAGTATCCATGGAAATTCAGCAGGATATCGGTGCTGATATTATAATGGCGTTTGATGAATGCGCACCTTATCCTTGTGATTACGAAACAGCCAGAGCGGCAATGGAAAGAACACACCGCTGGCTTGAAAGATGTTTTAAAGCAAAGACAAACCCGCGTCAGGCACTTTTTCCTATTGTACAAGGGGCGTTTTTTGATGATTTAAGAAAAGAAAGTGCAAGAGTTATATCAACTTATGATGCTGTAGGATATGCAATCGGCGGAGTAAGCGTCGGCGAACCAGCTGATATTAAAAATTATTTCACAAAACTCACAGCACCACTATTACCGGAAAATAAACCAAGATACTTAATGGGTGTAGGAACCCCTGAAGATTTACTAGATGGAATAAAACACGGTATAGATATGTTTGACTGTGTTCTTCCGACCCGTAACGCACGTCATGGCTCATTCTTTACGTGGGAAGGTAAAAAGAATATTAAAAATAAACAGTTCCGGGACGACGACAAACCGCTTGTTGAAGGCTGTGACTGCTATGCATGTCGGAATCATTCGCGTGCTTATATAAGACATTTATGGCGCTGCCAGGAAGCTACAGCTTCCACCCTTTTATCTATTCATAACATAAAGTTTCTCGTAGACTTCTCGCAAAAATGCCGTCAAGCAATTCTTGACGACAGATTTGGCGATTTTTATAACGAGCACTACAGCAAATTATTTTAAAAAATCAGTCCAGTATTTTTCTTTCGGGTTTTCCGGACTTGTATCGGTTAAAGCAAAATGTGCACAGGTGTATGTGGCATTAGCATAAGAATAACTACAGGCAGTTTCCGGATTCGGCATCTCAGGGGCTAAATTCGCAACCTCTTTTCCTATATACGGCTTAACTCCGTTGTCTTTAGTAAATACAAATACAAACCAGTCATACCCGTAAATATTAGGGCCTTTCCTTCCGTTAATATCAACACATATTTTAGGGCCGTAAGGCGGATTATCATACACACTAACAGGATCATCCATTGAGAAAAATCTGCCGCCTATTTCTTCAGTAACAATGGAGCGGTCACAAGGCATAGTAGGAACAAGTTCCCCTTTAAGATTTTTAGGCTTATAACCAAGAATGGACTCGCTATTTCCTGCTCCAATCGTTACTGAACCTTTCTTTACTCCTGCAAAATAAGTCATAAGTTTACCAAGAGTATCTGAGGATGACATAGCATTAGGTTCCCCTTGACTATATTCGTAAACACTAATCCCCAGATCTGCTTGAAAACGTTTTGCTGCATTTTGAATATCGCTATATGCTTTCAAAAACTGTGTATGCAAAACCTTTTTTCTATGCTTGGCAACAAGCGTTGGCAGAGTCATTGCAGCAACTATTCCTATTATGCCAAGTGTTATAAGCACTTCTGCAAGTGTAAACGCTTTTCCTATTTTCATTTTACCTCCGTTTAATATACTGTTTTCTATTTTAACATTCTTTGCAGCAAAAATCACCGTGACAGAAGACACGGTTTGTATTTGGGGTATTTTTTCAGGAGGTAAAATTGAAAACAGCTTTCTTAAGCTGTCATACAGACGCCCCCCCCCCCGAAATCCACGCTATAACTGCTTTTTGCATAAATTTCCTCCTTTTATTTTAATTATATACAATTCTCATTTTAAATGCAATAAAAAAAGACCCCGTTTCACAACGGAGTCTTTTTAAATCTGTAATAAAAATCCAATTATTTGCCGTTAACAACAGTTTTGAATTTTTTACCAGCAGAAAATGCAGGAACTGTTTTAGCAGGGATTTTAATTTCTTTACCTGTTTGCGGGTTTCTACCAGTTCTAGCAGCTCTTTTTCTAGCTTCAAAAGTACCGAAGCCAACTAATGTTACTTTTTTACCTTTAGCAACAGTTTTTTGAACTGTATCAATCCAAGCACCGATTACTTCAGATGCTTCTTTTTGAGTAACGTTAGCTTTTTTTGCAACTTCTTGTACTAATTCTTCTTTGTTCATGATAAAACTCCTTCTTCTTATGTACTCCCTTATTATAACGAATATTAGAATTTGCGCAAGTATTTTAACGAAAATTAATATATTTTTACCCTAAAAAACGTCTATTTGCAGTAATTTTACTATTTTAATACTATACAAAAGTTATAAATCAATGGCTTTTTCGGTATTTTTTCGGTAAAATATATTATGGACATGGAGCAATAGCAGGTATTTTTTTATGAAAGAGAGAATAATCTTATTTACAATTATTTTCGGATTAGGAGTATTCTTATATATTTTCCAGAGCTATTTTAATACTGTTTGGGGACTTGCATTTTTATGCCTGTGTATGACAATTTATGCAATATTCACCAACCTTGCATATAACTTAAAAAAAAGAAAACTCCGGAAATATCCTCAGGTTATTAATGAAGATTATAAGCCGTTCGTTACGGTAATGATTCCTGCACATAACGAAGAAGATGTTATTGCAAATACTGTTGAGAATATTCTTCAAATGGATTACGAAAACTTTGAAATTATCGTAATTGATGACAGGAGCACCGATAATACAGCCTCCGTTATAAAAGACCTTGAAAACAGATATCCTAAGGTTAAGACTCTAATACGCCAGCAGGGAGCATTTCCGGGCAAATCAGCCGTTTTGAACGACGCTTTTAAGATGGCTCATGGAGATGCTGTTCTTGTATTTGACGCAGATGCTACAGTAGAGCCTGATTTTCTCTCAAAACTTGTTCCGGAACTTGAACCAAAAGATGTAGGAGCTGTTCAGGCAAGAAAAGTTATAAGAAACAGAAACCAAAACCTGCTTACAAGATGCCAGAATAACGAATACACAATGGATACCTACTTTCAGGCCGGCAGAGATTCTGTAAAAGGTGCAGTTGAACTCAGAGGCAACGGAGAGCTTATAAAACGAGAAGCTCTGGAAGATATTGACGGGTGGAATAATTATACTATTGTAGATGACCTTGATATGTCCACAAGATTACATATCAGAGGCTGGGACGTCAGATATTGTATTGATGCTGTAGTATACGAAGAAGGTATTACGTATTTATGGCCTTTATTCCGCCAGAGAAGAAGATGGCTCGAAGGTACTATAAGACGGTACCTTGAATATTCAGGAGCAGCTTTGACGTCTAAAAAAATGTCGTTACGTGCTAAACTTGATATGACCGCATATATATCGCAGTTTATTATGCCTTTGTGGTTTTTAATGGAGCTTACTATCAGAATATTTAAAGTTTTTGCAAAAGATGCTTCCCCACATATGCTTTTTTCTTCAATAATTATTGGCGTTGTTATAGGCGCAGGATTCTTCATGGCCGCAAGATATTCGCTGAGAAGATATGATTTTATGCCACGGCTGGATGCTACGTTTGAAGCACTTGAAACATCAATTTATCTTTTCATAATCTGGTTCCCGCTTGTATTTTATATCGGGTTTAAAATTTTGTTTATGAAAAAGAATATGAACTGGGGCAAAACAGCACACGGACTGGTAAAAGAAGAAGAAGCAAGCATAAAAGCTTTTATTAAAAAAGAATTGGAAAAAACAAAGAATTATACAAAAGAATATACTGAAAAGCTAAAACAAAAGCTGGCTGAAAAAGGAGAAAAATAATGACAGATACAATTTTAGACGTACGCAGCAAAATCAGAGATGTGGTTGATTTTCCGAAAAAAGGTATTATTTTCAGAGATATTACAACTGCTCTTAAAGATTCAGAAACACTAAAAATTATGATTGATTATCTTTGCGAACAGTTCAAAGATGTAAAAATTGACTATATTGCAGGAATTGAAAGCCGCGGTTTTATTTTTGGCATGCCAATGGCTTACAAGCTGAATGCAGGTTTTGTTCCTATCCGAAAACCAAATAAACTGCCTGCCGAAACATATTCCCAGGAATATGAACTTGAATATGGAACTGATAAAATTGAAGTTCATAAAGATGCATTTCCTGAAGGTGCAAATGTACTGATTGTTGATGACTTACTTGCCACTGGCGGTACCGCTGAAGCTGCCTGTAAACTCGTAAAGAAAACCGGTGCGAATCTTGTTGGAATAGCATTTTTAATCGAACTTTGCGATTTGAACGGACGAGAAAAACTCGAAGGTAACGGAAAAATAGTTTCTATGCTTAAATATTAAAAAAAGCCTCCGTAATGGAGGCTTTTTAGTATCTTAATTTTATATAAATTGTTAAACTTTTTGGCTTTTTAGAGTTTTTAAAAGTCAGACGTTTAACAGGATTCTCCGGCTCAAGATGCATAACGGGAACATCTTTAACTTTCAGCCCTTTTTCATATATTAAATAATTAAAGTATACATTAGAAATTCTTTCCGCCAGAAAAGCTTCTATCCTCTGCTGATAAATATGACGGCTGCTGCGCGGAGGAAGCCTTTTTTCCGTTTCAAATAGAATGTCAAACAGAAATTCTGCATATTTATCAAATAAATTTTTTCTTGCAATCAGCATATTGAAAAAGTATCCTGAATGCTGCTCTTTCAACATATCTGCATATTTAGACATTTGCGGATATTTTTCTTTAATTACATCTATTGCAATATTTAAGTCTGATATGTAAT
Organism: Candidatus Scatousia excrementigallinarum; assembly: GCA_018711035.1. Classification (GTDB taxonomy): domain Bacteria; phylum Cyanobacteriota; class Vampirovibrionia; order Gastranaerophilales; family Gastranaerophilaceae; genus Scatousia; species Scatousia excrementigallinarum. The sequence goes on from DVIU01000189.1 coordinate 18,160, forward strand.
GATGTTTTTCATATTGCTGATATAAAGTTTGTTCACCAAAATTCAGCTTATCAGGCAGTATTAAGTCGTATTCGGAAAGAAGTTTTTTGACAGTTTTTTCATCGACACAATACTTTTTCATCACATCGGTATAATCTTTAGACTTTCCAAATGCTCTGAAATCAAAAATTCTTCTGTAATGCATAAGTCCGACTATAGAAGATTTACAATTTTTCCAAATCCAGTATGTAACTGTTATTTCATTGTAAAATCTATTTTTGACAGAGATATTATCACCGATATTATCTCCAATCATATTTTTTTCCAGCCATTTGTAATCCTCAACTGTCAATGTTCCGTCTTTACTTCCTGTAAAAGCCACTTCCCGGCCTGCATGGACAGGAGTTACAATTTTACTTGAATACAGTGTGGTTGGCTTATGATAAACCATAAACAAATTAACATTTTTGTTATTTATTTTTAAAATATCACAGCAGTTTTTAATATATTTCAATATACTCATTTATACATTTCCTGTAGAACTGTTTTTATCATCTTCCAATTGTCTGATGTCTACATCGCTTTCTTCTGCATAAGCATTATTAATCGCAGGAATATCAATCTCGACATTAACGTCCGCATCAACCATTTCAATATCACCTTTAGCAAATTCTCTGGTTTTGCCGTCCTCCATCTTAACTGCAACGGTACCGTTAAGAAATTGTAGGAAGCAGACTTTCCCCAGACCTTCAGGAGTCATTACCGATGAACCGACAGGCGGCATACCTTTTGCCGCATCAATGTAATTTGAATATTCATAAGTAAGACAACACAAAAGTCTGCCGCAAGTTCCGGAAATTTTACCAGGTGCAATAGGCATACCCTGATCCTTTGCAAGTTTTACGTTTATTGTTGCAAATTTTCTCAAAAACGAAGAACAACAGAATGGCCGCCCGCAAAGTCCAACACCATCTAAGATTGAGGTCTCATCTCTAACGCCTATATGCCTCAAATCAATACGGACTCTCGTGAATACCTGCGTCAAATCTTTTAACAATGCTCTGAAATCAACTCTTTCCGGTGCTGTATAGTAAAATGTTATTTTACGCCTGTCAAAGGTTATTCTGCACTGTACAAGATTCATATTCAATTTATGCTGCCTGACAAGTGCCTGACATTTGAAGAACGACTCCACTTCCTCCTTTTTTATGTCATCAAGCGTCTGTAAATCTCTCTGTGTACAAACTCTCAATAACGGGAGCGGTTCGGGTTTGCTTGCTGATTGTTCCCACAGCTTTGAAATCTTATTATTTACAAGCTCAACTTTTAAAGCTTCTTCGCCTTTTTCTGTTCTGACAATTACAAGCTGTCCTTCTTCAACATGAATATTCTCCGGAACATTCAGCGGGTAAAATGTGTTTTTCAAATATTTTACGGCATATTTCATTTTTAAACGTATCTTTCTTCTTCTTTCAACTTTCTGTTCATTAATTTGCAAAGCAATTCTTTAGGAGTAATATCCGTATAAACAGCTTCATAAATAGCACTTGAGACAGGAACTTCTATATCGAGTTTTTTTGCAAGCTCACATATAGCTTTTGATGTCTTCACACCTTCTGCAACAGAACCTAGTTCCTTTAAAATATCGTCAACTTTTTTACCTTTTGCAAGCATTGAACCTACGGTATAATTTCGCGACATAGGGCTTGAACAGGTTGCAATTAAATCTCCCATACCGGAAAGCCCGTACAGAGTGGAAGGATTTGCGCCGAGGGTAATACTTACCCTGACGATTTCTGCCATTCCGCGGGTCAATAGAGCTCCGGCACAATTATCACCAAGTCCCATTTCATGAGCAAAACCGGAAGCTATTGCAATTACATTTTTTAAGCTGCCGCCAAGCTCAACACCGATTACATCATTATTTGTGTACAATCTGAACCGGTTAGGAACATTGCAAGCTTTTTGTACGAATTCGGCAACCTCCATATCTTCACATGCCACGCAGGCTGCTGTAGGTTTTCCGGCAAGCACTTCTTTTGCAAGAGTAGGCCCTGAAAGAATAGCAAGTTTTTGTTCAGGCAAAACATCTTTAATAACTTCTGACATTCTCATAAGAGAAGGTAACTCTATACCTTTTGATGCATTAACAAGAATTTGCTCTGATTTTATTCCTGATTTTCTGAGATTTTCGCAAACATTTCTTGTTCCCGAAGTTGCAACAACATTCAAAATAATGTCGGCACCGTCGATTGCCGAAGCTAAATCAGAGGTTACCTCAACTTTATCTTCGAGTTGAACTTCCAGAGGTTTTGAACAGTGATTGTTTTTGATTAAATCTTCTGACAAATCCTGTTGTCTGCCCCAAACGGTTACTTTATCGAAATTATCTGTTAAAAGCCACGCTAAAGTAAGCCCCCAACATCCTGCACCGATTACTGTCAATTTCATTCTTTATTTCTCCTATACGCTGAGCCTTGAATTCATAAGTTTTCTCAGAACTCCGCCGTGTTTCCTTAACTCTGCACGTGATTCATCAATATCCAATCCCATTGTTAACGATATTATAGCAGTTTTTATTTCCCAGTTGCATTTCAGAAGAGTTGCCAGAGCGTCGCTATGCTGAACATTGGCAATTTGTGCAACAATTCTGATAGCTCTATCTTTCAGCTTTTCGTTAACTGCCTGCAAATCAATCATGAAGTTTTCGTACGTTTTTCCGATTTTAATCATTGAACCAGTTGTTAACATATTCAAAATCATTTTTTGGGCAGTTCCGGCTTTTAAACGACTGGAGCCTGCAATAACTTCCGGCCCGACTTCCGCACAAATAACAAGTCCTGCTTCTTCTGCAATTTTTCCTTTTGAATTACAGGTAACACCGATTGTCTTGGCACCGATTTCTTCTGCATAATTTAAAACTCCAAGAAGATATTTAGGATTTCCGCTGGCTGAAATTACAACCGCAACATCTTTATCTGTCAGAACTTTTGCGTCCTCTCTTCCGAGTTCAAAATCATCCTCAGCACCTTCTACAGACTTTCTAATAGCAGAATCGCCGCCGGCTATAATTCCCTGAACCATTGATGGGTCAACACTAAATGTAGGAGGACATTCAGATGCATCCAGTATTCCGAGACGGCCAGAGGTACCTGCACCAAAGTATAATAACCTGCCGCCTTTTAAAAATTGTTTTGCGATTAAATCAATTGCCTGAGCGATTTCTTCACTTGCATCTTCAACTGCAAGTGCCACGAGCTTATCCTCGTCATTCATTTTTTTAACCATTTCTAGCGTAGGCAGAATATCAATATCTTTAGTATTCTCATTCCTAAATTCTGTGATAATGTCGCTCATACCTTAACCCCCTATTATAAAATAATAAACACTAAATAGTCTTAATTAAATTTGCCATTTCTATAGCAGCTTTAGCTGCTTCAGAACCTTTATTTCCTGCTTTAGTTCCGGCTCTTTCGATTGCCTGCTCAATATTTTCGGTTGTTAATACACCAAAAATAACAGGGGTTTCTGTTTGAAGACTTACACTTGCTATACCTTTTGACAATTCCGCACTTACATAATCAAAATGAGAGGTTGCGCCTTTAATAATTGCACCCAGTGTAATAATAGCATCATATTTTTTTGTTTTGGCACATTTTAAGGCGAGCAAAGGAATTTCAAAAGCACCGGGAACTTTCACTATATCAATATTTTCAGGATTAACCCCATGGCGTTTAAGCTCATCAATGGCACCTGATAAAAGTTTTGAACCGATAAAATCGTTAAATCTTGATATTATAATACAAAATTTTTCATCTCCTGCTACAAGCCGGCCTTCATAAGTTTTCATTATTTTCTCCTTAGTCCTGTGTCCTGTTCCGCCTCCGCTGCCGGCTGCGTACAATTTACTATGTATGCCTATATTGTACAACATAGACGCCTATTTTACAATAAGAACCGGTAAAATCTTATAAAAAAATTACATACATTCAGTTTTATCAGAAGTTAAGAGATTTCTATTATAGAACATTATTGAAAATATAAATATCGTAAAATTTGAATACGGATTAATTATATATCCTTCCATTATTCCATAATAAAGATAAACTGTTAATAAAATTAAAAAAGGCACATTTTTAAATTTAATAGTGTAATTGATTGCGATTAAATATAAGACCATATATAAAATAAAAACCAATACACCAAAATGTATAAAAATATTTCCATATGCATTATCAACAATTAAGAAATCCTTATGCCTGTGATATATATTTCCGAATATGGAAATATCATAATAATTCAAAGAAAAAAACAGATTTCTGATACGATGCGACAATAAATCACTTATTAATGCAGCACTGCTATTTGCTTTACCATACAATATTACAGTCAGAAAACTAAAAAATGGACAAAAAATCAAAGAAAATAACGAAAAATATTTTAAGAAAATAATAGATTTATCTTTTAATTTATACTTGCATAAATTCACAAGAATAAGCAACAACATAATCAAAATCGAAACTGTCCTGCAATTTAAAAACGAATAAATAACCCAAAACAGTAAAAGAATTAAAAAGTTTTCCATTATATTCCAATGATTCCATTTCAAATATACAAGACAGCAAGCTATCTGAAATAAAAAAGCAGCCAATGCATTAGGATTTGCAAATCCGTATGAGAATCTGGCTAAGACAGGCATACTCCCTTCGTATCTAGGATACAGTTTATTTTCAATAATACCAAGTCCGCTTAGACAAACTATTACAAATATATATATTATGGAAAAAATCAATACGAATTTCGCAATTTTATTCATATTCATTCCGCTTATACACAATATTAACAACCATGTGTTAAATATTGAAAAATCTCCGCAATTAAAAGAAACAATAAAAAATATTGCAGTAAAAATTAAAT
>DVIU01000190.1 GCA_018711035.1 Candidatus Scatousia excrementigallinarum
TCAATATGTAGGAACTTATATTGCATGGCAGGTGAATAGTAACGGATGGTGGGGAGAAGGAGAGGTAAAATTTTTTATTGACGGCGATGATGAATATCCAACTATTTGCGGTACGGGGACTGAAGATTATTTTGGGGGAGCTTGGAATTTTGAGCACCCGCAAGGTGAATACGGTTTATATTCAACAGCATATCAGGGGCTTACTCAGGTAATCAAACCAGACGGGCTGTATCGTGCGAATACTCGTTTTTCAATGTATCGCTGGCATATTACGGATCCTATATATTTTGATAAAGATCTACGTGTCACGATACAAGCTCTGGGTTGGCGTTCTAAAGACCGTTATTTGCCTTTGCAGGACAATATTTATTCTGTCGCTTATTGGTACCAAAGCGAACCGCATAAATCGTTTTTCAAAGAGTTTGATTATGATGAACTTGAAGTGAATTAGGAGAAAAAATGAAAAAGAACAGTCATAGCCGAACAATATTACTATTGTTGCTTATTTCTTTTATAGTTTCGCTTTTCGGCGGATGCGGAAAAACTGAAATGCGTTATGAAGGTCCTGGTTATGGAGTTGGGGCTTATCAAAGTATTGATGAATTGGCTGCGCTAAAAAACGATATTATCTTTGAACAGCAGTCCAGCTATGACAGGGACGGCGGAAATGCAGATGGATTTGGGCTTGTACTGCCTGATGGTTCAAATGATAGCGGGGAGCCTACCGGTGAAGAAAGCGCTATACGGAGAGTTCTTCTTGACGTGCAGTCCCCAGGCGTTGTTTACAGAATGTGGTTTACAAATTTCGGAGAAGTGCCGAATTTGCGGATTTATGTCGATGGAGATAAAGTTGTCGACATGGATGTGGCTGAGCTTACATCGGGGAAACATTATCCATTTGTTGCGCCTTTTGTACAAGACAAAACACAATCCAGCGGAGGCATGGTATGCTATCTTCCTATAGTGTTTTCAAAGTCGATAAAAATAATAGGCAGCGGGAATTTTTATTATAATATAGATTATCATCTTTATCCGGCGGATGCAGAGCTTGAACCTTTTAAAATGGATATGGATATTTCCAAAGCCAGTAAAATTTTGGAAGAGGTTTCAGCCGATCCAAAATACAAAAGCGATAATAAATATCTTAAAGATTCCTTTTCTTTGGCTCCTCAAAGCAAAAAAGAAATTATGCTGAGCGGCAAAAGAAGCATTTCATCGATTGAAATGAAGATTTCAGATATTGAAGCGGTGTGTTCGGATCGGACAGAATACGAAGACGGTGGGATTAAAATGTCGGCCGGAAGTAGCGTATCTTTTGTTATGAAAGCAAAAGACGCCAAATTTCTTACCGGAAGATTTGCACTGTTAAGCGAAACGCAACGAGCAAAGGTCTATGTAAACGGAAATAAGGTATCCGATCTCAGTGTGAGAAAGAGGAGAGCGGATGGGTTTGAGTGGAAAGATAATATTTATTTTGAGAATTTTAACATTGAATTGCCTGCCGCGTCAACATCCGGAAGGGATGAGATAACCGTTCAATTCGTTGCAGAAAGTGATATTTATTTGTATAGATTTTGGACAAAAAACGGTGATTTGATAATTGATGATTACGATTTGGGCGATAGTAATGCAGACAAAGCACATAATTTAACGAAAAAAGGATCAGTGGCATCCAGTGTGCAGACAGCGGAGTATGATCCGAATTCTCTTTTAAGCGATGCAGAAAAAGAGAGCATATTCAAAGATGAAGATTTTTTGAACAATATTTATATAAAAATTTATTTTGATAAGAAAGAAAAGCCGAATGTTGAGGCGCCGATTTCGTCTTTCTTTGGTTTCGGTAACTTTGGACCTTATAAAACGCTTACATTAATGACAGGTTTGAAAGAAGACGGAACAATGTACTGTTATTATCCGATGCCTTTTATATCAGATTGCAGGATAGAGATTGAAAACAGAAACCTTTCTGCGGCAGATTCCGTAGAGATTACAGTCGGGCATAAACCGTTTGAAGGGGATATGGACGATTATGGTTATTTTTCAACACAATATAGCGAATATATAAGCGAAACTGATAGCATGTTACGTCCGAAAGAGTATTTTAATATTCTTACGACCGAAGGGGCGGGACATCTTGTTGGTGTAACTCTATCAATGACAGGAGATTATTTTGGGGATACATCCCGATATTATTTAGAAGGTGATGAGGTCGGCTATATTGACGGAAAAATGTCGCATACTCTTCATGGCACAGGGACTGAAGATTTCTTTAACGGAGGGTGGTATTTTAATAACGGAACACAAGTAAATGCCTTATACGGAAATCCTGTGCACAATTATCGTGATGGGATGGATCGTACCGTAATGGTTCGTTCGCTTGTAGCTGATTATATTACTTTCCGTGACGGTATTGAATTAGTGATGGAACACGGAGGAGCAAATAACCGTACGGATAGCAATGTGTATGTTCTTTCTTATTATTATCACAACGATCGAGCGCAGATGAAAGAAACGGATTCATTTTCTGTTGTAGACAGCAATGAAGTAAATACTCACAACTACGTAATGTCATCAGGTGAAACGTTACCTTTTACAGGAACATTGGAAGCTTTATATAGCAAGCGTTCCTATTCCACTAATTTTAATTATGTTAAAGATTATTCACAGTTTGAGATTACGATAGATAGTTCGAACAAAGGTGTGATTCTTCGAAGGTTTATGGATGCTTCGCTGTTAGAGCAGGCGGCTTTAGTCTATGTTGACGGACAAGAAGTCGGGATATGGAATGAAAGGCAGCGTGCGGCACTGGGGTTTGTGCGATGGGAAGATTATTTTATACCGGCAAAATATACGCAAGGGAAAAATAAAATCACCATAAAGTTAAAAAACTTGATGAATGAAGACGGTAATTCGGTTGCT
>DVIU01000191.1 GCA_018711035.1 Candidatus Scatousia excrementigallinarum
TGCCGTCGCCCTGAATGTGTAGGCGAACGGTCTTTTTCTTTTTGTCTGTTCGATAGAGATACCTCCATAAATTGTTTTGTCCTTCCATAGCGGAAGGGGTTTGGGGAAACGAAGTTCCCTCAACGAGGCGACTTGCAAAGTCGGCATTTGGCAAGCCAAATGCGTACCTCGCAATACTAAAAATCCGAAATTCCCCATAAATTTTTGCTTTCTAAAAAATAGTGTTAATTGCACCATATATAGCCATTAACTCCACCTTTTCAAGGCGGTCTGATTGCTACTTGTCTATTCATAATTCACCTCCAAGTTTTAAGTTCCTTATCTTTAACCCACGCTGAAGGAGTAGGGTTAATTTGCTGTTGTATAATGATTGTCCTCACTTATCCAAGGACGCGAAATTTGAAAAGTACACGGGCTGTAAAAATCTTCTCACCTATATACACCCGAAAACACCGAAGTTATTCCGCAGCACTGCATCCCTCCATATACCCAAGGACACAAGATTTCAAAAGTTCGGGGTGCAGCTGTAATTTCCTTAAAGTTTTCACCTACACACAAACCCCTCCATATTAACAAGGACACCAAATTCCAAAACGTGACGGTCTGCAAGGAATATTTCATTCAACTTTCATTCCTGTTGATTAGTATCATCCCTCACTTATTAGAGAAAATCTGCTCATCCTGCACCCACCTTTGAGAAAAGGTGTGCAATTTGCACAACCCGTTATACGCTTTGCATAGAAGCCTTCACTATACGTGCAAATGAAGGCGCCAAAATTAAAGTTTTTAAAGGCAGTCCTACGATATTTCATTAAATTTTCTATCTACACTGTACAGCTCCTCACTTATTAGAGAAAAATCATTGGTTACTTGAGTGATTTCAGAAAAACTTTATGCAACTTGACCATAAGTGACAATTGCCTTCCATATTAACAAGGACATAAGATTGCAAAATATTAACGTCTCCTCATAATTAAGGAGTGGCAGGGGCACAAAACGGACATTTTTTAAAAAATTTACCTCCTTCAAGTGGTAGCTCACTTAAAGCCTGCTTTTATGCAGTTCTAAAAAAATTTTCAATATTTCTTGCAGATAGAAGTAAATCCCTACAATAGGTAGGCAATTAAAAGCGCCAAAAGTTAACCTGTTTCCGATAATTTCATCTATATTTCGTTTAACTCTGTGTAAAGCCTCTCACTTAATAGCCACGGAAAGTGGACTTTTTGGGGGTAGCGCTTTTAAACTTTCTCAAATATTTTGCTTGCAGAGTACACAGTCTCTCACTTAGTAGCCACGAGAATGGCAAAAGTTCACCCCTAACAAGCTTTGCATATCCCCTAAAAGTGGTAGCCAGTTATAAGGGTAAAATCGCAACCATTCTTTGAAAATTCCATCAAAATTTCATTTATGCCAGCTAATAACCTCTCACTTAGTAGCCACGGCGGAGAGCGCTTTTCAACGGGGGGAATAGAAATTTTAAGCAACAAAAAACAGCTCCCTACAAGTGGTAGCCATGTAAGGAGCCGTTTTTACAACCGTTTTGTTGAATTTTTCTAAAGATTAGAATACCCACGGCCAAATACATACTTGTCCGTGGGTAATCACTATAAAGCCTATTCCGTTATCTTAAAGAATTTTTCAATTTAATAAAATTTCAAAATCTCTATCACTTTAGTTCATTCATTTCCGATAAGAATGCTACAACATATTTTCTTTTTATTATATCATGATGTCTTTGATTTTGGTATGTTCTAAGGCACGAATAACAAGAGGAATCGCCCTCTTCACCTCCACAGGTGCAATTTTTAGCTTTGACATAGGCACCTAACAACACCTTTTCAATCATTTCTTTGGAATTAAGGCGTTTGACATGCCCAGCGCCACCGGGAGTTGTATCATATAAAACATAATAGAAAACCCCATCAGTACAATATTGCAAGCACCCAGCAATCTCCGTATTGTCAATGTTGAGCTGCGCACAAGCCGAAAGAATAATTGCCTGCAAAACTGAATAGGCTTGTTCAAAGGAACAGATTTTATTGATTCTAATACGAATTACATCTGTTTCAAAGCGATAGCCTAATGAAAATCTTTCGAGATTTGAGCATGAGCACTTTTTCCCAGAAGGAGCAGTATGAGGTTTTACAACCATCTTTAAGAAAGGTGTTCCCGTTTCTGTGGTTTCACATGCATATCCGCATTTTTGACACACAAAAAATTCATCTGTTGTTAGGATAGCCATAGGGCCATTATCTACTATGGCTGTTTGAACTTTAAGTCCGTTTATAATGTAGTCCTTTTCTGGTAAATGATGATCATAGTTGACAAATGCGGCTTCAGTGCGGGAAGTTCTCTCAGGCTTAATCAAAGTTGGTGTGCTGATATTATGTTCGGCAATAAAACCAAAATCGGGTATCAGAAATGTCTTGCGCTGGTTCTCTCTTAAAATTGCCCCGCATTGCCTACACTCTTTAAGTTGTGAACCATACTCAGTATGTATATCCATATTCAGCGTTTGGCAGTCTTCACATTTAATATAGTCATACATTTTCCAATGTTCATGCGGAATTTTTCGAATGTATCTGCTAGTTATCAGTCTTCCGTTAGCAACAATCTGGCAACCGGGAGCATATTCTGATATTGCCATCGACAAATCTCTGGACAGGTCAAGTCCTGCCGCACTATCATTTTTATCCGTTATGCGTAGCTGAACAGTATCTACAGGAAAACCATATTTAGGAAGTATGCTGTTTTTGGACAGAAAAGAAATCACTTTCTCATTCCTGTAATTCTTTATCTGATAAGTTATATAGTCAGATTTATTTCCCGCAGCATCTGCCTTTTCTTTTTCGGTTTGAAGCGTAGATATTTCCGAGTTGTACATTTCAAATACACGATTGAAATTAGGGTAGTTTACGTTCGGATCATCGAAAAGCCATCTAACCCAGCCGAAAGTTTCTATTTCAAATTGTTTGATAAGCGATTGCGGCAGGCATAATTTCAAATACTTTTTTAAATCTGACGGTTTGGATAGAAGATATTCTTTTAAAGCAGCAAAACCACTCTCCTTTTTCCCGTCCACCTCCATCATCGCATGAGCATCGCTGAAATACTGGGGATATTTTTTCCAAAAGAACGATAATGCAGAGGCATAAACATGCCTTATACATATTTTTTCATTATCAGTTTTAAAGACGGGCGGCGTGATTGTTCCCCTTATCATGCTGACAGGATCTTTAAAAAAGTTAAAATCGTGGTTCGATTTAGTGCAAAACGTCAAGGCAAAGGCGGCGGAATGGGTGCTGCGCCCCGCTCGGCCTGCACGCTGTGCATAATTCGAAGGTGTCGGCGGCATATTGCGCATAAATACCGTTTCAAGTTCGCCGACATCGACGCCCATTTCAAATGTTGTTGAACAACTCAATACATCTATCTTTTTCTGTTTAAATAAATTTTGGTACTTGTACGCCTCGTCGCGGTTGAGTTGAGCGGTATGTTCCACTATTCTCAACGAATGAGGTTCAAGTTCATTATATATTTTGTAGTAATGATTATCTCTATTAAGCTCATCGGCATCCACGGATTCTAAAACACCGTCGCACATATAACTGGGACAGACTCCTGAAACATTGAATGACGTAAGCCTTTGGCATCTAGGACACCTATACCACTTTTTTGCTCTGCCAATCGTCAGTTTTTCTGTATTTACCCTGTAGCCCTCATAACCATTTTTATTTGTTATGTTTTTCAGTAATCCATATTTAAGTAAGAATCTATCCCAAAATGCAGAAAGCAAATTATTGACTGCATCACTGTCAGCAATAATACCTTTGCTTTTCAATATTCTTTCAAGATATTCTTTACGTTTATTTGTTCTTGAATTATTTTTCGGTATAAAAGCATGTATTGACCTATCATTACCGCCGTGCAATAGATATGATGTTTCTACGCCCCCATGAGCAAAGAACAGAATATCACTTTCAGAAAGTGTTTTTTTATAGTATATCGCAGATTCCGTAAGCATTCCCGCAATAAAGTTAAGACATATATTCTTTACGTCTTCTGCAGAAAATCCGTATTTTTTATTTTGCATAAAAATGACGTCATCTGTTATGCTAAGCGACAACAGGCCGAGGCCAGCAAGTGAATTTCTCGTTTTATTTTCAACAAGTTCTTTCAAAACAGCTACCCATGCTTCGGCTTCGTAGTCGGGACGACTGTCATCAGTAAAAGGAGAAATATTATTATTCCTGAATATTGTAGCGAGTTCTGCAACAAATCTCGGTATAGGTTGTTGCTCTGTTCCGAGAAATTTTATTTTTACATTAATAAGGCTACTATAAAGTATTCCGTCGTATGTATTAGAAAAATAGCTTGCGAAATAAGCGGCAGCTTGTCTGCTGTCGGAAAAAGCAATAAATTGTTTAGCTTTTGGTACTTTTATTGAAGTAGGTTGCGTTACTTCATCATCCCACTCATCAAACCCATCATCCGTCACGGTAGTTGTCTGTACAGGTGTTTCTACTTTATTTATATAGCCTGGAAGCTGTTCAAATAGAGCCGTCCCTATTACGCTGGTAGAAGCCTCTTGCCCTGTAAAAAAGCTACGCAGGATACCTAACCTGTTTACGCTTTCACAGCACACACATTTTGTAACGCGACCGGTGACTTTGCTCGTTTTAACCTTTATAAGTTTTATATAATCTGATGAACCATGCTCGCATGCTTTTTTATGCACTTCATTTGCAGGGCGTATATATCCGCAATAAGGACAAAGCTCATACGCAGAAGTTGTTAGGTCTTCAGCGGCAAGCTGATTTTCCTCATCGTCATCATTTGTAGCCTCACCTATATAAAACGCTTCTTTAATATTTTGCGAATCATAATTGGATTTTTGGACGAGATGATTATCTTCGATATTGCCAAGTATATATAGAGCATGACATTGCGAACAAGTTACCACCTCAAATACCTTGTAATCCTTGCCGTTGTGATGCTCATAATTTTTTCTTGTTAATGATAGCGATTTGTATGGGGGAAGCGTTATAAATACGCCCTCAGTTGCCCTGATAAACAGATGGTATCTTGAATCGAATATCTTTGTCCTATCCTTGATAGCGCGGGAGGCAACATCTACAAAATCAGAAAGTTGCTGAGATGTCCAGTTAAGTTCGCTACATAAAGCGCTCACGCTACGCGGTGATGCCAAAAGCTCTTTTACTTTCCAGTATGTTTCGTCTTGCAGCATCAGATCGTACAAAAATTCGAATAGCAGCGAGTAATCTTTTGAAATAATTCCAAAACTCTCATAAATTTTTTGAAGGATATAGCTATCTTCATAGCCACAGTCGATAAGATCGTGTACGACAGTATAAAAATCTGTACCAAGTTTATATTTTTCTTGTGCATATTCTCGTAAGTTTACGCGGTATGCCCTAATCACGTCGTCTGCACAAAAAGATGCCGAACACAAATTTTCTGCAAATTCAACTACTTTATCGTTAGAATTTTCATCCCCGAGCGTTGCACTCGTAAGAATATACTGTATTTGAGGGTTGTGAAGTTTTGCCATAACGCGACGCATAAGCATAGAGACTTCTATGCCTGTAGACCCAGTATATGTATGGGCTTCATCCAAAACGATAAATTTCCAACTATGTGCGTGCTTACCTTCAAAGAATACGCTGTCTTCGGGACGCAACATCAAGTATTCGAGCATAGCATAGTTAGTTATAAGAATATGCGGAGGCGTTTCTTTCATCTCCTCACGGGATAGCAGCTCGTTTTCAAGGCGAACGGGGACTTCACCCGTTTCAGGATTTGCGTTAATTTTTTTGAATATCTCTAATGCCTTTTCCTTTTTGTACTCTGTCTGTCCCGTATAGCTGCCAAAGGTTATTTCGGGATATTTTGCAAGCGTGCGTCGCAATCTATCTATCTGGTCATTTGCCAGCGCGTTCATCGGATATATCAATAATGCCCGCACACCTGGCTCAATTTTTCCATAGATTTCCTTTTCGCGCATAAGATGGTTTATTATGGGAATAAGAAAGCATTCCGTTTTGCCTGAACCGGTACCCGTCGAAACGACGATATTTTTTCCGTCCAAGGTCTTTTCAATGGCTTTTTGTTGATGGAGATATAATGTCTTATCATATATATCAGGCAATCTTTTAAATTCAGAACTTAAAACACCATTGTCAACGAGTTGGCTTACGCTTTGCCCCCTTACAAAAGAATCTGTAACATCCAGATATGGTCCCTTGGGAAATGGGTCTGCGCTTTCAAGCTGCTCATTAAAAAGTTGCTTATACTCCGGCTGTGCAATATCAAATATTGTTTTAAGATAACGGCGATACTGCTCAGTTATTTTTGCCGATGCGTTTATTACGTTAAAACTCATTATTTTCCCTCGTTACTTATTGTTGATTTGAGAATCTCAACCTCGCAATCATATTTGTTGTCGGATAATAATACAATTCTTTCCTGCTTTTGTCGTCGTGTCAATCCCTCATCGCTTTGCACCAGAGAATGTGTCTTATAGTCGTATAACAACTCAACGTATTCTCCATCGTATTCTCTTAAAATCGAAAGTTGTGTTGTATCGGCTTTACTGAAAAATACAACAAGAACGCTAAAATCTTTTACTGTAGTTGCTCCGTCATAATGTCCCAGTGTACCGCGATAAAAACTACATTTCTTTAATTGAGCTTCATCGCCCAAATCGACTTTCCATATGCCGTTGATTAAGTCGATATCGGGGTTCTCAAGCAATTCTTCTACTACAATAAAATATTGCAGATCCAATTTTAAGGGTCGGAATTTACCCTCGGCGTCCCGAAAAGATTTTAGTTCAATTGTATCTCCTGTAAGTTTTGTTATATCGAACAATGATAGCGTGTATTCGCCGATTTTGATAGTATCTGCGTCAAACCCATCGTCGCCGTCAATTATTTCGTAGACCGTAACCAAATAATCACCACCTGGCGAGTCTGTTTCGAGCAGGAATTGTCCATTTTCCAAAGGTATATCCTGACCAATAATTTGTCCGTCATGCTCTACCTTAACTGTAAAATCCGAATTACCTATTATACTAAATTTACCATGCAACTCCTGCGTTTCATAATCATAGTATATTGAGCCACTCGTTATTATACTGTGGCAAATAACCTTTAAAAACTGATACGATACTCCATCCAAAACTATATTTATAGTCCTGCACGCTTTACTGTAATCTATCCACGATTTTACATTACTGAGATTAAAACCATAATAGTCTGTGCCATTTTGATGTGAGGCATAAACATCGGTTTCATCAAAGCTTTCACTGTTATCCACGTAAAGCTTAGAACTTTTATTTCTAAAATCGAATGGACCACGGACATACAGTGTACGTGGTAAATTTTTAAGCGAAACATCGGCAGGGCAACGATAATTCCAGTCATCTTCTTTAGAATATTTCCAGAACAATGCGGGGACATCAATTGAAATGACTACAGAATTACCGTAAAGGTTATACTCAACGTCAATTTTGCAGTCTTTTACACTCTTGCCATATTCGGTCTGCTCATTGAAACTGAACGCCAGGCTCTTATCCGTTTGGGTTATCGTCCAATCGTCATCGGTGTTCAATGTAATGTAGGCGGGGAACAATATTTCACCCGAATCCTTAAATATATATGGTGCATTTATAAATTTGTATTTGAAATCTTTTAAGTAGGCAAATTCATAAATTTTAATTGTTTTTGTACCAGGAATATTCAGCAACACTTTATAAATGCCATCTTTGCCTATAAACTCGCTTAAATCGATAATATAAGCATAGGAATCGTCTAAAGACGAATCTAATTTTAACTCAAAGTAGTGTTGTTCTGAAACCTTGACGAATTGTTCGTTCCCATTAGCACGGGTTATAGTAAGTGCCGTTCCTGTAAGCCTATCTCTTGTTGTTTTAAATATTATTTTAGGCAAAACGGGATATATTGACAACATATCTCCGTTATGTTCCATTTTTGCGCCATCTAAAGCATTTTCTGTCAACCCTTCAGATATGTCATTGCCGACAGGAATGGCGTGTCCGTCATTGAACTTAAGAATATCGCCGCGCTTCACATTGTATAAGCACCTATATATTCCGTCACTATAATCCTGAGGCACTGGCGGCTGATATATAATCTGTGGAATATCAGGGCTGTTAGAGTATGCAAGTAACATCCCTTCCGGCAAAAATCCTTTGGAATGATCCACGCATACGCCTTTATCATTGAAGAAACGTATGTCGCTTTTTTTGAAATTGAAAGATGCGTACCTACGCTTTTCGGAACTGAGCGTCATGCGGATGTTATCGAACAGGTTGCTTACAGGCAATGAGATTTCGCATTCTTCAGTGTATAAACCTATCCGCCCTTCCATTAGTTTGGCTTCCTCGGAAACTCTACCGTTATCGCCTACTATTGTCCAAACAGGATATTCATCTTGCTCGCAATGCGGCAAAATTTGCCTCGGCAATTTTATTGAAAAGCTTCCATCTTTGACCCGAACAGCCAAAATAGGATGGGATAATAGTTTTTCGCCTTTTTGATATGTCTGACGTTTTGCTTTTTGATATTCAGCCTGAAATTTGCCTTTAGGATTGTCCATCCAATCTTTAAGTAGACGATTAAAACGATTACCTGTCTGAGGAACTTCAATATGATCCCAAAAACATTTGTCAATCAGCTGCAAAAAGCGTTTTATTCTCATGCGTCCGCGTTTTTCGTTCATTACCAACGCCATAGAGGTGTGTTTCATTATATTGTTTACAGCCGTAACGTTATTGGCTTTAATTTCATTGATAAGTCTGCTAAAAAGCGCCGGCCCGCCTTCCCCATAAATATTTTCTATATTGCGGTTTAAATCAAGTCTCCAATAATCAAATATATAATCAAAAAACTGAGGCGCACATTTGTCTGTAACAAAACAGTGCATGTTAATGTTATCTATTCTTGTTGCTGCTTTTTCGTCATAAAGCTTATCATATTCTACCATTATGCGTTGAAAAATATCATGTAGCTGGCCTTGATTGGCGGCATTTAATTCAATACCATATTCATGTTTAAAATAAGGGAAGAATGTACCCCTACCATAGCATTTCATTGCATAACGAACAAGCCCGAAAGCAAAAACCTTCGGGTAAAAGGGCATGTTCGCTGAACTTGTGGTTTTGACAAGTATGCTTAAGAAATTAGACATATAATCATGCAGATATTTTTCTTCTACCTCAGATATTGCTATATCTCCAAGCAAAACTTTTTTATCAAATTCCACATTTATCCGTTTATAAAATTTTTCTTCGGGAGAAAGCACTTCTCCGTTTATGTGAGCTATAAAATAGCGGACGCTCTTTTCCTTTTTTCTATCTTTACAGTCTTTGTCTGTAAGCTTTTTGATGATTTGATTTGTTTGGCTTTCTATTGTTTTTGTGTCAGCTTCAGGGTTGCTCAAATAAATTGTAGGTCTTTTTTGTTTAAGGTCGTTTGCTACTTGATTTATTACAGTTAGATTGTCTATTACAGAATATTCCAAGCCAGTAAACCGATTGGGAGTACTTGTTTCATAACATGAGACATAACAAGTTTTACTGAACTTAACGCCATCATAGGCGGAAAACTGTGTGGAAGAAAATATATATTTTTGTTTAATTTGATAAATCGTATGGGCTATATTCCTATCAGTTCTTGCAAATCTGCCATTAATAACGCTTATAAAACGGTCTTTTAGGCTATCAAAGTATTCCGCATTTTTACTGTCTGCTTTATAACATAAATAATAAAATATCTTAAGCAATGCTTTCCACGAGGAGATTCTAAAAATTGTTTTATTAAAAACAAGAATGGCAGGAGAAAACTTACTCCAGCTCACCCTATCAATGTTCTTAAAATCAACTTTTATAATTGCTTTTGTAGACATGCTCATATCTCTTCCCCATTTGTTAAAAAAATATATGCGATAACGTTATTTTAAAAATTTAGCTCCAGTTATGATAGAACAAATGACATAAATCATAACATCAGCACTATCCAAATAACTTTTCCTCAAATATGATGCCATGCTTTTCACAAAAATCATTAAATCTACCAATTGACGCAAGCTGTGGCTCAAGGTCTTTGTTTTCCCATCTGTTTATGGTTGCAAATGATACACCTATTTCCTTGGCAAGTTGCGATTGACTCAAGTAAAGTTTCATTCTCACATATTTGACTTTATCTGCGAATGTCATATTCGACCTCTTATTATTCTTTATATAACATATTATAACATAAACCTCATTACATATCAAGGGGGAAGGACAGAATATTTGCTCTATTATAAGTGTAGTAAGTCCATTTTAAAAGCAGCGACTGTTTAAGCCGCTGCTTTGCCCTTCACCGAATAGCTGTTTTGTATTTCCCTTATGTAACCTGCTCTGTGGGGCCCGTTGCGCCCCTGGGCCCGGTGGGACCCGTGGGACCGGTTCTGTCGTAGACCACCTTTTCCACGACTATATCGGCCGCCCCGCAAACAGGGCGGCAATCATTATCAAAATTCATACATACCTCTTGTAAAACAGGCGCATCTGCGCCTATTAACATTATATGCAGGCCTGCTCCGCTTTGCCATTTTCGCACCCCCTCCTTTCCCCCTCGCATGCGCTCCTGAAAATGCCGATTTTTTTAGCCACGGCCGCGATACGGCCATACTCCGCATGGCATTTATTTGACATTTTCGGGGATTTGATTATATAATTTTTCTATAAAAAAAAGCCAAGAATAATTATTTCGGCAACAGCCGTTGTGCTCTGTGCCGCCGCTTTTGCGGTATTTTATTTCGCCCCCGTCAATCTTTCAAACGACGAACTTGAAAACGCACTGTGGCGGGATGCCCTTGCCCGTGCGGCCCTTACGGGCGCAATAGCAGGCGTGGCGGCGCTGTGCAACTACAACATATTTTTTGTGCGGGGCACACGCATGCGCGGCGCAGATTATCTATGGTGCCTGCCCTGTCTGGCCGTTGCGCTGGCAAACTTCCCATATTCGGCGCTTATTTCAGGGACGGCCGTCATCGAACGCGCCGATGATATGCACCCCAAAAGTTGGACAAACTTTTGGGGTGCATATCATTTATGCCGTCGGGGCGCTCTTATTCGTCACTTCGCTTATGCCTCTTTGTTCTGCGCATGAAACAGGCAACAGCCGAGGTTATAAAACCTACAATGGAAAGTACAGCAAGCACATAGTTGTATACCGCAAGTTCTTTATGCCCGTACATCACTATATTTTCAACCGAGTCGGCGATATTACCCACGCTTCCTTCGAGCGTGAATGCGAGAGTTACCGCAAAACATACGGCGGGGACAGCCGCCATGATATCGCCAAACAGTCCTTCGTAAAAGAAAAGCACCGCCACGACCACAATGCTTAGGACTAAGGCAATAAATACTATCGCATCCGCTCTACCGCCGCCCGCTATATATACAGTATATATAATGAGCGTTATCACATCGAGCGCGGCTGCAACAAGAAAGAGATAATAACCGACCGACTTTTGCTTTAACCTGTCAAACAGTTTCATCTTTTTTGCCCTCCACGCGCTTTTCAAGCAATTTTTCTCGCCAGTTCAAAGCCGTGCCGGCGATCAGCGCCGCAGCGCCGGCGGCCGCGAGCACTGAGAACGCTGTTATCGCACCGTCTATAGCCGTTCTCCACCAGGGAGTTATCGATACTATCCTTGAATTTGCAGATATACCGTTTACAACACCGGAATTTGCTATGGCGTATTCCCAGTGAATGGCGGCGTCGATCAGCAGCTCGAGAATATATCCGTCGTTGGTCTGGCGCGCTATCTGCATGGCAGCTATACCGTGGCCGACGTTGCTGTCGAGACACCACTGCTGCGTGCCCGCCGCGAATACTTCAACCGCGTGGTCTTTATAAGCGCCGTGGTTTACATATCCGGTACCCGCAGCCGCGCCGTCTGTCATGGAGTGGCCCTGATAGCCCCACTCTTCCCTGACGATTTCGGTATTCATAGCGTAGCTTGCCGACGACCACACGGTGCCCAGCCTTTCGAATGACGACATATACCCGCCCGCCTTCGCCTCGCGCAGTGCGCCTTCAAACGCACGCAGATTGCCCTCGCGGAAAGCCTGTTCATTGAAGAACACCGAAACACCCTCGCGCTGAAATTCCTGGTCGTTGCCCGTAAAGTGTTTACTGACGGCATGCACGCCCGTCGTCTCCATAGCCTCCACCTCGTCCATGGCGGCGATATATGTAAGAGTAGAACACTCGCTGAAATACTCAAAGTTCCTGCCGCCGAAGGGTGTGCGGTGCATGTTTGCGCCCGTACCGAAATTTTCGAGATTTCCGCGCCACAGCCCCTCTTCGCCCATAAGTTTGCCGCGCGAAGCGTACAGGTCGTGGTTGAACGTGCCCGCAAGTATGGGCTTGCTGCAGTAGCGCACGCAGGCGACGGTAACTTTTGCCCTGTCGGAGCTGCTTGCCGCCTTGCTAGTTCCGCTCTGCTCGTAGATGACTATGTTGCCCGCAACGCTGTCGCACCCGTCGCCGACGACAAACGATGGCGAGAGCGGCTCTATGGCCTCGTTCACAAAGTTTGCGCCCGTGGCTATGGGCAGGTCGTCGAGATCCATCTGGAATATGAATTTGCGCCACGTTTCGGTGTCGGTTATCGGCACGCCGCGCATATCGATTATCGTAAGGCCGTTGTTCTGCCCGAACTGCGAGGCGATCTCGTTGTATGTTGGCGCGCTTGCAGGTTTTTCATACCATTCGCCGCTGAGCGCATCTATCATCTCGGCCGAAGCGGCAATAACCGTCTGCTCCGTAGGATAGGTGCCCGCCCAGTCGCTCCTTGTAAGGTATGTGCCCGCGCCGCTCTGCCAGTAGTTGAGGTCGCAGTCAGCAAACCTGTTCTTGATCTCCGCGCCGTTTTCGCCGAAGGCATAGGTCTCGTCGTCGAACGCCTGCTCGTAGCTGTAGACTTTGGCGGCATCGCCGCTGTAGTCCATGCCGTCTTCGGTGTCATACCCCTGCGCGGCGAGAATATTGTTGAGCGCATCGTGCGAATTTTCGCCTATGGCTATGTAATATTCGCCCTCGCTGAGGTAGTAAGTCTGAAGATTTTTTGCATCGTAAGACGCCAGAAGATACGGGTCGAGCTCTATGGCGAGCGTTTCACTTTCGCCCGGCTTCAGTATGTCGGTCTTGCCGAAGTTCATCAGCTGAATTGCCGATTTTTCAACGCCGTTTTGCACCTCGTATTCGCCGTACGGAGTCTGCGCATACACCTGCACAGCCGACTTGCCCGCAACTTCACCAGTGTTGGTGACGGTCGCCTGCACGGTTATTTTATCAGCCTCCACCATCACGCTGTCGAGAGTCTGCGAAAAGGTCGTGTACGACAGGCCGTAACCGAACGGGTATGAAACCTCATTGGTATATTCCCATAAAGAGGCGCCGTTTGAAGCGCCCGCGGCAGAGTTTGCATTGCCCAGCCCGGTCACGCAGTCGTTATATCTCGTCTCATAGTATCTGTAGCCAACGTATATGCTCTCTGCCTGGAAGGACATGTAGGTCGCCTTTTCAGACGAGCCGAGCCGTGAATTTATCTCGTCTGCGTTTGAATAGAGCGGCGTGCGCGTGCCCGAATTTACCGCGGCGGGAGCCGAGAGCGAATTTACCGCGTAAGTATCGGCAATGCGCCCCGAGGGGTTCACTGTGCCGCGCAGAATCTCTGCCACGCCCTCAAAGCCGTACTGCCCCGGGTAGCCGATAAAGAGTATTGCATCGCAATAGTCCTCTATCTCCTCCACCTCCATGGGATTGGCAGAGTTGAGGAGAACAATGACCTTATCGAACCTTTCGCGCACGAGCTTTAACATCTCGCGCTCGTTGCTGTGCAGGGCGAGCGCGCTGAGCACCGTCTGTCCGTCGTCATCTATGTCGTCCATCGCAAGGTCGGTGCCCTCCGCGCCCTGGCGGGTCAGAACTACAACCGCAGCATCGTCATACTCGCCCACCCGGCCCATGCAGCTTTGATAAAACCCGGGGGTCTCTTCAAAGCCCGCGCCCGAACCTGCGGTGAGCGTAGTCTCGCTCGCGCGGAGCGCGTTCCACACGCTCTCGTTTATTTCAAAGCTCTCGCCCTCGAGGGCGGTCTTTAAATCGACCTTGTCGGCGGTACTGTCGGTTATCTTATTTCCCGCAGACTGCGCCTGGTAAGAGGGCGACGCCGCAGCGCGCCCGAAGAGCGTTATCCGCGTTTCGGTGAGCATGGGGAGCGCCGAATTTTGGTTATAGAGCAGGGCAGCGCCTTCGCGCATCTCGTTTACGACCTGTTCGCGGGTGGCTGCCCTCAGCTTTTCGAGGTTGGCCTCGTTGAAGTCGCCGAACATGCTCTTGTAGTATGTTGTGTCCTCATTGGGGTCGGGGTCTGAGTTTACTATCTCGCTGGTGGTAATGTTCAGCGCCTGGTTTATTGTTCCCGAATATGCTTCGGCCACGCCCGAACCCACGACCAGGCAGCAGAGAAGTCCCGCTAAGATCGCGGTAAGCCCCGCCCACAATCTTGTCATTTTTAATACTTTAAGCATAGCTTTCACCATATACCGCCGCGCAGAAAACTGCGCGGCGGAAATTCATCATGCGCCCGTATAGTTGCAGACTACGGTGTAACCGTCTATGAGCTCGTTGCCCTGAGATTCTATTTCAACTTCGGCCCACTCCGCCTCCGTGCCGCGGAAGTAGATGGTCACATCTTCGCCGCAACCCATGAATGAGTCATATTCTATTTTCTTAAGTCCCGTCCCGAACACTATCTCTTCAAGTTTTTCACTACGGATAAAAGCCGCGGAGCCGTACGTTTCGATACCGTTCGGCAAAACGAGCCGCTTCATCGTAAAGTTGCTTACGGCCGCCGCGCCGAACAGATCTATCCCCTGGCTTACGGTTATGCTGTTTACGTCGTAGTCAAAGTTGCGCAGCACCCTTTCGCCTATCCCGCGCACGGGCAAATCGTTGTGCCAATTACCTATGACCACATCCACATCTGAACATGTGCCCACGCCTGTAACAGTGTAGTAAGTTCCGTCGGCGCTGAGCTGATATTCAAGCCCCGAGCTGCCCTCGATCTTTTCCACTTCATCTCCTCCGCAACCTGCAAGAGTGAATGCGCATATGAGCGCGGCTACTGCCGCAAGAACGGCGGCAAGAATTGTTTTGCGTTTCATCATTTTTCGCTCCTTTTGTTAAAAATTTTGCGGCCCTGCAAAAACTTTACAAAACCGACTTGCTTGAGCACAGTATAACGCGATATGTAAAAATATGCTGAATTTTGCCCTGAAATAGCACGTTAATGTCCTGAAAAAAGGGAAAAGCCCTAAAAAGCCTTTCCCTTTGATGTGTTTTAAATTCAAATATCGTTTATTCCGGATCCCGCGGGACAGGTATCACGATGCTCACACGAAAAATCCCGTCGCCCGCGTATATATTCATTCCGCCACCGTATTTTTCCACGATATACCGCATTGAACTCATGCCGAAACCGTGATAGTTTTTATTCTCGCGCTTGGTGGATACGGGCAGTCCGTTCACCATCTGCGGGGGTACGGCGCAGTAATTTACTGTCAGGATCTGCAACAGGTTGTCGCGCCTGCCGAGTTTAAAGGAGATTTCCCTGTGCTCCTCCGCCTCGTCTTTAACGGCCTCGGCGGCATTGTCAAGCGCGTTGCCGACGAGCGACCATATATCGGCAGAGTCCATAAAGGAGAGCGCGCTGCCGTCGGCAATGTATGAAAATCTTATTTTTTGCCCCAAACAATAGCGCAGCTTTTCGGTGAGGAGCACGTCGAGCGCCTCGTTGCCCGTATTAGCTGTTTCTTCATATATAGCTACAGTTTTTTGCACCTCGTCGACAAACTTTTTCTTCTCGTCGAAGGAAGCCAGGGAATCTATCAAAAGGGCGATCTGCTTTTTAATGTCGTGGCACTTCAAATTTATCTGATCTATAGTCTCTTTTGAAAGCTGTTGTTGTTTGCCTTGCATGCGTATAAGCTCGTCAAGCACTTGATTATCCTGCTCGAGTTTGCTCTGCCCGAAATAACCGAACTGCAGGAAGAGCACTAAAAGACTTATCACAGTACTGTTAATGACAAAAAGCGTAAGCAGCATTTTAGTCAGATCGTCTGCCGCATCCTTCGTTCCGTCTTTGTACAAAAAGTTTATCAGGAAATTTACTACTATCAGTACGAGAGAAACAAATAAAATCTTGTACGATTTTATATGTACAAGCGCTCCGGCAGTTTTCATTCTCTTTGCAAACAAAAAATATGCGGCCGCATAAACAATGCAGATCACTATAAATTCAAAGGTGCGCTTGCCCATAAATTCGTTCAACGCATAGAGATATATGCATGACGCCACATTGCTGGCTATACTCTGCACCGAACAGGCGGCGATGCCGCAGAAAAGCACCTCCTTCCAGCACATTTTAAAACTGACGAGGCAAAGAAAGCCCGCAAGCACGGTTATGAACAGAAAACCGAGCGCAACGGTTATATTGTATGGCGAGTTGAACATATATCTGATCTTGTATTCAAACCCCAACACCGTCATGAGCACGAACCATACCGCCGCCGAAAGTCCAAGCCTGAGCCAAAAAAACCTGCGCTTTTTTAAAAAGAAACAAAACAGAAGATATGCGGCAAATATGCTGTTTGAATACTGAACCGCATAATCGAAAAAGGCGTCAATATATTCCATCATCCTCTCTTCCCTAAAAATGCCGCAAGAGAATCTAAAAGCTCCCGCTTTTTCAGCCTGCTAAGTTCAAGCTTATTGCTGCCAACCGTGACGGTATCGGCGGTAACCCCGTTTACATAGGCAAGGTTTACAAGATAACATTTATTGCATTGTACAAAATCTTCGCCCAGCATTTCCTTAGCCCTGGAAAGAGGCATACGCTGCGAAACAATTTCATCTTTCAAATGAAACGTCAGAATATGTCCCTGCACCTCAACATAGACGATATCCTCCACGGCAAGCTTTCTGAAGCCAGCCTTCAGCGGCAGAATTATAGAATAAGTGTGCGCAGACTGCGAAATATAAAGCGCCTTTTTGAACTTGCTTTCGAAAGAGGGATAGTCTATCGGCTTTACCACAAAATCCATGGCATCTACCTCGTACCCCTTTACGGCATACTGCGCAAGGTTGGTCACAAAGATAATGCACGC
>DVIU01000011.1 GCA_018711035.1 Candidatus Scatousia excrementigallinarum
GCCTCCATTCCACAAGCCTTTTAAGGCGTTCTCCTTCATCCCGCGCGTTACCTTTTCGGCAAGCTCAGCTGAATAGTATTCTGCCATCCCTTCGAGGACACTTTCCAGCAGTATTCCCTCAGAGCCTTCGGCTATTGTCTCCTTTGCAGAGATGACCTTTACTCCATTCTTGCGTAGCAGAGCTTTATAGTGCGCGCTATCATAGCGGTTACGGGAAAACCTGTCCAACTTCCAGACGATAATACAATCAAAGGCGTGC
Source organism: Candidatus Scatousia excrementigallinarum (assembly GCA_018711035.1). Taxonomy (GTDB): domain Bacteria; phylum Cyanobacteriota; class Vampirovibrionia; order Gastranaerophilales; family Gastranaerophilaceae; genus Scatousia; species Scatousia excrementigallinarum. The sequence goes on from DVIU01000011.1 coordinate 260, forward strand.
TTATAGCTGTCCTTTATCATTCGCTGAAATTCAGGGCGATGGTCTGTCTTTGCCGAGAACGCACGATCTATGTAGTTGCCGATGACCTGAATATCGTTATAGGTCGCATACTCCATACATTCGCGTATCTGACCTTCTATCGAAGCTTCGGTCTGGTTGTCACTCGAATATCGAGCGTAAATAACTGCTCTCATTTTTAACTATTCTTCTTTCTCTCGGGTACTGCTTGAAATAAGTGTTTTACCAGACAAGGGACCTTTATAAATTTTTTCTGAAAGAAAAACAAGAAAGTATTTTATCTCCTTCTTTGTTGTTGGCATAATAATTTTATTATCTTGTACATTGATTTCTATAGAGTATTCATGCGCCTTTCGTTTTAAATCTTCAGCAGAATGTTCTTCTAATACTTTGCTATCTAAAATTTTAGCAATCTGCCCTCTAACATTATGCGCTACTGCATACTTATCAAAAACAGATTCATCTTCAAAAGCAAAAGTGCTTGCCGCTTTAAAGCTATCAACTTCCTCTTGGGTGGCCTCTCTATAGTAATTACCTAATGGCAGAACTTTGTTCGCATTTGTGTAATTAATAAATTTAAAAGTACCATCATAATAGACTGCATCTGGCCTTTCAAGGAGATTAAGACAAAAATCGTTATTTTGTGTAAATATATTATTCTTATAGATAATTGAAGGCCGTTTTCTTTTGAATATCTGTGATTGTTCAAATCGTTGAAAGACAATACGAGGTTTATTTTCAACAATCTCTCCCATAAACAAGCACTTTATTGAATATCCATCGACAGTTAATCCTGTTTTATCAGCAGGTGAATATAAATCTATTGTATCTGGATATTCCAAAGCTGAACAAATTTCCTGCGGAATATTAAAATTATCAATCTTCCAAATTTCATCATTATTTAATTCATAACCAAGTTGGAAACGAATTTCCTCATATTCAACCAACTCATCTTTTAATGGTGAATTAAAAATATTGACAAATATGGATTTAACCGTGCCATCACAGTTTAACCTATAAATTTTATAATGATTTTTCTTACTTGTTAAAAGAAAAACGGAACTTGTTTCATTTATCATCTTTGTCTTTTACCTCAAGGTACAAATTATCAAATAGTTCAACAAAGGATTTGCACTCTCCTTTTTTGAATTTTTTGGCCTTTGTTATTAACGTATACTTAACCCCGCTTTCTGCTTTTATAGAGTAATATTTATACCCCAGAAAATATAGCAGAGGATTAAATAGAACAATTCTTGTTATGAAAAGCAATATTACCATAACAATAATTAGCCCACCAAAAGCAACCCAGTTTATTTCAGCAAATGATATAGTGACTAGCGGCAATAAGTAAGTTAGCATACCGGAAGCAACTGTGTCGTCTTTGTTTTCAATTTCTTCAATGCCAAAGCTGATCTTATCCAGGTGCTTAATAATGAATGTCATAATTAGAACAAATAAAAGAATTAGGACAATTGCAATAGATAAGCATATTATAAAGCAAACTTCTGAATATGAAAATGTTTGCTTCCATAACCAATCCGCTAAAAATACCAGCCCTAGCACAATAAATAATGGGGTTAAAGAAATACATGACCATATAAATTTCATGACTTTACTCATATAATTACCTCCCCCGTTTTTTAGTTTTAAGAATAATGAAAGATGCTTAATAATCTATGTTTAAATTTTAAATTACTTAGCAAAGATAACCTCTTCATTCATAATTCTTAAAGCCTCTTGCTCAGCCAAATATGCTTCATATCGTTTTTGATTTGCTTCAAGAGCAAATAAATTAATTTGATTTTGTATGGATTCATTTTTTAGCAAAGGAATTTCTACTGATGATAAACTATTATTATCAATCATATCAACAACTGATCCATAAGTTTGCCGACACAGCAATCTTTTTCCCCATTCGCTATTTAAGAATATATAAATATAACCAGCAATATTATCGTCAGCAGGTACAAGCTTTAATACGTTTTGACTTACAGCGTAACCATTCCAGTGTTTAGGTACTAGTGCTGTTATTCCAATAGTCCCTCTATCTGTCACTAAAATAGTATTTTCAGCAACTTTAAGTTCCTTTTCATAACGTTTTTTGTGAATGTTTCTCGACAAATACTTTTCTGTCTTGGGATTTAATTGCGTTATTTCCTTCCCGCCAAGGAAGGGATATCCATATTCTTCTTCAACATATGTACGCTTAAATACTCCCGCAAGAATTATTTGTCGACTAATACGTCTATCACCAATAGTTGTTACTTCGGCAGCATTAGCTTTCAAACAATCTATAATTGCCTGAACAACAGGTACGTGATATGAACCATCAACACGACCTTTTAAATTGCTAAGTTTTACGGAATATGTCTCGACGGAGGCTTTTGGGTCATATAGATCCAATTCCAATTTTTCAATTGGCGGTAATTTAAGCTCGTCAATAAGTAATTTTGTAGCATCATCAATTAGCTTGTTTGATTCGTCCCTTAAAGCAAAAGACTTAACTATCAAATCATTTATCTTTGATTTTATTTCATTTGGAGGATTAGGAATAGGAACTGTCGATAAATGTTCTGATTCTATATGAGTAATAACGGCACCGTAGCTATTTGTAAGCAATATTTTGTTGCCTAATTTGCTAATCAAATAGGTATAAATGTAGCCAGCATCGCTAGGCTCATTACAATTTATACGCAATAAATCATGACTAAATATTTTATTATCTAAAGTTTCTGAAACATATGTAGCCTTACCTATTGTACCTGAACAAGTTAATAATATCTGACCTTTATGTACTTTCAGTTTTTCGACATTTGTTTGTGTTAATTTAGATATATAACCATCGGGAATAGGTTTTATATCTACTATAGAAGATGGTTGATATATAGGCAGATCAGATTTCTCTAACCAAATACGCTTAAACCTTGCGCCCGTATAAGATGTCGTTAAACCGTTTTCTCCCCCAATGTATGCAACCGGAAATTTTCCTTTAAAAATAATCTGTCTTGCACGCTTTGCCTCAACATCAAATACGCTCGCTTCAAGGCGTTTACCTCGACTAAAAACATCGGAGAGATTAACAGAACACCACTTTATTTCGCTCCTGTCGTGTAAATTTACCATGCAATTCCCTCCGCTATTTTCCATTTGTTAAATATTTCAGCTATTTCGGCGGTCTGATCATCAATCACTTTCTTTTTCTTGGAATGTTTAACCACATCATCATCTGTCACAACACTTGAATCATCATTGACAAGTATCTCATTGCCTTCGTCATCACGCTTAAAGATTGTATTACCGCGTTTATCATGACCTATTTTTTCCGCCATTGCCATAAATATATTATAATCTGCCATAGTGGACGACTTTTCTTCATCGTCTTTTTGCTGCTGCGTTTTCTTCTGCAAAAACAAAACCGAAGTTTGAGTGCCGTTTCTCGGCTGGAATGTATCTGCATGCAAATCTATGCTTGCAATTATCCGATGATTCTTTATTAGCCATTCTCTTATATAGCCTAAACCTGGAGCTCCTAAAATAGAATCCGGTAAAACTATACCCATTCTGCCACCAGGCACTAAAAATTGAGTGCACCTCTCAATAAATAATATTTCTGGAGGTACAGAAGCTTGTAATTTATCAGACATTGTCCATACCCCGGACTTTTTATCACAATTCCAGATATGAGCAAGAGAATATTGTTTTAAAATCGCTTCATCTTTAATTGGGATTTTACTGCCGAACGGAGGATTTGTTACAATAACATCAAAAAATTGCAAATCGTTAAAATTTCGTAATTCGCTTTTATCTATATGTAGAGATTCGGCAAGTTTTGTGCGAAACTCGTCAGACCATTCATGAGGAGGCAGCAATGAATTGGTTTGCAAGATATTGCCACTACCATCATTATTCATTACCATGTTCATTTTCGTGGCTTTGACCAAATCGGGATTTATATCAAAACCAAAAAAGTTTGCCGCCGCCATATCAGATATTCTGTCTTGGAAAGCTTTTGTTTCGTCGCTTGTCCATTCAGGTTTATTGCGCCCAAGTTCAACAGAGAAATCTTTTTCAAGCTGCTTTATTACATGCGTCATAGCTGTTACTAAAAAACCACCTGTGCCACATGAACTATCAAGTACCTTTTCATCAAGTTTAGGGTTTATCATTTCGACCGTCATCTTCATGATATTCCTAGGTGTAAAAAATTCGCCTCTGTCGCCACGTAAATTTGCGCCTACAATCTCCTCATAGGCTTTTCCTTTAATATCGATATTTGTATTTAATAAATTATATTTTTGAAGCTCGCTGACAATGTAGGCAAGACTACGCGGAGAAAGCTTTATTTTATCATTTGCATCAAATATTTTACCGTGCTTCGTCTTAACCTTTTCAAATATTTTTGAAATTCGCTTCATTACAGTTAACTGCCCATCAGGATTAGACCTTTCTTCGGATGTGGTATAAAACTCAAGAAGCTTAGGAATATTTCGTTCATCTTCAATTTTACAAAAAATTACTTTAAGCAACTCAAAAAATGCTGGCTGTTTTTGCAAACCATCATTCACATGAATATGATTATGGCAAGTCTTAAATACAAACAGCAAATTATCGTCAAAGGCATTTTTCAGAGAAGTACGCGACGGTCTGTTTACATCGTCAAGATTTCCATCCGCAGAAGGGATATCATTATAATCCATGAACATTATATTGCCATGGTCATCAGTATATTTTTTAAAAACTTCTTTTTGCCTTCCATTCGTCCACATTCCCCATTCACAGTTTGGACATGCAGACATATAGGATTTTAATTGTTCAACACCGTCTTTTGCGTTTCTCGCATCTACACTTTCATTCTTACACTCAATAATAAGCTTAATATTGTTCTGGGTTTGATTTGTCGGCTCTAAACAAGTCTTATCAAAAATAACAATATCCGCTCTTGGCTTTCTAGAGCCAAGTTGCAATGTATATTCTATTCTTATTTGCTTAGTTGAATATTTGTGTTCGTTAATAAGACGCTTTTCAATGGTCTGTCTTACATATTCTTCAGGAGTATCGTTGCGAAATTTACCATCAATATAATCACAGATCTTTCCTTCGGGGATAACTATTATTTTCTCGTTCATAAATCTTCTCCAAGTTAACTATTTAAATTATAGCATATTAAACATGACAGATGTTGTCATATATAAAATTTATTCTTTAAACTTGACATGATTTTTCTCACAAAAATCATGAAAGGTCTTCTGCCCTTCATAATTGGGTTCACAGAGACCGCGTTCCCATCTGTTTATCGTAGCAAACGATACATTCAGTTCCTTAGCAAGCTTTTCCTGACTTAAAAACAATTGTAGTCGAGCAAACTTTACCTTTTCTCCAAAAGTCATATTAAACTCCTAACGCTTTATAACATTATTATAACATATATATTCGTTTCTTTCAATAGAACGGGTAAAATATTTTGCCGAAAAAGGAATAAGTCCCCTGAACTTGTTTCAGGGGACTTATTCTTCGTTGTTATCTTCAAAGCTGTATTCGTTCAGCTCATCAAAATCCAAAAACTCAGCAAGGGTCATGTTAAAAGCATTGGCTATCTTATGCAACGATACGATCCCAGGGTTCTTTGTAATCCCTCGCATAAGATTGTCTAAAGTTGATTGCTTAACCCCGCTCATAGTGGCAAGCTTATTTATTGAGCAACCCTTCTTTTTGCAAAGTTGCTGTATTCGTCTGACGATTATTACTGAATATTCCATATATCAACCATTATTACCCGTATTCGGTTAATATATGATAACAGAGTATTAATTCCATTTTACCCATATTCGGGTAGAATGGTTGACATAACATAGACACACCTATAAAATAATTGTAATATTACCCGAATATGGGTTATAGGAGATAATTATTTTGGCTGTGTGTATGTTTACAGGGCACCGCCCGAAAGGATTACCATTTGGCTACAACGAACGGGACAGCCGTTGCAAGAAATTAAAGAAAGAGCTAAAAAAGCTGATCTTAAACAAGATAAAGAATGAAAACGTAACAACATTTCTATCCG
>DVIU01000192.1 GCA_018711035.1 Candidatus Scatousia excrementigallinarum
AATATTATTTGTTAAATTCCTTGAATCAAGTATGTTTGCACTCAGAAAAGAAAAAGAACTTACTAAAAATAAAGAGATTAGAAATAATGACACACAACCCTCCACTCTACCTGATAACCGGATTGTTCATATTTTCATAGAGCTTAAACGTCTTGCGTTCAACAGAACCGTCCTCTCTTGAACCTAACCGGTAAGTAGTTTTATTAAGTAATTTCAGGTTGTAGTTTTTATAAAACTCCTTATTAAAATAGCAAGTAGATTTGTCAACCAAGTCTCGTTCTTCAGACAATTTTTTTATAAACTTATCATCAGGACTTAAATAATTGCATAAAATCCCTTTGTTATAGTTATAACCGTATTTATCAAGCTCCTTATCAAATGACCAGATTACAGCACTGGTTTGTGAATCGTTACATGTAATTATAATATTATAATCGTCTATATTAACCTTATCAATATCGGCAGCCAGCGCAACATCTATTCGATAGCCTTCAAACATCAGTCTTTTTATCGGCATCAAGGAATCTTCAGCCGAAGCAAAATATAAGATTCTGTTTTCAGGACGGAACTTTTTAATACTTTTGTTTACCATACAGAAAACATCCCTAACCTTATAGTTATTAATATCCAAATCTTCCGTAAAAAATGAACATTCTTCAATTTCACGTATTTTATCCAGAGTTGCACCCTGATTAAAAGCATTTAACAGACCTTTTACAGGATATAACGAAACATTTACAGATAACGCAAACATATACCATATAGCAAGAAAAGATATCAATACCTTATAAAATCCGTATCTTTTATTATAAAAATACGCTAAAACCGGCACAGTCAACAGTACAAAAGTAGAAATAAACCGAATATTATAACTCATAAACGCAAGTTTATACGACATTATAAATACGGTAACAAGAAATATATATACCAGAGAAACAAGCAATAAAGTTTTTCGGTTTTTCACACAAAAACTTTTGTAAACAGTGTATATATAAGCCGGAATAAAAAGCAAAGGCCCGAAAAATCCGAAAGAAGAACTTGCCGATGATACTGTATAATGAACAAAAGTATAAATAGCTGAGGTTTTTCCAAAACCGTTATTTGCATTTATTAATGTTAACAAGCCCTCACGAAGACGGAGAATTTTAGAAGATAATTCAGCACTCCATCTGAACTCCGGAAATGCAAAAAAATCAAATATATATCTGTAAAGATTAGAAAAGGTTGATAAAAAGCCGTCAGTATTTGAATGACCTTTAGCAACATTTAAGGCTGAAATAAAATGTCCGTAATTAATAAAATTTGAAACATAATTATATGAAGCAAAAAGTAAAAATGAAATAAGAAAATATAAACTAAATCTGATTATAGGTTTATAAAAATACTTTTTCTCACAATAAATACTGTACCATATAAACCACAAAACTATGGCAGGCATCATCAAAATCACAGTTGTTTTTGTACCTATACCCAGAGCAAGCGCAAGAGCTGCCATAAAACAGAGAGAATTTTTGTAATTTTTTAAATATTCAATATACAAATATATACAGCTCAATACAAGAGCCGCAATAATTACACCTGTTTCAAGACCGGTATATCTTAAAATAACAAAAGGTATCGACGCTGAAATAAGCACTACCCATAATTTCTTCCGTAAGGATATCGTAATCTGTGATAAAATTCCGTAAACAGAAACAAGAAACAGCCACAGCCCGCAAAAATTAAAAATAAATAAAAATGAATCACTTTTCAAAAATAAAATAAACCATGCGTATAAAACCTCTGAATTTATCGGAAACATAAGCATTCTGGCCTCAGCAGCCGGAAATTGATTTAAATTCCCGTGCTCAATCCAGAACAAAGACCTTACAACTCTATATGATGATGAATCAACATCCACGCCGGGGATTATTGCAATTAATACAAGAGAAATAATGCACGCAAACAAAAAGCCCAGCATTAAATAAATCAGTGTTTTATCAAGTTTCAAGGAGTTTAAAAGCCTTCTGAATCCGTCCTTTATATCATACCTGAGAACGGGACATTTTTTTGCAAACCACCAGAGAATACTAATCAGAGCAAATAAGCAATTTACAAAAAGAACATTGCTGGTTGTAATGCCAGAAAATAGAGAAAGAACTTCAAACGTCAATACAATGTTTGCAAATGCGGATATAAAAAAGAAAATTATATTATTAACAATATTTTTGGAATCAAGAATATTCGCAACAAAATAAGAAGCCGCAAGAACAAAAATTATAGAACAGAATAATAACAGCATATTCTCCCCCCCCTGTAACAGAAATTTTAGCAAAATACTCTTTAAATTGCAACAAAAAGACTTTACAAGAAAAAAATTTGTGGTTATAATGTATAAGCGATGATAAACACAACAATTCAATACCGACGTATAGTAAGTAAATTCAAGGGCTTGTTTAAATAATAAGACACTTACTTTTTGTCGAATAAATAAAAATCATAAACAAGGCCTTTTGAAAAAAAGGTCTTCTTTTTTGTTAAAAAAGGTAAAAAATACAACAAAAAAAAGCAATAAATAAATTCAGGAACGTTACAAAATAAGTGAAAGGTTAGTAAAATGTCAAAAAAACTTCGACGAAACTCAATCATAAAGGCGAATGCCCCTCTCGTCAAACTTATGAATTTAATCTGGGGCTTGTAGTACGCAGATTGAGTGAACTGCTTAAGTTAAGCAGTTTAAAGGAGATAATTAAGGAAAATGATTTCAACAAGCTATTTATATTCAAAATTAGGAAGTAATTCCTCACTGTTACCCCTTGCAATAAAAGATGTTGCAAACAGTGTAGGCTTAACAGCAGGTTCATATATTACAGGGAAAAACGTAGAGAGTCAGGATAGATTTATTGACGAATTTGGAACTCAGGCCATATGGTTAGGAGCAATTCCGTTTTTTAAAGGTTTAACTAACTACAGTGTTTATAAAATACTGGATATTGATCCGGCATTTGATGTACGCAACTTTAAGAATAAAGAGATTCTTGCACTTTCAATAGAAAAGGCACCTACAAAAGAGATTGCTGAAAGTATAAAAAAAGCCGCATCAAAAGAAAAACTTGTAAAAAACCTTGCGTTAGGTAAATTTGCATTTGCAACCGTCGGAGCAATTGCAGCATATACAGGATTAACTAAATACAGACAGAATTACAGATTAAAAAAAGCAAAAGAAGAACTTGCTGAACAAAACAACAATTCACAACCGAAACTCCATACATTGAACAAGAATCAAATTCCTCAGGCATTCCAAGGCTTTAAGGGCCAAAAAGATAAAAATATAAGCTTTAACGGAGCCTTGCAGGAATTTATGTTTAACCCTGCAAAAAATATGATGCTTCTTGACGGAGCTATTACAGAAGAAAGACTGAGAAATTCAGAAAGCAAACAGGAATTTATTAACTATACAATCAAAGAAGGCGGAACATGGGCATTTATGTATTTTGCCGGTGACATAATTAAAAATCACCTTGAGAAAAAAGCACTTGCAAAAAAACAGCCGACTCCGATATCCCTTGATTCAAGGATAATAGAAAGCAAAGATTTAAGAGAAGCATTCAGACTCGGAACAATCAAACACAGTCTTGATGAATTTGCTAAAAAATGTCCCGAAAACACATCTGATGTAGACATATACAAATTTATCCACGAAAATCAGGATAACTTCATTGTTAAAATGGGTAAAAAATCAAAACTAATAGCAACAATAAAAACAGCCGATGATATCTCTGAAAGACCTATAGACACTAGAGCATACCTTGATATAAAAGAATTTAAAAACTTAAAAGACGAACTTAACCTTTTATACAGCAAAGCACCTAAAGATAATGTTGACGCATATTTAACCGGAGTAATCAAAACAAAGAGGATGTCAGTCCTAAAAAATATGGGAATTTGTATAGGTGCCCTAGGAGTAGGTGTTCCATTGTTAATGATAGCAATGAGATATATTTTGCCGAACAATAAAGAATACAAAGTAATGGAACAGGCCAAAAAAGAAACAAGTTCTACAATTGCGAATGCCTGATGCCTTCGCTTGCAACGAAAGCCGTTGACCAGCAGTTTTGCAGGTTAAACCCTCCGCAAAATCCGTCAATGTCAAGCACTTCACCGCAGAAATACAAGCCGGGAAGAAGTTTAGACTCCATAGTTTTAGGGTTAATTTCTTTTAAATCAACACCGCCCGAAGTTACGACTTCTCCGTCAGGACGAGTGCCTTGAGCTGTAATTTCAAATCTTTGAAGCCTGTTCAAAATTTTATCTCTTACTGCACCGTTTATTGAATGACACTTATCATTTGCTGGAATTCCGCAAACTTTCAGAATATATTCGGCAAAAGATTTTGGCACAAATTCTGATAGAAGATTTTTTATACTTTTATGAGGATTTTTGTTAAGCATGCTCTGCAAATCAATATAACCTGTAAAATCAATATAAATATTATAAGGAAACTTTTCCCGCGCCATAATTGATGAAATATAATAAATCAATGGCCCTGTAACGCCGGTATGTGTAAACATTAAATCTCCAGAGGCTGTCTTCCCGCAAAATTCAGCAGAAACATTCCTGAGACTTACTCCGCTTAAATCAGAAAAATTTTGCTCTGTTTTAAGCCCGCAAAGCGACGGGCGTGGAGTTATTATATTGTGGCCGAGTTTTTCGGCAAGCATAAAACCAGCGTGACCGCCTACAGCAATTACAATTTTATCAAATTTATATTTGTACTTCCCGCACGTAACAGTAAAACCCCGGCCGTTATCCTGAATATTGTCTACACGCTGTTCAATAAACTTTATACGATTTAAAGCCTGTAAAAATTTCTGACGCACATCAACAGCACTATTTGACAGCGGAAAAATTCTCAAATCATTCTGTATATAAGTTTCAACGCCTATTTTTTCAAAAAATTCCAAAGTTTCGGCAGTTGAAAATTTTGAAAAAACAGAGTATAAAAATTTTTCTCCGCGCGGGTAATTCGCCGCCAATTCACCCGGATTAAATTCGGCATGAGCAAGATTACATCTTCCGCCACCTGTAGGAAGAAGCGTTGCCAGCGGAGATTTTGCTTCAAATATGGTAACATCATAATCGTTTTGCAGGCAGTATGCGCAAAAACACCCCGCCGGGCCGCCGCCGATAACACCGACCTTAGATTTCGACCCTTGTACCATATAAAAATACCATTTCAGGGTTTTCTAAATCACTATGTAAATCAGATATTGTTTTGTGCAGCACAGGATGCTCAAAATCGGGATTTAGTTCAAGCATAGGCACAAGTATAAATGCTCTCAAATGAAGATATTTATGTGGAATAGTAATATTTTCTTCATTTATAATATCTTTATTATAAAATAATATATCTATATCAATTGTACGGTCTTCATACCCTTTAGCTTCAGAGTGTTTTCTGCCGAGCTGAGATTCAATTCTCTGACATTCAACAAGCAAATCTTTCGGACTTAATGAGGTTTTGATTTCGACAACTGCATTTACAAACCAGGTATCGGAATTCATATTCCACGGTTCTGTTTCATAAAATGCAGAAGTCCTTATAACACTAACATTTTCAGCCGCACCCAGCAGACTCGTCGCCTGCTGAATATAACCGATTCTGTCACCCTTATTTGACCCTAAACTTAAATATACTATTGCCATACCCACATTTTATAGATTTTTATATATAAAGTCAACAGATATTTAACATTATAATAAATATTTTACCCCGCCGGAAATTTTGTGTATAATAAGCTTATGGAAGTTTACGGAATTTTAAGTACAATTTTATTTTACATATCGCTGCCGTTTTATTTTGCCGAACGTGTAATCCACAAAAAATCGGCCGGCTGGAAAGAAAAATTTGGAAATTCCGTTCCGCCGTTTAAAGATGAAAAGGTTATAATGCTTCACGGAGTTTCTGTTGGGGAAGTTATTGCACTTGAAAACCTCGCAAAGAAAATCAAAGAAACCTTTCCTGATTATAAACTCGTTGTCACAACAGGGACAAAAACAGGACAGGATATTGCGCACAAAAAATATGAACATATAGCGGATTTTATAACATATTTTCCGTTTGATATTCCGCACTGTGCAGATAAATTTCTGGATAATATTAATCCGTCCGTTGTTTTAATCGCTGAAACAGAACTCTGGCCGGTATTTGCGTATAAATGCCATAAACGTAATATTCCGATTTTAATAATAAACGGCAGAATTTCCGATTCAACGTATAAATCTTATAAACTCGCCTCGCCGTTTTTTAAAGAGGTTTTTAAAAACTTTATGGCTGTTTACGCGCAAAGTAGCGAAGATAGAGATAAATATGTCTCAATCGGAATGCCCGCCGATAAAACAGAAATCATGGGCAATCTGAAATTTGATGTAAAACGAAAAGATGCGGATATTGAAATCGGTCAAAAAGATTATAGAGTAATAATTGCCGGCAGTACTCACAAAGGCGAAGACGAAATTGTTTTAAAAACATTCAAAAAGCTTAAATCAGAATTTCCAGATATCAAGCTTCTTCTTGCCCCGCGGCACCCGAACAGAGTTCCGTCAATCCTGCCTCTTCTGGATAAGTCGGAAATATCATACGGTAAACGCTCGGCAAATGATATTTTCACAGAAAAAGACATTATCATATTAGATACCCTTGGTGAACTCGGAAAAATGTATTCTATTTGCCACTTTGCGTTTATTGGCGGCAGCTTCAACCACACTGGCGGGCATAATCCGCTTGAGGCCGTCGTATATAATAAACCGGCAATATCCGGCCCTGATGTGCATAATTTTAAAGATATCTATTCTATTCTCGGTAAAACAAATGCAGGTACTGTAGTTAAAACTCCTGCAGAATTCTATTTAACATCAAAAAAACTCCTTCAAAATAATGATTTTTACATACAAGCATGCAAAGATTGCGAAAATGTATTTACATCCCAACAGGGTGCACTTGATTTCGTAATAAACAAACTCCAAAATATCCTCCATTAAATGGTTGAATTTACCGGGTTTTCCAAATTATATTAAGAAAAGTAACAGAAAAAGAATAAAAAATTAAAGATTTTACTCTTTTCTGCCGATACATATTACAAGGAAATAAAAATCGGAAAGGGTACTTGTCATGGGTATGGCAGCTTCGCAGGCCAGGTTCTTAGGACTGACTGCTAGAAAAACTAACGTTGAATATGAAGGACAACAGGTTAACCAGCAGAGAACCGTGCTCGCTAACCAGTCTGCCAACTACTACAACCAATTACTCGGTATGACTGTCCCTACTCCGCCGTCTGTTCAAGATTTTACTAAAACTGTTTATACTTTCACTGACGGGTCGCTAACTAACACTATTACTTCTCTCATTGCTCAGGCTGATGGTAATTTCTTAGTCAGCTACACCAGAAGCTACACTGACAACAATGCGGTTGTCGCTACCACTTCTTCTATCGTTACCAGAAAAGGCGAAGAAGGAAACTACTCTTACAGTGTTGGCTCTAAAGACCTCAGAGAATTAGGCACTATGCCGGATCCCGAGGCTATTGCCAAAGATCCTTACCTCAGCTCTTTAACTGAAGATCAATTAAATGATTTAATCCAAGAAGAAAAGCTCTACAAAGAAAAATTAGAAAAAGAATACAACAAAGGTAATGAAACTGATTGGTTAGTTTACTACAGATTAGATACTACTTCCGGTACTTACAATCCGGTTTTCTACAAGAAAAAAGACCTCGAAAAAGAGTCTACTATCTATTCTGAAACTACAGGTGCTTCTCAATCTTTCATTCCGGCTTACACTGTCGGTTCTACTAAGAAAACTGACGAACTCAAAGGTGTTAACGCTAAGTTAGAACAAGATTCTACAGGAAGATTCATCAACATTACTCTTGATCCCGGTACTGATGAAGAAATTACTTATGCGCTTACCGCTAACACTACTACTGACCAGCAAGCTTATGATGACGCGATGAATCAGTATGAATTCGACAAAGCTACTTACGATAAATCTGTTCAGGATATCAACACTAAAATCGAAATTATTCAGGCTGAAGATAAAAATCTTGAACTCAGACTCAAACAGCTCGATACTGAACAAGATGCTATTTCTACCGAAATGGATGCCGTTCAAAAAGTTATTGAAAAGAACGTCGAATCCACTTTCAAAACTTTCGGCTAATCAGATACCTTTTTTCATCTGTAATACCTTTTCAAAATTTTCCCCCTTTACTTTTTTATTTCCTTTTTACGTCGGCATTCGCCGACTTTTTTATTG
>DVIU01000193.1 GCA_018711035.1 Candidatus Scatousia excrementigallinarum
AAATATTGTAAAAATATTATTTACAAATTTGATAATATATAGCAAAAAAAATTTTTTACGTTTTTTGTAACAATAAAAAATAAAGGAGTAGAAAGTATTATGTTAGTATCAAGAATTAATCCGCGTCTAAGCTTTGGTCGAGCTCTTCGTGACAATGAAGTTGCAGATTTTAAAGAGACTTTGAGCGAGGGTAAAAAACTTACGGGGCAGACCGGCAACTCAATATTTATCATGCCGTCCACTTCAATGCCTCAATCAGCAACAAAAAATACAGGGGTTAGTAATCTTACTTCCGAAGAATCCCTAAAATATCTCAATGATATGAAAACCTATTTAGGGTTTAATGTTGTTGAAGATTTGCCTGTAAACCAATTCTATGGTGTGCATTACCGCGGTTCTGCATTGTCGCTTGGCGATCAGAATATAAATCCGGAACTTCTTACTACAGAAGAATACGGTTCTATTCTTACTAAAGATGAATTCGCTGAGATTGTTAAGGCTAATAACAGCGATAAAAAAGAATCTGTTGCAAATTTTGAAAATGTAATGGGTAATGATAGTGCGCAAGGTAAAGCACTCAAAAAAGCACATGAACGTTTTAAAGCTCTTGACGAAAATTCTGACCTGAAAAAAAGATATAACGAATTTGTTAAAAATAATGAAGAACGTTTGAACATTGAACGTGCCTCTGAACCTGACAAAGAGTTTTTCAAGTTTAAACAGTTTCTGGCAGAAGAACATCACAAAAAAGGTATTGCAAAATTACATGAAAACGGTATGAAATATTGCCGCGACGTTGCTTTAAATTTTGATGATGATGAAGTAAAAGCTTTTCCTAAAGCATTTAAACAAGATCATTATATGGGTGCGCCGGGCTGGAAAATACCTTCTCTTGATTTTGACACGATTTTAGATGAATCAAGTGATGCTAATAAACTTTTAAAAATGAAAATTCAATATGCGGCGAAAGATGCTGATATGTTAAGGCTTGACGCTGCGTGGAATTATGTTACTCCTGTTGTAACACCTAAAGGAGAAACAAAAATCCTTGATGACAACAGAAAAGCTTTGCAGACAAAATTAGTAGAACAAATTGAAAAATGGGTTAAAGAAGTAAAAGGCGATAACTTTGATGTTAAAAAGAACTTGCTTTACGAATTTGAAGCTGGTACTAATGAATTTAGCGCATTTTGGGATGGCAAATTAATTCCTGCTGTAAAAGACAGAGTGAATATTTACCAGACCACATATATGGATGACGGCTGGGGCTCGAATGAAGCTTTTCAAGCAAGAGGCTGGACTGCTGATGAACTTTCTGTCGGCGTAGGAAATCATGATACCAAGCCGTTAAGACAGATTGCAGAAGGTGTGCCAGATTCTGCGAACGGAAATAAGGTTCATAAAAATGCCTCAATTAATCCGTTAGCCAAAATACTAAAACTTGATGCCGAAGATTTACAAACACCTGCTGAGTTTGCAAAAGCAAAATGGGCTGAAACATTAACCGGTAAAAATAACCATTTCTTCTTTATTGATGTTTTCGGGCGCTCTGACAGATTTAATGACCATTCTTTCGGAACTCCGAATGCAGATCCGGCTGTATTCAGAAGAAAAGTTCCTGTAGATTACCTGAAAAGTTATTTGGATTCATTAAAAGAAGGGTTTGGATTTAATATTATGGATTCACTCGAAAAAGTATTCAGGGCAAAAGGCCTTGATGAATCTAATCCGGAATTGTATCAAAAGATAGTTAAATATAGTAACATTCTGGCAGATAACGAAGAAGCTAATGCAAAAGCTGTCGAAAATACTGTAGAAAACGCAGCGTCCGAGACTGTTCAAAGCGCAGGAAGTTCGGTCTCAAAACCTGCTGCTGAAGCTGCCGGTGCAGCAGCCGAATCTGCCGGTAAAGCTGCAAAATCTTATAAGCCTCTATGGTATACGGTCGGTGCTTTAGCTGTTGCAGGCGGTATTTATGCTCTCGTTAAGAACAGACATCCAAAACCGGCACACAAGGAAGAACCTAAGGCTCAGCAAGAACCTAAAAAATTAACAGCATAAATTTAAAGGGCCCGCTTTTTTAAGCGGGCCCTGATTTCTTAAACACCGATGTCACGTAATCGTTTACCTTCCATAAGATTTTTTTCGATATTTTCTAATGAAATCCCCTTTGTTTCAGGTATCAGAAGAATCGTAAAGATTACGAAAGATATATTTAATGCCGTATAAATCCAGAATGTAACTGCTATTCCGAAATGATTTATAAGTGTAAGGAATGTTGCACCTATAATCATATTTACAATCCAGTTTGTGGTAGTCGAGCAGGCAACGCCGAAATCTCTGCTTTTGAGCGGTTGAATTTCAGAACATAAAATCCATACTACCGGCCCTGCACTCATTGCAAAACTTGTAATAGTAAATAATGTCATTATAACAGCAAGTATAGAAATCCAAAGTGCACTAAATCCTGCATTAATCATAAATAAACATACACCTAAAAGGAATGTCCCGAGTGCAATCCCTGCAA
The DNA here is from genome assembly GCA_018711035.1 of Candidatus Scatousia excrementigallinarum. Taxonomy (GTDB): domain Bacteria; phylum Cyanobacteriota; class Vampirovibrionia; order Gastranaerophilales; family Gastranaerophilaceae; genus Scatousia; species Scatousia excrementigallinarum. The sequence continues at coordinate 2,528 of DVIU01000193.1, forward strand.
AACCTATTTTTAATATAGGTTTTCTGCCTGATTTATCTACGGTTTTCATTGCAATCAGCGTTGCCAGTACGTTGGTTAAACCGCAGATTACAGTTGCAATCATCTGCTGTTCAGTGTTTGCAAAGCCTGCATGTTTAAATATCTGAGGCGCGTAATACAAAATTACGTTCATACCTGTAAACTGCTGCATTGCCTGCAACAACATTCCAAGATAAACTGCCCGGCGGACGTTTTTGTTTTCTTTGAATAAACTCCAGCCTTCCTGTTTAACTTTCAAACTTTCATGGATTTCGTTTAATTCCGCGTCAGCTTTTGCGTCTGTTGTGGAAAGCATGCGTAAAATTTCTTTGGCTTTTTCAAACTTTCCTTTAGATGCAAGCCATCTCGGACTGTCAGGCAGACCAAAAACAGAAAACATTAAAAGCAGTGCGGGTAGACTGATTATCCCCAGCATCATTCTCCAATGTCCGCCGTAACTAAATGCAGTATCTGATATAAATGCCACAAGAATCCCTATTGTGACCATCATTTGATACATTGAAATCAATTTTCCGCGGTCTTCCTTTTCTGCCATTTCAGAAAGGTATAACGGCGCAACATATGATGCAATACCTACAGCAAATCCTAAAAGTACACGTGATATTAAAAGTATTTCAACATTCGGAGCAAGTGATGACCCGATAGAACCTATTACAAATAAAGCCGCCCCTGTCATCAAACTTTTTTTACGACCTAATTTGAATGAAATCCAGCCGGTTGAAATTGCTCCCAGAGCTGCACCCAGCATCATTGTACTTACGACCCATTCCTGAAGTCTGCTTGAAAGTTCAAATTGAGTTGTAATAAACGGTAATGCACCTGAGATTACTCCGATATCTAAACCGAAAAGTAATCCGGCCATGCCTGCTGCAAAGGTAATAAAAATTTTCATGCGTTGAGCCTTGGCAACCCTTTTAGCGTTAAGGTCTAAGCTTTCTTCCATATAAATCTCCTCTAAACAGTATGTTAACATTATGCCCATATTTTATAGAATTTTATCATTTTATATAGAAATTCATAAATTTGGAGTATAGCATTAAATCACACAGATGATAAAATAAATTTTATGAGAAAGGAGATTAGTATGCGAAATGTACAAATAGAGCGGGTTTCGGGGGGGGGGCTGCTTAGAACCCTCTCAGCAACACAATTTAAAGCGTTTACTCTGGCTGAGGTTTTGATAACACTTGGAATAATCGGTATTATATCCGCATTAACTCTGCCGGTTTTATCAGAAAAAACAAATGAGAAAGTTTTAGAATCACAAAACAAGAAAGCTAAATCGATTTTGGCTAATGGATTTAAACGTTTAATGGCAAACGATGAAGTTACTTCTCTTGAAAATACAAATTTGATATTATGCGGTAATGATGTTAGCTGTATTTCATCTGAAATAAAAAAAGTATTTAAAATTGTTCATGAAGTTGATGATAATAGTCATGTTCCTTCTGCTTATAAACAGGGCAATAAGCTGACAAATATCTGGAAAAATAATACAGAGCTTAACTATTCTTTTATTACTCCTGATGGAATGATTTTCGGGATTAAGAAAAATGAAAACAATACACGCTCCGTTAGCATAATTGCAGATATAAACGGAACAAAAAATCCTAATGAAGGCGGTAAAGATTTGTGTATGTATAATATTTCATCAGGAGGAACTTTAACCGATATGTGTTCTTCAATGTCGGAGGCTGAAGAAGAAGAAGAAAAACCATATAAATGTGAAGAGGATGCTGGTTGTATAAAATGTTCTGAATGGGGAACCTGTACGTTGTGCTATTACGGCTATCATTTAAAGGACGGCAAGTGCGTTGCGGATAATTAATAAAAGAAAAAAAGAGGCAATTTTATATGCCTCTTTTTTTTCGTATATTTAAATGTTTCATTTTTGAAAAATAGGGTATAAATTATTTATAAAAGAGGTTTTTATGCAGAGAGATATTCGTTTTAACAGTATTCGGGAGCAGTATGAAAAAGAGTTCGGACAAATTCGTGAGCTGGTTTATGTATCAGCTCCGGGGCGTACGGAAATTGGC
>DVIU01000194.1 GCA_018711035.1 Candidatus Scatousia excrementigallinarum
TATTAAACTGCAAGGCCGTACTTAAAATGATCGACAAAATTTTTTGTCTTAACGGCGATTACGTTGTTGCCTTAGAAGATTAAACTTATTGATTAAAATAATGCGAACAAAAAATATTTAAGCGGCGCGTTGATTTAATCAACGCGCCGTCGTTAGTTAAATTATTCTATTTAAAACATAATCTCAATCGGTGCGTGAGAGAATGACGAAATGGTTGCTACGGCATCCTTTAAGCAATACACAATCGTGTTACCATCAGAACCAGTCTTGTACATTGCACGAAGACTAGGATATGCGTTAAGCATACTCTCCTGTGCCTCCACCCTGTCGTCTTCAACAAGCGTTGCGGCAACTCTTATCCATTCGTCGCCCTTCATAGCACATATTTCAACTTTTGGGTTAGCGGCAATTTGCTTTGCAACAGCTTTTCCCTTGCCCGTCTGTATGTACAGCTTGCCCTCAAAGATATTTACCGTTCCAAACGGTCTTACCCTCGGCTGATCGCCGTCCATTGTAGCCAGATAATACGTTCCGGCTTCCTTCAAAAAATCATATACTCGTTTCATTTAAATTTCTCCTTATATTTACCCCATTATACTCCCTCCTCCATTATAAATCAATATAAAAAAATTTATTTTAAGTATTGACACGATAATATAAATATGTTAATATACGATTGTTCAATGGGTATAACCAACTAAACAGTCGGTCGTAAAATTAGCCTGTTTGACCTGTCTTATGCAAGTGAGCCATTTCAAACAAAATTGATTTACGAAATACTTTTTAATTAGTTGTGCCTGGCAGTGTACACGGGAGTAGTGTACTTTTTGTCAGGCTATTATTATGCCCTCCGAACAACGGAGGCTTTTTTATTGCCTTCAATCAACCTATTTACGGAGGTAACTATGGACAACCAGGATTTAATGGACATCGAACAACTGCTTGAATATCAGTTCGATGAAACAGCAATTTTACAACAGGCATTTATCAGGCGCTCATATTCACAAGAAAAAGGTGGCGAAAACAACGAGATATTGGAATTTATAGGCGATAAAGCTCTTGATTTTATAGTTGTTAAAAAGCTTGCCGAATATTATGGGAAACTCACAAAAGAGGATGAATTTTCAACCAGATACAAAGAGGGAAAACTTACCGAAATCAAGAAAAAGCTGGTAAACAGCACCATGCTTGCACACAGAATTGATATTCTCGGACTCAATGAATATCTGATAATGGGTAAAGGCGACATTAAAAACAATGTCCAGGACGAGGAACACGTCAAAGAAGACCTTTTCGAAGCCATAATCGGAGCTGTTGCCATAGACAGTGATTGGGATATGGAAAAAATACAAGATGTTATCGAAAAGATGCTCGATATAGAGTATTACATTGAAAATGGGTTCAACGATAACGAAAATTATGTTGACCTGATACAGCAATGGTCACAAAAGCAATACGGTGAACTACCCTTATACGAAGTATATCTCGAAGATGAAAACGCCGAGGAATACACCTGTAGGCTGACGCTTCCCGACATTGACGGATATTTTGAAGGCGAAGGGTACAGCAAAAGCCAGGCGAGAATGGATGCCGCTTCTAAGGCATACTCCTACCTCGAAGAAAACGACATGCTGCTTACAATGGAAGATGAAGTCGGAGAGCCAGACGAAAACAGAGCCATAAATCAATTACAAGAACTCGCCCAAAAGGGATATATCGAAATGCCCGAATACATCTTTGAAGAACGCCATGATAAGGACGGTAATCCGATTTGGCACTGTGAATGTCATATAGATGGGCAGGAATACTACTACCAATACGATTTGCCGAGCAAAAAAGAAGCAAAGCGCAAAGCTGCTTATGATATGCTAAGGCAAGTTCTTGGGTATTCAGTTGATTAACGATAGTACTACAAGGCATATATACCATTAAAACAACTACTTACCTGTTGCTATCTTATTTAAAATAAGAATATAGCTTATAATAAACAACTTATTTATATTAATTAATGCCTTTACAGAAAAATTATAATATATATTGTTTACCCCGCAAACCATAAGGTTATAAAATAAACGGTAAATTCTATATAAGGAGAAAATTAATGAAAAAAGTTAATTATGGCATCCATCTGTATATCAATATAAATAACCTGAACTCAGTTGTAAAAAAAGATGAGAATAACCACGATAACCTCTGCCGCACATTTCACGCATTGAATACATTTACCGCAATAATAGAGAAGTTTGCTAACGAGTTTGACAACATTGCTATAGAAAAATTCACCACATCAAGATTACACATTTACATACCAGTCAACATCACAGCCGATAAAATAATTGAAGAAACAATCGAGCTGGTAGCATTTGCTCAAAAGTTAGCCGACTTTATCAACAAAAGCAGCAAATACCAGTCACTTGTCAATTTTCAGATAGGTTGTGGTGCTGATTACGGTAAATACACGGAATTTGAATTTACGGATAAGGATACAAACCTAACCGAAATGACCACCATAGGTTCACCCGCAAACCGTGCTGCAAAATTACAATCTCTTTGTGATAACGGTAAAGTTTTAATTTCCAAAGAGGTTTATGAGTTGCTACCTCAAAAATATAAAACTTTATTCTTTGGTGACCACACCGCGACCTTAAAATTAGCCAGAAAATACTACGACTTGTCCGCCTATGGAGCAACAATAAACAACCTTACAAAACAACTTGACAACAAATTTGCTGAACGCGCATCAAGAAATCTGGATGATGCCGCCACATTAATAAATAACCTAAACCTAGGCGATATGAGTATTTCCGAAACATACAATAAATTAGATTTCAGCAATCTCTCGCTTAAAAACTCAAAACGCATAGAAGAAGCCGCCATCTTATTTGCAGATATCCGTGGTTTTACAAAAAAAGTAGACGAGTCCAACTTATCCGAAATGAAACAACTTGTACAGGTTGTTCTTACAATGATGTATCATGAAGTACTCGAGCGTGACGGTGTTCATGTACAATTCCAAGGTGACAGAGAATCTGCAGTTTTCAATAAGTATAAAAATGAAACTTATGATTTTGCCATCAGATGTATACTGTGCGCCATGCACATGCTGGATAGAGTCGACGATATAAATCAGAATCGCACTGATAAACTCAACATTGGCATTGGTTGCTCTCTTGGAAATATCTACGCCGCAAAAATAGGTATTCGCGGCCAAAAATTTAATCTGATGATGGGACAAACAGTAAAAGAAGCTGACGATGCCGAAGATAATGTCGCCGGCGTTGGAATTAAGAGTTCTGAAACCGAAATCGCCATAACAGAGGAATTATATAAACATCTAGCCTCTTTGTCAGGAAATATCGCATCTAAAATAAAATCTACTTTTTCAGAGAGAGAGACTAATGGAATAAAATATTATATTAGCACTACCAGGCTAAGCGAAATACAAACAACTACAGCTAATAAGATAGTTAAAGAAAATGCTTCAAAAGCCAACCATAACAATGGTATAAAGCCTTGGGGATTTTGGTTATGATAATACAACCGGCACAGGCTTTTGAGTCTGAATTTTTTTCAGCAATACCAACGCCATTATCCCAAGCATCCGAGTATTATAAAAAAATAGTGTCTTTACATAAACCAGTTGCTGAAAAATTCCCATTATTAAAAATTGTGCAGTTGCCAAAAAAAGTACCAGTCACAGCTTTTATTCAAGGCATATTACTTCCACGAGAAGTAATTCATGAATTATGCTTACTCCCCACACAATATGCCTTATACGGATTGCCAATTTATGCTGACATACCAGAAAACTTTCAAAATGTTGGTATAAAGGTCTATGATGCATGTAAAAGAATTATTTGGGACAACATCCCCGATCAAATAAAACACTGCATGCCACAAAACGATTTTGAAAAAAAGTATAATATATGGAGAATCTGCACACATAAACACACTGATATTAAACCAGATAACTGTGTATTAAATGTATTATACAGTGCATACCATTTATTTTTAGAGTATATTCGCTATGAGCGCGAACATGTCTTTGCCATAAAATGCCATCCGCACGGCAACCTGCGAGGAGGAAAAAATTGAAAGATAACGATGTTGAAACATATTTAAAATACACAAATAATAGAATTTATGAACAATTAACTTACGCTGAGACAAAACATGCTGTCCTCATCGGCTTTGTTGGCGCGGCAATTTTTGCTATAGTCGGGGTTATTTTTGAAATAAAAGTCTGTAATCTTACATGGCTAAAAATATGTCTGGAGGTCATCGCAGGTCTTCTATTGGTTCCGTTATTTATTTCATTTTCATCTTTCTTTCCCAACACAAATGGTCTCAATAAAGATAAACGAAATATTTATTTTTATGGAGATATTGCAAAATATAATGATATAGAAACATATTTATCTGAAATAGCTGATTGCCAGAATCCTGAAAAACATCTAGCGGCACAAAATATACAAGTATCGGCAATAATTATGAAAAAACATAAAAAATTTAAATTGTCCCTTTATTGTTGTATTGCCAGCATTATTCCCGTTTTTTATATTTATATATTTATAGCATTATTCCTTCTCAAACGTATTTAATAAAAGCAATATATATTGTATATTATTGCATGAGTATTTATGTTTTAATATGCTACTGGTTTTATTGAATGAAAGTAAAAATTATACCCTTCATAATAAAACAGACGGCAGTAAATTCTGACGTCTGTTTTTAATTAAAATAATTTTATAATTATTATCTTTATATAAAATGATAAAACCATATGATATTTTTAAAATAATCCATTTTCATTAAATATTCCTGTATTTTTCAATAGGATGTCCTAATAGCATCATTATCTTAAGCTCGTCAATAGCATCCAGAACAGCATTGTGCGTCTCAAAATACATATTATTGCCTGACAATAATCTCAGCATAGGCTCAACTCCATACCCAGATTTCAGACGTCCCGTTGAACACAATTTCGCTCCTTTGGGTATAGCGGGATTATACTGCACATATGCCGCCATCCCCATAATATCATGCCATTTCATATATGAAATTTCCGATAAATTATTTTTATCAAACAATGCATTATAAGCAAATATTTCATGAATATCATTTTGTGAGCAACATTTTTTTAAGTCACTCATTGCTTCAGAACGAGTGCATACAATCGGTTTTACAGCCCGCCGGTGAAATAAAAATTCGGCATACATTCCCCCCGTCTTATACTCCGGATTGAGTATGTAATATTTGCAGTCCAACGGCTGCATATTATCCGAATCAGATATAACGGCACCGATTGACATAACCCTGTTGCTCCATGTAGTTTCTGTATCGATAACTATAAATTTTGACATGGTCAGCGCCTCTTCTGAAAGTAACGCAAAATTGCGCCCTTGGTTATTGCATTGGTAACGGCATCGAGGAAGGCATTTCTGTCTGGGACGGCTATACTGAACAATACATTGGTCCTTGTATTCCACAAAATGCCTTTAGGCAAGCCAAGAGCAACCATATAGCAAGCGCACTGTAAAAAATGTTTATGCGAAAGCTCATTCACGAATTTGAGCTCATACACTGTATCTTCTTTTACAACATCGGCAAGTCCCATTGCATGAAATGCAAGCCTTCCATCAGCATACCAGAACGAAATATCAGCTTCGACCTGCACATTTTCTTTAGCGCTAAGTCTGCTTTTCAGCCTTTTTATGAGAGTCTTTTTCTCATCTTTCTGAACAAACGGAGGCTGAACTTGCTCGATATATCTGCGCTGTTTTGTTTCGAGCGTAGTCAGCAACAATATTTTTTCATCCAGAGAATCATATTTATCCCTGGCATAAAGGCCTTTCTCCTGAGGATGAATAGTAAAATACATCTCCAAGCCTTTATCTATATCATAATTTTTAAAATAAGCCGCCTCCTGATAAATACCCACACACGGCGAAAGGTCTATAAGCGCATCTCTGGTTTTAATATCTATTTGTGAACAGTCCTCTTCAGCTATGGGAGATATTCCAAGCAATTTATAACACTGCTCAATAGATTCTTCATATTTAAAATCAAACATATCAGAAATGTCCATAGCCTCAAAAGGATGCTCTTCTTCCGGTTTAGTTAAAAGCGTTTCCTCGGATAAGAACTCTTCCCCATCACTGACAAATATTATGTAATCTTTACCGCGACTCGCAGCTACGCAAAATATATTGCGCAGAATTTCATATGATTGCTTAGGCTTGCTTATTCGCACCTGCCAATAGCTTTCAGTAAAGTCAAAGACCATGCAAACCTTGCGTTCCATTCCCTTACTGCTGTCATATGTAGTAAATATGGCGCAATTATTATCGGGCATCACATTGCGATTCCCGTCGTCATCTGATATGCTTGCATAAACGGTCGTTTTGTTGAATTTAGCAGGATATGTCTCCTCCAGTTCATTAAGCACTTCCGTCATTAAGCCTGAGCGAGCTCCGAGGCATAAAATATCGCGAGGATCCTGTTCGGATATAAATTTCATTGCCTCGGCCTTACCCATACGCTTTACAACACAACCGCTATTTACACCAACAATACGTTTCTTCCAGATACGGCCAAGCATTTCCGCATGTGACGCAGAAAGACGAAAGCAATATGTAAACGTCAGTCTTTCAAAACTACCCAGAAATTTATCGATAAAAGAAGGGACATTCAGCGTAGTTTTATCATATATTTTTTGTTCCATATCGCCGACGGCAATTATCTGAATACCAGGGTTTGCATTCTTTATCATTTCGAGCATTTCTGCAAATTCCTGCTCAATATCCTGATATTCATCTATTATCAGCACGTCATAGCGAGGGATAAGCGGCTTAACCTCAATAAATTTCTGTATGAGATCAGGCACTCCTGCCGTAACACCGCTGCTTCTCAACACCCAATAAGCAAAACCATGATAGTTATTGACCGTAGTATGACGCAAATGGATTTTAGCTTTTGCGTCCAGCTTGAGCAACTTGTTATATGTAAGGTACAGGATTTTCGTTTTATAAGGAAAAGCCTTACACAGGTGCTGAATTGCTGTAGTTTTACCGCTTCCTATACAGGCATCAACAAGAATATTTTTTCCGCTTAAAGCCACATCTATAAAGTGTTGTTGTTCTTCAGAGAGATTTATTAATTGCTCGTTCATAGTTATTCTTCAAAACTTATATATTCCTTTATTCTGTCCCCTAGGTAATGCAACGGAAGAGGGACATTAGTCGGAGCATTATACTGAGGCGACAGATTTCTCAGTTCATTGACATAGTTGATTAAATCGTAAGCATCATCGTTCTCCTGCAAAACAAGAGGGAAGTACTCAATCAGCCTCTTACGACAGTAATCCTGTTGAGGCTTATCATAACTATGCTCTTTATCACCTGCTCTGTATCGATTATCTTGCCTCTTTTCAGCAACGCACCCGTAATATACCTTTCCGAAACTGAAAATACCCTTAGCCCCGCCTGTTGCCTTTTCCTCCTCGCTGATGAAATAATCAGGGACTTCGTCATTGTACCTTATTCTTATTATCCTCAATCCGGAATTATGGAAGTTAAAAGGTACAGACAGATACTTGTTGCCTATATCTATGCTGCCTGCATTTTTTTCATCCTGATTATACCCGGAAATCTTTTTATTTGAAATTCCGGGCCACAACTCATTTCTCAAATAACCATCGCCGGATACAATTACTATTGCATTTTTATGGCGATAATAATTTTCTAAAGCCTTAAGTTTTATTTCAGCATATCTTTTGACTGCATCTTCACATTTTTTAGCACATTCTCTGTCCATGGAAAGTTTTACAAACTGAAGACAGGCTTCATAGTAAGGCATAGGAAGACCATTATTCAAAGCGGGGCACTCAACAGCAATAAGCCCGTCTTCCGTATTGTATTTAAGCATGACAGGCAATGCTCTTGCAGTCTCATCCTTTATATCTTCGCTTATTGTCCTTATATGAGAAATAACGTCTATCGCTATCACCGGATAAGCCTTAAACTTGGATATGTCGCCCGAACGAGAATAACCAAATTGCCTTAATAAATCGGCAATGGCTGCTTTGACTTTATACCTGAACAATTTTTCCCGCTTTTGTGGCGACAATTTTTCATCTTCCACAGGATTTATAAACTGCGTTACGCGACTAGATAAAGCAAATCCGCACCGCAATAAATTTTTCACATCGCGCAGTTCACCATCATTATCATTTGGCAATACAACGATTGCCCCCGTCATAATGCCGGAGGACGTTTTACCTATCCGCTCAGAGATTGACAATATGCGTTCCTCACGATTGGCATACCTTTTATACTCATTTTTTTTCATAGAAAGGGCATAGTTTCCAAGTAAACACTTTGCGACAGTAACAGGAAAATCTTTTACAGGAACAACATCAGCTAAGTCCTTTGTTAATGTATTTTCCACTATGTCGGCGAGATTATTATCGGGTGAAAATGAGTATATCTCTATGTTCAACCCCTTATATCCGGTTTTACTTAGACGCAGCGCCAGATCTCCATATTTTTCACAAGGGTTAATACAGGCATTCTTAGCTTTACCTTTATCAACTTCGGGCAGCTTGCTCACGCTGTCACTGATAAGAGAATATATCGAATTATAAAAATCTTTCCTGTCAAGGGCGCTTACACCTGTACCTATTCTTGTCTCACTGGCAAAGCTGTTCGAAGGTGAAATAGTGCAGACAAGGCGAGGATCGCTATCTGGAGAATTGTACTTCTCTATCGCATTCATAAGGTCATCAGCAGATGGCAACTTCTTCAAATAAATTGAATTATAGCACTCTTTATCCGCGGCATTCCATACATTTTCAAAGGCGCCGATATCCTTATTAAAGAGCCTTTCCATATTGATTTTATAATAATTATTGTCACCCGAATTTTTGATATAGACGCTTAGTTTATTCGGCAGATAATTCTTGGAGCCTTTTGTTGTATTTTTAAATCTGCGGCGACTGCACTGCAATAAAAGCATAGATTTACTTTCAGGCGGTACAGTCTGCAGAGAAAACGCAAACACATAGGCAAAATACTGTCCTTTGCTATCCTGCAAAATCTGCGACATAAGCTCGCCGCGGCCTGAAGAATAAAGCGTGAGTTTTATTCCGTTATAATCAATCTGATGCCCCACAAGAGATTGCATTATTTTCAGGCAGAATCCATTGTAAGCACACGAATCGGTTATCCGTCCGTCACTATTTATAATTTCGACAGAACGACTGCTAACGGTGCTTAAAAGTTCTTCCTCATTTATTACGTTAATGAATGCATTAAAGGCATCTTTTACCGAAGGCTCGTTTTTGATTTTCTTATAGAACGAGTGAGCAGCAACTTTAAGATTAACACATATTTCGCGGCACATATCTCTGTCAATCTCGTTAAGACATACTATCCATTCAGAATCGTCAGTATTTTTCCGCATAAACTTTATGTCAATCAGTCCATGAACCCAATTTGCACATATCTTCCCCAAAGCACTGCATAACGGCAAATAATACTTTTCATAATCGTAATTAGGTTTTACTGCCATTGCAAGTTTTAAAAGCAATTCCTTCCACTTGCTCGGGAAAGCTACCGTATAAATTTTAATCGTAGTAGTTTTCGGAATAAACGCCATCATCTGCAATTTCTTGCCCATAACTATTCTCCTTTAATGCCTTGTAAAATGCGCCATATAATGTTTCCGCAATATGTCCGTCTTCAGAAACCAATTTCTCAAGATAAGAAAGTATCTCTTTTATAATGTTGAAAGATGTTCCTCCCCTCCCGCCGCAAAAAGCGCCGTCAGCAAAATATATACGGGGAGGCTCGCCGATAACAGACAACTCACGCACTCGGGCAACTCGGCCAAAAATCTGATCAAGCATAATAAATACTGTCGCCACGATATCTTTTTTGCTTTCATCAGATAGAAAGTTAAGCCCGCTGACTCCGCTGTCTCTTTCCAGCATTCCCCAGAATTTTCCAGCTTCGTTCTTCAATTTGTCTGCATATATGCCCCAATCATTGACTTTAACATAATTAAATGTCTGTGAAATCCAACCATTCAATTTACTTACTTTAAGCGAAATATCGTCAGGCGCCTGCATAGGCCTTACAAGGAAAAATATGCTTCTTAAAGATGAATTTCCGTTGCCGTCCACTATGTTATATCCGCGGCATATTACTGAAGCGGGCGCAACTAAAATCTTCTCCTGCGAATCGCCGAAATACTCCAGCTGATTCTTTTTTATCTGCCCTGCCCCTGCCGTTTCATCGTCACGGATAAGCACAGCACACTTTTCTTCCCTGCCTATTTCGCGCATAAGATTATTGGTATCATCCCAGACGTTTTTAGCCTCATCATAGCTGTTTACAACAAACAGAATTTTGCCGGGTCTTTCCAACTCACTTACGACATGAGTGTGGATATCGCGTAAAAGAGCAGAAATTTTTTCTCTTCTGTCCGATTGCCTGCTGCCTGAAACAACTATATCCGAACCACATAAAGTAAATTTAGAGTTATCCAGATATCCCCTTGTCCTTTCCGGAGATTTTAAAATATAGTCAACCGGAAGTTCAACGTTGTACTGCAAAGATCCGGGAGCATAGCTCGACCCTGACAATAACACGGCATGAGGACCGCAGGGATTCCCCTGTTCATCTACCCTTAACCAGGGCATGGACAACATAAGATATCTTCCGCAAGCATACTGACGGTAAACCTTAAGCTTCTGATCCGAATTGGAATACATCATGCCAAACATATTGCCCATCGGCGCTGAAGGCAGATACTTTTGCTGCGCTATAAACCTCGCCTGCAGAAAATCTGAAATATTGTTATTATGCAATATCTCCATATCAACAGACTTTGCAGCATCGTCTATCCTGTGTATCATTCTGTCGAACAATATGACCTTCATCAGCAATTTGACATGCACAAGGTTATTTCCCTGCAATTCAATGCTTTCAGCTTTCAATATCCTTAACAGACGAGTGTTCAGATGACTATTTATTCTGCAGGAATCATCTACAATCTCAGATAGCTGCTCAACAAAGTCATTTCCGCTTGGATCGGTCTGATAAATACATGTCCTGAGAGAACTTTCCAGCTTTTTATCGATCCCATCCTTACTCAATTGTTCTATGAGCGTAATGCTGGAAAAAGTTGCAGTAACTATCTTCGGCCATACTCCTTTCTCGTTCCCCTCAATACGTCTGATATCGTCAACGATATTTTCATATATTCCCGCAGTCTCTCTGGCAAGTTCATAATACCGTCTTTCATTCCTGTCGCAAGTAATTTCAGAATATCCTTTGCGCATATCCTGAGCGCAGCCGTTTGCCTGGGTAATCATAAAGTCATTAAACGCCGTATTCGGGGCAAAGAAATCATCTAATGTTTCCTGAACTCTGTCACATTCGTCAAATAATACGACATCTGCATTTTTTATAACATTTTCAAGAAACAGTGTCCGATTTTCGCCCACATAGGATGCCGCAAGTCCCGCAACAGTCGTTATCACTATCGACGATGAATTTGCTTCCCTGAGCATTGCACTGCCGCGACACACATTAAACATCGGACACTTTTCACGATTGTTTCCCTCATTGTCTTTACACGTGTAAAGCTTATAGCAAGGTCTTTCACTGTATTCCCAGGCAGTCTCATCCTGGCAAAGCCCATTCAACACGCAAGGAGCAGTAAGATATTCGGAAATATCTTCATCGATAAACAGCTCCCCTTGCTTCATCAGAGCGCCTACATAATTTTCCTGATTAGATTTGCCGATAAGAGGACTTACCGATAAATTAAACTTCTTAAAATATCTGTACAACTTTACGACATCGTTGACAGAATTCAGTACTATGACAGTCTTATATCCTTTATTTGCAAGATAAAAACAAAGAACATTGATAAGCGTACTCTTGCCTGAGCCCACCATGCCTACAATGTTTTTTATTTTATCTATTGTGAATACCTCGCTCTTATCTTTTACACTTATAAGCTCGTTATCCTTCAATACATTGTAACAATAATCTTCGGGCACAATTTCCCTCATTCGGTCCGCCGTATCTATCAGTTGCTGATAAGACAATTCGATAGATGCTCTTTGAGACTTTTGGGAAATAGCTCTCTTCTCCCCTTTATCGCCGTAAGCAGCAAACCATTCAGGAATTTCAACAGTAACAACCTGCTTATTATTTTTGTAAAACTTATATGTGCCTGCTTTTGCATAGGGTATGGAATGACTTTTAGGCACCTTGCTGTAAAGTTCAGACTGATATATTTCTTCCCTGTCAACAATATGGTCGCAATTATCGTTCTTTACAAGTTTGTCG
>DVIU01000195.1 GCA_018711035.1 Candidatus Scatousia excrementigallinarum
GCAAAAGTCTCCTTATAAAATTGATTTGATATAAGGATAACATTTTGTATCAATGAATCTGTATTGCCCAATAGATATTTGAAGCCTAAAATATTATGTGTGAAAAAAACGTGGACTTTTACTAACCCAACTATTGCAATTCGCATGGACTTGTGATATAATTATATTTGTCAAAATTTAAAGTATTTTGTCGAATTGTCGACTGTTAGTAAAAGTCCACCTTTACTAACGTTGGTTAGGATTTTGTTTTGTGAAATTGTTTCGATGGTGCTCGTAGCTTAGGGCTCGGCAAATAGGGCAATTGACATAGTGTTGTTACAATCGCGCAAAAATATCATGGTTGCGTGATTGGGCGAAGCCTACCCTTTTGCAAGTATATGTTAAGTAAGGAGTACTGATTATGAATAAACCATACTGGTGGTATGTGCTATATGTCCGTTCAAATACTGAGCACAGGGTAGCAAAATATGTCAATTTAGCTTTTAGAAATAAAGGGATTCCGTATGAGCTTGAGGCTTTTAGCCTTGAATCAGAACAGTATTTTAATAGTAAGAAGATAAAAGACTCAGACAAGCCTTATATAAGGCGACCGGTATTTTCAAATTATATTTTTATTGAAACTAATATGCCTGAAAAGGAGTTCAGAGAGGCGTTTTTTAGTATAGGTTATAATTCAACAGACATAATCCGCCTATTGACATACGGGAAGTCAGGTATTATAGCTTTGAGGGATGAAGAGAGAATAAGGCTTGAGTATTTATTCCGCAGCAAGCGATGTTTAGAACACTCTGTTGGATTTATTGAAGGCGATAGAGTTGTTATTACAGGCGGAGCATTGGTCGGAATGGAAGGGAGTATCAAAAAAATTAACAGGCACCACCGAAGTGCTCAAATAGAGATTAGTTTATTTAATGAAACTCAAACAATAGATGTGGTGCTCGAGATAGTGTCGAAAAAATAATCGTGGAGGGAACAAATGCCTGCTAAAAATAAAAGTAAAAACGATGAATTAAGATACTATAATGTAAAAAAACATGAAATTGTCATTATTATTTTAATGGTAGTCGTGTTTGTGGGTATTATTTTAGTAATGCCATGGCTTATCGCTGCTATAGATCTTCTGTTTAGACAAATACCAGGTTGGGGTGATCTTGGCGCTGATTCCACAGCTACTTTTAATATCGGCGTGTTGCCTGATTTTCTAGGTGGTGCTATTGGTATCATTGCTGGTTTCATAATGGAATGGCAGTTTTTTGACAAGTTGAAACTCTTGGGTAAGTATAATGCATTAGTTGTTCTTTTGCTCGGAGAATTTGATGGTATATATCGTGAGTTTTCGAGGCAAAAAGTTACAGAAAAATTATCTCCAGTCAAAGAATTTATAAGTGATGATATAATTTTAAACGCAGATAATTGTGCTGTAATTTACAACATACACACGTTTCCTTGGAGTAAAAGAGGAAATATTTATAAATTGTTGCTTAATATATATGGACATATAGAACAGTTTAATGTGATTGCTAGTGAGTTAGTAAAGCAAAAAAATAGTGGTAGTAAACCAGATGAGGAAAAAAAGACAAGAGCGAAAAATCTTCGAGATAAAATACAAGAAGAAATTAAGTCATTTTTTATGGTCGCTGGTTCGGACGTCAATAATTACACGGGGGACAAAATATGACAGATCATACTGATCCTTTAAAATCTATGGGTTTATATTCCACAGAATACTCCACAGATGATTATGTTTCTACAATTGAAGATACAGGTGCGCAACCGAGGAAAATTGAGCCTAGAGAGTATAAAAAAGAAAATATCTTTAGGATTTATATATCGAACACATCGATTAATGGTGCGCTTCTTAATGAATTAAAAGAAACAATACTTGAACACGGGGATTCAATAACAGAGTTTCTCGGAGGCAAGTTTGATGATGAAGCATTATCACAAATAGCTGGTAGAATTGATACAGCGGATTTTGTTGTATTGCTTTATAATAATGAACAAAAAATAGAGAATATATCTGGGTTGCAATGTGTAAATTGCAGCCTAGGTGATGTTTGCAAAAATAAACATTCTGGAAATTGCCAGTGCTATTTATCTGAATATGAATATAATTATTCAATTTTCAAACAAAAGCCTGTTTTAGTAATTCTCGATGATAAAAATGCTAGGAGAGGGAGAGACTTCTTCAGTCGTTATGAGAAAGTGGAGAAAAGTGAAATTATTTTTTGCAGAGATAATGAAATAGAGCGGATTAAACACTGTTATCAGCAGTTTTATGCTAATAATAATAAATCGTTAAAGGGATTATCAAGGGATAGGAATAATGATGCCGCTCCAAAAGGTCATGGAGATAAGTTGCTTCGGGTATTAAATAAATGCGTACAGAGAGGAGGAGTATCACAAACGATCGGAGAGTATGTAATAACTTCTGGCGAGATGTCTGCAAGGGCTGGCAGTGAAATACACATTATTACAAATGAATTAAATAATTATGATTTTACCACTATGTCGTCTCTAACTATTGCAATGAATACACAAAGAGGCGCTAAGTACTACTACTATTGCACGGAAGATCAATATCAAGTAATAGGCAAGCTTAAAGAGAGAATAAAATTATTTTACGGTAAGACATTTTGGACAAGACAAGAGGTTGTGGCTTGGATTAGACAAGCAAAATTTAAAAAGAGTTATTTTGAAGAGTGGATTGCTCAAATTCAAGACCCCAATAATAAAAAATTAGGAGATATTATTGAATATTTATTAACACGTAGCGGATTAGATAGGTATATAGACGCTGTTTCTCTTGAGTGTAAAAAGATATGTGATGAGCATCAAGTGGACTACGAAGCTTATTTACCTAACTTAAATACTGAAATTTTATATTCATGGCTATCCAGCAAAATTAATGATCTTAATAGGGATTATAAGACCGTCTATAGATTTATTGATGCGCTTAGTGTTCTTATTAAACCATTAAAAATAATTAGGGAAGTTAAGCGACATAGGGTTGTAGCCGATTTTGTTGAAAGGCTCGATGCGTTAAATAATATGAGTAAGCTTACAAGATGGCAACTCTCGCCTGAGGGTTGGGAAATTACTTTGTCGCGCAGTGAAGTTGTTTCTCTTATGACGTATTTTCAATATAGCGGCAATTCGCAAGCAGGTTCAAATAGAAAGCTTATTGTTTCAGAACAAATTAGGGATTGGCTTATTTCAGCAGAGGGTGAATTATTAGGTAATGTAGATGTCAGTGAAGAGCAAAAAAACGAATGGGTAGAAAATGTTCATTTTTGTAAAATCAAAGATGGTGTACCATATATCTTAGGATATAACTTTACATTATTTCTTGATCATATCCCTAATCAAACTGATATGCTTTCTGCTGATGATACATCAGCGGCTGCAGCATGGTATACAACATATAATAGAAATGATAATAGTGCACCAGTTGCTATTGATAATTCGATGCTAATGATTAACATTGGCAGTAATGATGAACTATTTCCAGAAATTCAAGATATCTACAAGAATATCATTGAGCATAATAATGATACATTAGATGAATTAAGAAATGGGCAGTCAATTATATTAAATAGACTTGGTATAGTAGATTAAATATATGAAATACATTTTAGATAGAAAAGCATTAATATGCTCCGCAATAAGGTATAGCGAATATGCTAGTTTATATTACCCTTTGAAATCAAACAATGATCCTATTGTGATAAAAGCTCTTGATCCATATATAGCAGGTTATGAGGTTGCCACTTTTGCCCACATAAAGCTTTTAATAAAAACGCATGGCATTGTTCCGAGTAGAATTTTGTATAGCTCACCTATTAAATCAAAAAGACAGATTAAGGAAGCTTTAAAATTGGGGATCAGCCGTTTTGTTGTTGATAATCTTGAGGAAGTAAAAATAATATGCGAATTATCACATACCAAAATCGAATTTATTGTTAGATTGGACGTAACTGATTTCATTAACACAGATTATATATTGAAATGGGGAGCAAGTTTAAACTATTCTATTAAAATAATTGAGTATATCAAACAACAACAGCAGTGCTTTAAAGGGGTTAGCTTCTATCTTCCACAGGAAATCTGTAATCTTGAAAATTTTCAGACAATGGTAGAGCTTATAGACAATTATTATTCAGAATATAATTTTGAGGTTTTAGATATAGGGGGAGGTGCTACACATCAAATGGTGGCTGAGATTTGTACGACAATAAAATATCAGCTAAAAATGGATAACATTAACATTTGGATTGAGCCAGGCAGGCATCTCCTTGACCCTAATATCAGTATGTCTGTTAATATAATTGATATAAGAGAAAGAGGTGTGAATAAATTATTGTTTATTGATAGTGGTATATATAGTGGTCTTTTGGATGCTATAATAAAGGGAAAAAAATTTAAAATAATAGCTGAAAGGGAAATGGATGCTGAGGAGTTGACTGCACTTTATATGGTTTGTGGTGATTCTCCCGACATTATTGATGTTTTAGGCGAGTATGAGCTTCCAATGAATTTGAAAGTTGGGGATAAGCTTGTAATTTTAGAGTGTGGGGCATATTGTAGCGTGCTTGAAACTAATTTTTGTAATAAAAAAAGAGCCAGCTATTATATAGCTGACTCTTAATGGAGCTGTAGGATGGGCGCGAACCACCGTCTCTAAGAAACGAACTTAGTATCCTACTCTGGACGACTACAGCGTATACCTATATACTATATTATTTTTATCTAATTGTCAAGCAAAAAAAGACAGAATCATATAAAAATTGTAAAAAATCTAAGAGGTGAATACCAAAATGGAACGTAACATGGAATTACTTACTCAGGAAATCAATCAGTTTATTAATGATGAGCTACTCTCAACTAGAGGCATTTCCAATGAAGTGATAGCGCCAGAAATGCAAAAACAAAAATTTTTAGACAGAATCTTCCTGCGACGTTACAGAAAATATGCAACTACTGAGGATGTTAGAGAGTTTGTTGGGAAGCGATTGGATAAAATCATTGATGATAAATTGCCGATTGTATTTGTTCCCAGCTTTGGTGGATATAAACATTGGTGGAGTCCAACATATCCTACAACAGATTGGGCTGAAATATTTAATATAAAATTTCTTTTGGAGTATTTGGCTCCAATCTATAATTCATACAAAGAAAATAGCGTATCAATTGTATACGAATCTGAAGAGGTAATTCTAGCCGAACTTAATAATATACCACAAGATGGTCTTGACGAATATACCAAAACTTTTAGAGCAATTTTAAAAGTTTTCCAAAGAATAATAGGAAATACACCACAATTGTCATTAGTTCTTGCAAGAGAACAATATGCAGAGGTTGGATTTACAAAAGAAATGTTATTAGCCAGAATAAAAGAAATGATGCCGGAATATTATAAAAGATTTGATTCTTATCCCGAAGATGATAAACGTAGAAGAATTGAAAAAGTTAGAACAAATTTTAAACTTGACGGGGTTAAGGATTATACAAAATGTAGTAAAGAGCAAATTTATGAGCTTTATAAATGGTCGCGTGTTTTTAATGAAGCGTTTTTGGATGCCGATTTTGAAATAAGAGGAGACTCATTTTTTGATGATCCCAGCACAATTCCATTATTATTTTCATTTGGATTAGGTCCTGGAGGAGATAACTGGCCCCACATTGGCTCTAGTGCTTCATCTATGGTCGACTTTTGGGCGGGAATGGGCATTTTGGAGAAACGTGATAATGGTAGAATAGTTCCAAGAATTATATCGCGGACTCAATATGATATTATAAAGGACGACTTAATTAAGGTGCCAGTAAAATCAGCGCTATCTGGGATAGATAAAAATTATGAATATATATATGTATATAATGGAACACTAGTTTTTTAAAAATCGATAATGCCCAATAGATTAAAGTAGAAATTAAAAATGGTATAGCGTTTTATAATTATATTCAACATTACGATTAAGGGATGAAGATGAAGAAAAAGTTAATAGTTGAACTGGATGGGCAATGGGTACTGTCGCATCGCCAAGATGAGATTTTGCCCATTGCCGCAATAGAAAGCGAATTAAAGACTCTTGACGTGTTTGAATGCGATGAGGGTTCTTTGACTTCGCTTTTTATTTTATTTGACGAAAACAATATAGGCGCGGAGGAAGCAAAAAGCAAGATTGAGAGTGCTTTCCTCAGCAAATATCCTCAGGAAAAGGTCAAAGAAATCCTTTCTATTCAGATAGAAGATTACGAGGAAAGTTCTATAGAACCTGAAATTGAAGAAGATGATGAAGAATCAGAGCTGGATGAGCCGAAGCAGAAGGAGCAAAAGGCTGACGTTCTCCAAAGAATCAATTCTCTTGTAGGGGCGGCGGATTTTAAATCGCTTGCCAAAGAGAT
>DVIU01000196.1 GCA_018711035.1 Candidatus Scatousia excrementigallinarum
CTTTTCCTGCAAGGGTTCTACGACGCCCCCCCCCCCGTTTGCCGCTCTATCACTGTGTTTTGCATGTGTACCTCCTTTTTTTGTTTACCAATTATACATCATTTAACTCTCGTCTTATGTCATCAACTGTAACGTGAAGAATTGGAGAATTTTCATCTTTTCTCAAAACCACATTTTTTATACCGGACTGCACAATAAATCTTTTGCACAAAATACAAATAAAATTATGCCCCCAGATATACATTGTAGCATCTTTACATCTATCCTGACCGGCCTGAATAATTGCATTCTGCTCTGCATGTATTGACCTGCAAGTTTCATAGCGGGTTCCCGATTCAATTTTATGTTTTATACGATAACATTCCCCGCGCTCAGCACAGGATTCAACCTTGGAGGGTGTTCCGTTGTACCCTGTTGCTTTTATTTTTTTATCTTCCCCTACTATTACAGCTCCAACCTGAGCTCTTATACAATTTGAACGGCTTGCACATGTTTTTGCAAGATCCAAAAAATAATCTTCCCATGATTTAATTTCCATATTCCTAACTCCTTGAGTTTTTAACTCCTGTCATAATCATTGCTATATTATATTTATTTGCTAAAGCAATAATATCGGAGTCTTTAGCTGAACCTCCCGGTTGAATTATTAAAGAAATTCGTCCCTGAGCAGCAGCATAGATTCCGTCAACTGTCGGAAGCGTATTATCAAGTACCATTACTGCATCTTTTGAGGTATCACAGGCTGTATTTAAGGCCTGTTCAACTCCGGATACAGGATTCAAATGTCCTTGGGAAATAGCTACCGTTTTAAAATTATTGGCAATTACAATTGAATTTGTACGGGCATACTTCGAAACTTTCCAGGCAAACACGCCATCTTCAATCTGCTCTTTAGTCGGCTTTGTTTTTGTGACAATTTTAAATGATTGAACAGGGATTTCGCTTTTATTAAAATCCTGCACAAGTGTACCAAATGGTGTTATTTTAACTATTTTATGCATATATGACTTAAATTTTTTCAAAGGGGTATTTAATTTAACAATTTTTAAAAACAGGTTACTACGCAAAAGATTAAAAGCATCATCTTCAAAATCCGGTGCTACTACAACCTTTACAGCCATAGAATTTATATGTTTTGCAACTTCAAAATCAATTTTCTGCGAAAAACCAATTGTACCGAAAAATGAAGCTATCGGGTCACAATCAAAAGCTTTATTGTAAGCTTCCTCAATGGTTCGACCCAGAGCAACCCCGCAAGGCATTGAATGCTGAACAATGGCAACAGCATTGACATCATAGAATTCACTTACAATATTTGAAACTTCTACTACATTATTCATCTCGTTATAAGAAAGTTCTTTGCCGTCAATAACTTCATAATCCACCATCTGGGGAGACTTAAAAAGTTCAGCAGCCTGCTGAGGATTTTCTCCATATTTTAATTCTCTAAATGAACCGTATTCGTATTCTTCCGATTTATACCAGTCATTTGGATTTTCTTCAGAGTTTTCAAATATTCTTACATTAATTCTCTTTGCCATAAGCACCTCGTTATCATATTTTTAACGTTATCATAAAAAATTATCATTTCAACAACTAAATTTTAGGCAACTTAGCATTTCGTAACCATGCTGACATATTTTCAACCCTTTCTGTTGAAATAATTTTATGTCTTTAATATAATTTTGTTGTTAATATTAAAAATCAGAGGGAAAAATGGCAACTAACAGAATAACAGAAGGCGTAGGGAAAAAAATCGTTGAAGCTTTAAAACAGCAGTCCGATATAGAAATTAATCCTGTACAAGAAGATGATTCATATCCGACTCCGGTTTATGAAGCTCCGGAATCTGATATTATATCTGCTCAACAGAATATCCTTGCAGAAGATTCGGAACCTTCTGAGGAAATTGCAACAGACCAGCCTGCCTCTTTTACATTTGCCAATTCCCAGCACATTAATGATACTTTTAATTCCACACTTATGAATTTTCAGCAAAAAGAAAATATTCAAGCTGTTGAAGACTTTGAATTACCTCCTAATGTCGCAGTTCTAAAACAGCTTATTAATAAATTACCATCAGGTGTTTCAAAACAAACCGGAGCCTTAATTATTAAACAAACAATGGAAGCTCTAGGGATTTCTATGACAGGCGTTTTGCAAGAAGCTCAACAGGTTCAGGAAAGTTTAAACCAGTCTGTCAGAGACTGCCAGACAAATATTCTTGAATATAAAAAACAGATTTCTATGCTTGAAGCTCAGGCACAAAAATATCAGAGACAGTTTGCTGTTGTAAATGATATCATCAGTCTGTTCATTCAGACCAATCATTAATAATAATTTTTGCAAGTGTAAACACACAACGGCTAATTTGAGCAGTTATTTCGGCGGGAACTTACCCGCCGTTGTATGTTAATAACTGACTTTGTAAGGATAATCGTCGGGGATTTTCCAACCGTTGAGTTGAATTATGGCCGTACAATAATGCGAATTAGAATTTCCGCAACTATAAAGACCTTTATATAAGGATTTTATATTACCATCCCAGGCATATTTATATGGTTCAGGGCCTTTGTTATAATGATAGGCACAATTGTAACTATTACAATTAGGACTATAAAAAAACATAAACGCACATTTTCCCAGTGCTCCAAATCTTGAATACTTTTTTAAACACCTGTCAGGATCTCCAGGGTAAAATATTAAATCTTGCATATGATCTCCTCGGGAAGAAGATAAAGCACTTCCATCAGCAAAATATACAATGAATCTTCCGTCATCACGCAAAGATTTAGTCTTAACTACCTTCATATATGGTGCAAGATATTTATTAAACCATTTTTCCTGATTTGAAGTTCCGGCTACAATGTTACCGTCACTATCTATCTCTGAACCGGATAAGCTTATATCATACCAATCCTTTTTATCCCCGTAATCCTTTTCAGCCATTAATATAGCCTGATTAATTGATGAATAAAACTTCTTCAATCTGGTCTCTACTACACGATTGTTATTCTTTTGAATTAAAACTGGCAATGTCATTGCCGCAACTACGCCGATTATACCAAGCGTTATCAGAACTTCGGCTAATGTAAATCCGGGCTTTAAATTACTCTGCCCCCCCCCCCGAAATCCTTACTGTGTCTAGGTTTTGCATAACATCCTCCTTTTATTTTATATTTAAATTATAACACAGGAGCCGGAAAATTACAATTGCCGGCTCCCGTTAAAAGTCTATTGATAAGAGAATGCATGTTGAATATTTTTATCAACCCTTGCCCTGCAAGAATTGTATTCCGTTTCAACCATTTTAAGCTTAGTCTGATATTGAAGCATCTGCTGTTCAAGTTTCTGGTCTAACAATTTTAATTTCGCCTGCCGCTGATTAAGAGTTTTAACGATAGGGTTGTCAGAATCATAATCGTTTCCGACCTGCATTAAATCGTTGCAAGATGTCATTAATTCCGAACGTGTCTGAGTAATCAGTTGAATCTTATATTCCAGATCCATCCTTACATTATTCAGATACTGCATTCTGATTGTATCGACTATGAGACCCATTTTCTATTCCTTCTATCTTGTTTCGTTAAGGTTATTCCCTTTCAAGAAGCTATGTTGATTATTTTCGGCAATCAACTGTTCCATTTTTTGAAACTGGTGTCTGTGATAATTCAATCTGTACTGAGCCATCTTTAATTTCTTTTTCATTGTCAAGAAATCTTTCAAACTTTCTACGATAGAATTTATCAGAGCTTTGATAGGGCTTTTCCTTATCAGGAAATTCCTTGAATATATCAGGAAATCTATTATCCTTTTTATATTCGTTACTAAAGTTTCTCGAAGCATTTTTCTCCTTACACTTTAGTTCTACATGTATATAAAAACAATCAGCACAAATTTATTGCCTGTTATGTAAAGTTTTTTAACATGTCTTAACCAAAGTGATTAATTGTTTACTCTTGATTTGTCAGCACAATCCGAATATGACATTGTGTCACGTTCCTTTTTATCTAACGGAAAATTCGGTTGAAACTTTAATGCAGAAAGAGTATGCGAGAATAATCCGCAATAAAATTTTACAATTCTTTCTGCTACATTACACACTATATTATCGTTCAGTTTATTATTTTTCATAGGTCTATAAGTTCTGGATAGCTTTACTATCACCGTCTATTGATTCTTTCAGCATTTTCTTTACAACATCACCCTGTGTATCTAACATTTTACACACGGTTTCAATATTTCTTACTTTATTGGAAAGTATTGTATCGGCATTAGCTGTAATATTACCGGTTACATTCTGGTAAGCTGCCAGAGCGGCAGAACTTGTACCCTGCATCAGGTTAGCCATAACAATCGCAGGTAAGCCATACTCACCCAGATATGGAGCAGCAGCCTGCATTATTCCACCCCATCCGGAAATTACACCGGCAACCGGAAGTACTATATTTTTACCGAACCATCCGTATCCGTTTGAGGCACCTACACCATAAGCAGCAGCACTTGCAACATCTGCAATGCCTCCTAAACCTGACGCAAAACCTGTAGCGACACCGCTTGTGCTAGTACCCCATCCGCTTATTGCGGCAGCTCCGCCTGTTGCACTTCCGCCTAAACCCCATGATATTGGTGCTGCTCCGCTCGGGAATCCTGAATAATTATAAAGTGAATCTATCCCGTAAGCAGAACCGCCGCTAAACGGAGAATAGTAAGAAGTTCCGGCGACATTCATTGAATCAGAGGCACCAAAGACATTAGCAAAAGATGACGGAGCCAGTAAGCTTGCCATTCTGTATAAGAAACTTCCTGTCATTTCAAAACCCGTACCGGAGCCGCTGCCGGATACTGTCAGGTCTCTTAATTTATCATAAGTTTCAAAAAGCTGTGCTTTAGCATCTCCGCTTGCAGAGCCGAATTTATTTGCTATTACCAGATAACTGTCATTTTTGTAAGACATTTGTACCTCTTTGTTTCTTTTTAAGCTGCTTTTCCATTGATTTTATTATTCAAAAGTTTTGAATGTAGATTCAATGTTTTTATCAATAACTTTTTTAACCGCTTCCATTTCTGTTTGAAGAGCTTCTTGCTCGGTATCAAGCTGACGAAGTCTTAATTCAAGTGTACGGTCTTGTTGTTGGATTTTCTCTGTCTTTGCGTTTATATCCTGAATTTTCTTTTCATAAACCTGCATATCATAATTATACTGGTTCATAGCATCCTGATAAGCTTCTTCATCAGTTTGTGTTTCTGTATTCAGATAATATGTTACAGAAGAATCTTGATAACGAATTGTTTGCGGACGACCGTTTTCATCAAGATCAACCATTGCTTTTTCAGTTCGTTCAATTTTTTCTTTGACATTTTTGGCAACGTAGTATGTTAATTTGTCCTGATTTTCTGTTGGTAATGACTGGTCAGGCCCGCTTATTGCAGAGCTTGTCAAATCTTGAGCACAGGCGAAACGGGTTTCTCCCTGCCATTCCCATACATAAATATCTTCAGGGTCTGCAAGTGCAATATTTGAATCAGGCCAATCTTTTAGGATTTGTTCATAAGCTGTTTTCATCTCAGGATCAGCAGGGTCATATTTTTCAAGTTTACAGTTGCCGACATAGGTAGGAACACCGGATTCAACATAATAATCAGTTAAATCACCGGCAGTATCATCTGCAAGTCCTGATAAAGAAGTAAAGTGTATACGGCCTTCTTCATCAGTATAGCAGCCTAAATCATCAATGTTCTTGCTTATTGAAGGATAGTCTTCTACTAACTTATCATAAACTTTTTTCTGTTCCAGATTAGTAGGGTCATATTTGCTAACCTTATTACCATTTACTGTATATGTCAGATTACCGGTAGGTTCTGTAGTTACAATATCGCCTCTGGTTGCAGTTCCATCTACAATGTTATTTGTATTAGGGTCAATATATCTGTCTTTAATATCGCCTGCACCCTGCAATTCATTCTTAGATACAAAGTGAAGATTACCGTCTGCATCTGTATAGGTCATTGCATCGGCTTCGGACATATCAGGATATTGGGCCGCTAATCTGTCATATGCTGCTTTTTGAGCAGGATCCGTTGAGTCGTAAGCATTTACATCAAACCCGTTCACAGTATAAGTTTCATCACCAGGAGTACCGCCTGTTGTAATATTTCCTCTCTGTACCGTTGCTTCTGAAGCGGTACCGGTTTGAACGTATCTATCCTTAACATCACCTGTACCTTCAAGTTCTGTACGGGATACAAAGTGAAGATTGCCGTCTGCATCTGTATAGGTCATCATATCATCGGGATTCATATCAGGGTATTGAGCTGATAACTCATCAAAAACATTTTTCTGATTAGCATCGGCAGGATCATAAGTAGTAACATTATAACCGTTAACTGTATAAGTAGGCTGTTCTACAGTATCAATATCATCTCTGGAAATAGAATCTTTAGTTGCAACATCTGCCTGGACAACCTGAGGATTGGATAATTTATTTTGTACACCTTGAAAAATTTCTGCAAAGTGGAAGTGTGTTACAAGATAATTGTAGCCGTCAGGATCATTTTGAAGTTCTGTCATGCTTGAAATTTCTTCAGCTTCAGTTCCGTCTTCATAAGTATATTTGAGTTCTGTATAGTCTTGAGTACTTGGAGCTACCGGAACTTCAAGAGCAAGAAGGTCATTAAATGTGTTTGCACTCTGATTTGCCAGTGCTGTACGAGCCTGGTTAATTTGTTGTCCTTCATATTCAACATTGGTTTTTCTTGCTGTCAAACCTAAATATCTCGCCTGTGAAGCTGCCATACCCATAAGCTGCTCTCCTCTACATTATCTAATCTATCTACTACATTAAGGTTTATAATTATGTTTTTGAAAAAGTCAACATAACTACAATTAATTATACGGTAACATTAAACAATTTATACATCGAAATCAATAAAAATCATTCAGTTATATGAGAACCAGCGGTTAAAACACACTATTTGTACGAAAAAAATGCCGGCAAAACCGGCCTTTTAATTTTATTCAAGATTTAATAAGTCCTTAACATTCGCTTTAATTCTCTCGAAAAATGTTCCTCCGGTATAATAAACAGATGTTCCTTTTGGAGCTGTTATTGAGTGCCTTTCAATTGAGGTTGCCGGATTTAAAATCTCAACTTTTTTCATTCTGTCAACTTCAGATGATATATAACCTGAATATTTTTGAACCTGCGGCAACTCAGAGGCATTTATAGGAGAGCCAACCTCATCGCCTGCATTAAAGAATACCGAATTACAGTTATTTTGCACAATATTACCTTTTGAATCCTTTATATTTGCAAAATCAATTTTATCTTTATCTTTACCATTAACATTTAAGAAAATAAGTCCGGAAAATTCCCTCACTATTTTTATAGCGTTCATCTTTTACTTCTATATCTTTTAAAAGGCCTTCTGAAAATTCAATACCGCCTAAATCCCTGTAAGTTTCTGCCTTTACAGTTTTTGAATTACCTTTTTCTTTTGGCCCGGCAGGATTAACCTGTGTTTGTGGTGTATTTGACCCGTTAATTCCATCTAATCCCATAATAAATCTCCTTTTCGTTTTTAATTTACCTTGTGTTTATAAACATATAAAATAAAGCTGTCGAAAGGGATTATTATTACGGCCATCCATCCTATCCTAGGAGGCATTATAGCTGAATTTCAGGCATTTTAAAATTCACCTTTACATTTTGTTACACTAAAAGAGACCACCCCGAAAGGCGGTCTCTTTTATATATTTTTATTACTACATTATTCAGCAGTTTGTTCTTCAGCTTCTGCCTGAGGTTCAGTAACAGTTAATGCGATACGCTTATCGGTCGGGTTAAACTTCATGATATAAGTCATAACTTTATCACCTACCTGCAAAATGTTACCGTCTCTATTTTGAAGTTCAACAACTTCATTATGAGGAAGCAAAGCTTCGACCCCCGGGAACACCTCGACAAATGCACCAAAATGTTTAATTCTGGTAATTGTACCTTCAACTTTATCGCCTTCTTTGATTTGTTTTTCAGCTTCAAGCCATGGATCCGGCTCAAGATTTTTCAAACTTAAAGATACTCGTTGTTTGTCATGATCAACTGCGATAACTTCAACATCGATTTTATCGCCAACTTTCAAAATATCAGTCGGATGGTCAATCCATCTCCATGAAAGCTGTGATAAAGGGAGAAGTCCGTCAATACCGCCAAGGTCAACGAATGCGCCAAAATCAGTAATTCTTACAACATCCCCTTTAACAATTTGCCCCGGTTCAATTTGTGAGAATACACTTTTTCTTGCTTCAACTGCACTGTCTTCATAAACTTTTTTATTAGAAAGAATAAAGTTATTCTGCTGACTGTCGAGAGTTAAGATTTTTAATTCAATTTTAGAACCTACTTCCAAATCAGTTTCTTTACTTCTTAATTGAGAAGAAGGAACAAAACCTCTGACACCTGATATTTCGACAAGAATACCGCCTTTAACGATTCCGGCAACAGTGCCGAGAATAGTTTCATCAGCGGCTTTAGCTTTTTCGAGTTCTTTCCATGCATAAGCAAAATCAACTTTCTTTTTAGAAAGAAGGAATTTACCGTCTTCGTCTTCTTCTCTGATGATCAGGAATTCATATTCCTGACCTTTCTGGAATTTATCTTCAACTTTTTCATCTTTTTCAACAGCTTCACGTGTAGGAACTATAGCGATTGTTTTTGCACCGATATCCACCATTACACCGTGGCTGTCATAGCCGCATACTATACCTTTTACGAGGTCGCCTTTTTGAAACTTGTAATCATATTGTTTCAGCAATTCTTCAAAATCTAATTCACTTGATGTCATCTTTACTCCATTGTCTAAGACATTATCTATTAACGTTGCTACTATTTTAGCAGACAAAAGTCAATATGTAAATGTTTTTTAACTTTGCTTAACATTTTTTTACAGCACAAAACAGGCATATTCATTGAACATGCCTGTGTGACAGGTATGATTATTCAATTAAGACTTCAACGAGCCTATTAACTCATTGATTGTGCTCTCCTGAATTTCTATTTCGGCAATTCGTTCTTTTGTTTGCTGAATCAATTCACCGGGGGCATTTGCGACAAATTTAGGGTTATTTATTCTACCCTGTAGTGACTTTTTCTCACCCGTTAATTTGTCGAGTTTCTTTTGCTGGCGTTTAATTTCTTCATTAAAGTCAATTAGATTTTCCAGCGAAAGTACTATTTTTGAAGCAGAGACGACTGCTGTTGCCGTTTTTTGCGGAACAGGAGCATTCACATCTGCATATTTTATATTTTCTACTTTTGCGAGGCGTTTTATATAAGCTTCAATCGCTTCGAATACAGGTTTTTCGTCTTCTGTTGCACGGATTTCAATATCCATTTTTAATGAAGTTGAAATATTAAAGCTTTGGCGAACATTACGCAAAGATTTAATTGTTTCAAATACGAGTTCCATTTCCTTAGCTTCCTGCGGGAATGCAAGCTTGTCTTCATAGACAGGAAATTCAGCAACAATAATTGCAGGGAACTCACATTTTTTAGGTATTAACTGCCATACGCGCTCTGTGATATGCGGCATTATAGGGTGAAGCATTCTCAATGACATATCAAGCACATATCTGAGAACTCTCTGAGTGTTAAGTTTTAATGTTTCATCCTGAAGTTGAATTTTAGCGATTTCGACGTACCAGTCACAGTATGAATTCCAGAAGAAGTCATAAAGAATGTGAGCGGTTTCGCCAATTCTGTATTCTTTAATATTTTCGTTAATTTCTTTTGCTGTTGAATTTAATTTATCTAAAATCCATTTGTCAGCGATTGTAAGATTATCAAAATCAATATCTTTATTATCGACGCCGTCAAGGTTCATCAATACAAATCTTGAAGCATTCCAGATTTTGTTTGCGAAGTTTCTGCCATATTCAAATCTTTCTTCGCTCATTTTGATATCCTGACCTCCGTATGTGCATAGAGAGGTCATTGTAAATCTCAAAGCGTCACAACCGTATTTGTCGATAATTTTAACAGGGTCGATAGTGTTGCCTTTTGATTTAGACATTTTCTGGCCTTTTTCGTCGCGGATAAGCCCGTGTATGTACACTGTTGAGAAAGGAGCTTTGCCTGTAAATTCCAGCCCCATTGTAATCATTCTGGCAACCCAGAAGAAAATAATATCAAAACCGGTTACAAGAGTTGTAGTAGGGTAGAATTTTTTGAAATCTTCGCTTTCCGTATTAGGCCAGCCCATAGTTGAGAAAGGCCATAACCCTGATGAAAACCAGGTATCGAGTACATCACTGTCCTGAGTATAGTTTTCGGGATCAGGATTTTCTTTTGCCACAACCATTTCGCCGGTCTGGTTGTGATAGTATGCAGGAATTTGATGTCCCCACCATAATTGACGGGAAATACACCAGTCGCGGATATTTTCCATCCAGCCGAGGTAATTCTTTTCCCATCTTTCGGGAACAAACTTTATTCTGCCGTCTTTAACAGCGGCAATTGCCTCTTTTGCAAGCGGTTCCATTTTTACAAACCATTGTTCTGAAAGAAGCGGTTCAATAGTTGTACCGCAGCGTTGGCATTTACCCACGTTGTGCTCATGATCACGGGTTCTTAATAAGAAATTATTATACGAAAGCATACCGATAATTCGTTCTCTTGCTTCATAACGGTCTAATCCGTGAAGCTCAGGAGGAACCTCTCCGCAAGCCTTCATTTTGCCTTCTCCGTCAATAACCCAGATAGGTTTTAAATTATGACGTTTACCTACTTCAAAGTCATTCGGGTCGTGAGCCGGAGTAATCTTAACAGCACCGGTTCCGAAATTCTTATCAACATATTCATCTGCAATAATAGGAATTTCTCTGCCTGAAAGAGGAATTATAACTGTTTTTCCGACTAATTCGGAGTATTTATGATCATCCGGATGGACAGCAATTGCAACGTCACCGAAAATAGTTTCCGGACGGGTTGTTGCAACAATAATCGCTCCGGATTCGCCTTTAACAGGATAAGAAATTTCCCACATATGCCCCTGTTCTGTTGCATATTCGGTTTCAACATCCGAAATTGCAGATTGGCAGCGCGGACACCAGTTTACAATATATTTTCCTTTATAAATCAAGCCTTTTTCATACAGCCTGATAAATACTTCTTTTACAGCGTCAGAACAGCCTTTATCGAATGTAAATCTTTCTCTTGTTCTGTCAAAAGAAGCTCCTAAGCGTTTACACTGGTCAAGAATAGCAGATTTATGTTCATTAGCCCATGCCCAGGTTTCTTCAAGGAATTTTTCTCTGCCCAAATCATAGCGAGACAAACCTTTTTCACGAAGTTTTTTTTCAACAACATTCTGTGTTGCAATACCTGCATGGTCGGTTCCCGGGAGCCAGAGAGTTTCAAAACCGCTCATTCTGTGGTAACGGGTTAAAATATCCTGTAAAGTTTCATCGAGTGCGTGGCCCATATGCAAAACTCCCGTAACGTTCGGAGGCGGGATTACCATTGAATAGTGGGGCTTGTCACTTTTAGCATCAGCCGTAAAGTAGCCTCCTTCTTCCCAGAACTTATAAATACTGTCTTCAGTATCTTTTGCATCATAAACCGTAGGTAAATCTTCTATTTTTAACGCTGTCATATAAAAATCCCTCTTATGTTTTGTCGTATATCATTAGAATATCACAAAAAGAGAAATTATTATATAAATCAATAATCAACTTTTAGAGGATAATCGGCGGGAATTTTCCATCCGTTATGCTGGATAAGTGCTGCGCAATAAGCTCTGCCGATAGTTTCTTTCGCACAAGCCCACGCATTTCCACTGTATAAAAGTTCTTTTGTACCGTCCCATTTAACTTTCGCAGGTTCAAAACCCTTATTATATAAGAATTTCCAATCCGCACTCTCCGATGCCGGGTAAAATTCAAAAATAAATTTACAAATTCCATACGGATTTTCATATTTTTTATTGCATTTCTCAGGATTGCCTGTAAAAAATACCCAATCTCTGCTTACAGTCGCATCGGGAGTAGACAACGCACTTCCGTCCGCGAAATAATATGTAGGCCTGCCGTCACTCTCTATAGTTTTTTTGATGATTTTTATATGTGGTGCCAAATATTTTGTAAACCAGATATCAATTTTCGAACTGCCTTCAATAGGGTTTCCATCGCTATCAACAGCCAAACCGCCGACATCTTCATACCATATTTTTTTGTCACCGTATTCCAGTTCTGCCATTTTTACAGCCTGATTGATAGCAGAGTAAAATTTTTGTAATCTTGTTTCAACTACACGGTTACGATACTTTTGCACCAGTGTCGGCAATGTCATTGCTGCAACAACTCCGATTATACCGAGTGTGATTAAGACTTCAGCTAAAGTAAAGCCGAATTTTCGGTAGGGCGCCGTGTGAGTGTAAGCGAACCCAGCCCGTATGGTGTCGAAAAAGCACGCTTTTTCGACACCCCGAATAATTCGGGAATTAAGTTTGTTTTTCATAAATACCTCCAAAATATACTAATTTCTATTATACTTTATTGTACGGTTAATGTCACCGTGACAGTAGTCACGGCTTATTATGGAGGCTTTTTAGGATTTAAAAATGCGATGAGTTGAAGGCCTGACTTTAAACTAAGCAGCCCCCCCCCCCGAAATCCACACTATACTTGATTTTTGCATTATTTTTATCCTCATTTATTATTTATTATAACAGAAAAAGCCCTGTTTTTCAACAGAGCTTTTTGCATTGAAAAAAATAATTTACGCTTTCGGAATGGAGTTTGCAATAATTTCCATTTCATCAAGTGAAGCATAAACAGCATGGCAGCCACAATCAACGTACAAGATTTGGCCGGTAGTTCCTGTTGATAAATCAGAAGCCAGATACAAACCTGCTTTACCAACATCTTCAAGAGAAACGTTACGTTTAAGCGGAGCTTTTGCAACTGCGGCTTTAAGCATTTTATCAAAGCCTGAAATTCCTTTTGCTGCAAGTGTTTTAACCGCACCGGCAGAAATACAGTTAACTCTGACACCTTTTTTACCTAAATCCATTGCCAGATATCTCATTGAAGATTCAAGAGCTGCTTTTGCAACACCCATAATATTATAATTTGCAACAACATATTCTGAACCGAGATATGTTAACGCAAAAATAGATCCGCCTTCGTTCATAATAGGTTCAGCATGCTTACAGAGCGAAATTAATGAATAAGCACTTACGCCCATGGCCAAATCCCAGCCTGCGCGTGATGTGTCAATAAATCTGCCCTGTAAATCTTCTTTAGCAGCAAATGCAACCGCATGAACAACAAAATCCAATTTTCCGTAAACTTTTTCACATTCTTGAAATACTGCCGCAACTTCATCCTCTTTTGTAACGTCACAATTCATAATGATTTTTGCGCCCATTTCTTCTGCAAGAGGTCTCACACGTTTTTCCATAGCTTCGCCGGCATATGTAAAAGCGATGTCAGCTCCTGCTTCATGAAGTTGTTTTGCAATTGCATAGGCAATCCCGTGAGTGTTCGAAACCCCGAAAATAACCCCTTTTTTACCTTCCATTAATTTCATATTTTATATCTCCCTCTAAAATTTACTGACTAAAATATATAAGAATTTTATCAAAAATAAAAAATTTAAGCAAATCAAAAAGTAAGAAATGTAAATATTAACAAATGTAACAAAACTAAAACATGCTGAAATCAAGGGTTTTGGCAATACTTTATATATTTAAGAGAGTAAATATACGGAGAGCTTTACATTGAGTATAAATGTAAACAATTTAAGCAAGGCAGATTTAGTCAAGCTCGCAATGCAAAAGCAAAGCGGCAAGACCTCTACTGCAAACCAACCTTCTTATATGACTAAGAACGGTTCAATATTCAATGCTCCGAATTTAAAATCTACTGCACAAACAGAAAAACCAAAACTTTCAGACGGTATATCCAAATTAAATACAACACAAAACTCTAAAGAAACAAAATCATACGAAAATCTTGATAATATTAAAACAGCCGAACAAGGCAGAAAAGCTATTGCTGAATTAAAACAAGACATGGAAGGAATGAGTCCATTACAAAAACTTCCTATGCAAGCAAAACTTAACAAACTACAAGAAAAACAAAAAGATTTAGCTAAACAAGAATTTGAAGATTCACAAGCAAACCTGAAAAGTATAGCTCAGGGTAACGGTGCTATTGATAAAGACGGAACTTCAACCAAGAGTACTACATCAAAAGACGGCCGCAATGTAAGTGCTGAAGAAGGTAAAGCAATGGCAAATGATGCCGAAAGCGAAAATGCAAAATTAGAAAAACAAACCGCTCAAACTGAAAAAGATGCTCAGGAAGTTGAAGGTTATCAAAAAGATGCCAAGAAAACACAAAAAGATATTAAAAAAGATGAAGCTAAATTTAACAAAGAAATAGCAAAAGAAAGCAAGACTATTTCCAAAAATCAGGCAGAAATGGCAAAAGAGTCAGAACAGATGACTCAAACCAGAACAGAAATTGATGCACTTCAGGCAGAATTACAAAGTTTAACAGCTGACAGCACCGGTATAGGTGAAAGAAGTGCATTCTCACTAAAACTTGCAGGCGATAATTCACAACAGGCTAACGGAGCTTCTAACTCAAATTCTACATCCGGCATGGATGATACAAATAGCAGAGTTGCCGAACTACAAGCCCAGATAGGGGAAAAAGCTGATACAATGCAAGTTAGAGGCCAAAAATTACAAAAACTGCAAACCTCTACAAACAAATCAATCACTGTAATGCATAACAAGGTCAGATTGAAATCCATTTATTACCAAAAAGCACAAAAAACAATGGAAACAGAACAAAAAACAACTGACAAGATTATGAAAGTTGCAGATAAGATTGATAACATAAGCCAAACAGTTACACAAGTCGGTAAGACTCTGCAATATGTTGGTAAAGGTATGATTATTGCAGGTAAGGCTCTGGCTTCTAACCC
The DNA here is from genome assembly GCA_018711035.1 of Candidatus Scatousia excrementigallinarum. GTDB lineage: Bacteria > Cyanobacteriota > Vampirovibrionia > Gastranaerophilales > Gastranaerophilaceae > Scatousia > Scatousia excrementigallinarum. The sequence continues at coordinate 14,997 of DVIU01000196.1, forward strand.
GTTCACCGCAGCAGCAGGTGCAGCATTGATTACGGCAGGCGGATTTACTCAAAAAACAGGTACTGTAACAGAATTGGTTGGTAACTACGGTTCGGCAGCAGCCAATATTACTAAGACAGCTTGTAACGTAGCAGACGGTAATTTTGCAGCAGCATTACAAACAGCAGGATGTGCTATTCAATCAGGTGCAGCAGCAGCTAAAGGTACTCAAGGCTTAAAAGATAATATGAAGGCCATTGACGCTTCGGTAGAACAAGCACAAACAGAAGCTGCGGTATCAGTTCAGGCTAAAGAGGCGGCTAAGCAAATGAAAGAAAACGGTACCCTTGGAGATATGACTGAAAAAGAAGCTGCTAAAACAATGAAAGGCAACATGATGAACGAAGTTAATAAGGGTAACCTTGAATTAAGAGACGGTAAATTAACAATGACCGACAAAGCCGCTCCAAAAATGGGAGCTGACGGTAAATTCCACACCGACTTTATGGCTGATAGTAAACCGGTAGGAGAAGCAGGTGCTCAAGCTGGTAATACCTCATTCGGTCAAAAAGTTAAAAAAGGGATAAACAATGCCGGCCAGCAGATAAAGAAAGCGGCTAAGGATCCAGAAACCCTTGCTAAAATAGGAAAACAAATGACTGCACTTGGCGCTAAGATGGCCGGAGAAACTCAACAAACGCAACAAGCAGGTCGAGGTAAGTCTAAAAATTATTCCTACCCTAATTACACAATCAACTATGACAGACTGGCAAAAGGTCAAAGAATGATAAATAAATATAAAAACAGTGCAGCATAATCAAAAAGGCTAATCAAAAGATTAGCCTTTTAAATTTTTATTGATTAAGCGATAAAGCTTTACTTGCAGCTTCTAATAACAAATTCATATAAAGAATTTTGTTAGCTGAAGCCTCATCAAGATTAACAAATTCCGCACCGGCTCTACGGTCAGTTGCTGTTACAACTTTGACATCAGTTTTCACATGCAAATCGCCGCATTCAATTTCAACAGGGAACACATCTCCGACTTTTAATGTCTTGTTGTGTTTGAGGGCAATACCGCCTCTTGAAATATCCAGCACTGATTCTACAGTATTATTTTCTGCCGTTTTATCCAGAGCTACAGGAGTAAGTGAATTATTAGCGTCAAACCTTATAAATTGACGTTTATCAATAACCGGCACATTGTCAGAAATATCTTTTCGTTGTACCCATGTTTTATAATCTGCTTCGTTACGGTCAAAACTAGGAACTGTATTCTGCGTCGGGGTTGTGTCGCCCGTCGGGGTTGTATCGCCCGTCGGAGTTGTATCACCCGTCGGGGTTGTGTCGCCCGTC
>DVIU01000012.1 GCA_018711035.1 Candidatus Scatousia excrementigallinarum
CACTACCTGCGGTATTAGTGTTGGTTGCATTATATATATTTAATGCATCCGGGTATGTTATATTTGAGCCTGAACACATTAAATATTATAGGTATTGGTTCTCAAAAAAGTATAAACTAATACCGTTAGATGAAGTAAATGAATGCATTGCAGGCGGAGGTATTAGAAAAATACATGGTAAAATGACTGGAGTGTACGGCATAAATCTATATAACAGAGGCAATGCTCTTTGTAGATTTGGGTTGAGTCCGAGATTGCTACTGAAGCTTTATAATGTATTCGGAGATAAGCGTTTTAGACTTACTCGTCAATGTGATTATTTAAGTACATGTGATAAGTTTTTTCGTATAGATTTTTCTGAATTGACTGAAGCTCAACAATTGGCACTTTTTAAACGTTATTGCAAACTGAACGATGGGCAAGAGATAGACGGCGAGAAATTTTTGAAAAAGAAAGGATTGCTGTAAAGAATGTCAAAAATAAACTGAATATCAGCCGACCGGAATCACAATCCCGAAAGCGAGGAAAAAGAAAGCGGGGCAGACAATGTTTTGCAAGGTATAGTTTAAAAATACTATATCTTTGCAAGGCAAGTCTGCCCTTTTCTTTTACTTCGGAAACATATATAAACGGCACGAAAGAGAAAAAGTTATGGTATGGCAATTGAAAGAGCGTTATAAGTTTGACTGGAACAGGATATTCGGTAAAGATGCGTGGCATATTGAATATTCAATTACGGATAAGTGCAACCGAAATTGCGCGGCTTGTTCGCATCTTGCTCCGCTTTCAAAACGACCAAACTTTGTAAGCAAAGAAGAATTTGAGCAAGTGACTGCCAATTTGAACAGATGCCTTCCTGATATACATACGTTCTGGTTAACTGGCGGAGAACCGACACTACATCCTGAATATATCAGTTTGCTTAACATTGCAAGGCATTTATACAGTGAAGCATATATTGGTATCTATACAAACGGTACAACGCTGAGGAAGTTCGAGCAAGATGAATGGTTTTGGCAATTTATAAAAGACAACGGCATTGTATGGGGAGTAACCATATACAATGGCGAAAAGCGGTATATTGAAGAACTCTTTGATAAACATGATTGCCTCAATAACCTTGCAATTGTTCGTAACGGGAGCAGTTTTACCAATTTGACCAATTATTCAAAAGGACAGGAAGTAAGCAGGAAAAAATATGAAAAGTGTGGGTGGGAGAGGCGCAAAATCAATGTGCGCAACGGAAAGATTTTCAACTGTCCCACTTGCGAGTTTGCTGATTTGTTCAATGAATATTTTAATGAAAGCCTTAAAGTAACGGAACAAGATTACCTGATTGTAAATGATTTGCTTACTAAAGAACAGGTTGAAGAGTTTAAAAATCCAATGCCGTTTTGCAGCCAGTGTAATCTTGATATCAGGTATAAGCGTTTATTTATGAATCAATCAAGCAAGAGGCTTATGGAAGAATGGGCAGACATTGAAACTTTCATGCAAAAATAATGGGGGAAACCCTAAGATAAATACAAAAGGAGATTTGAATTATGATTATTAGTTTAACAACCAATACTATACCGCCTAATACGGTAACAACGAACAAGCCTGAAATCAAGGCTATAATAAATAAACGGAGGTGAATTATGGAATTTAAAGACAGAAACGCGCAGTATCCTGGCAGAGTTAAACTTGTAAAAGTGGCAGGCAGCGAAGATTTATATGACATGACTTTGGCTGAGGGGAGTGTAAGTGGCGGCTATTCTGCCGGTACGCCACTGAATGCCGAAACGTTTAATAAAATGCTTAAGGATATTAGTGCGGAAACTGATACAAAAATTAGCAAAGAGACAGAAAAAGTTCGGTTAAACAGTATAAGACTGTATGATGGAGTAAATTACGGCGCAAAATCCTATTTAAGCAATGGTAAAGATATGACTGTGAATTTGCCTAAAAGCCGTTATAATTTTTACTTTTGGCAATATTCGTCGAAAGTGTCTGAAGACTCTGTCGTGACTTTACTGAAAAGTCAACATGGTCTTAGTAAAGTAAAGGGTGCAGTACTTGTTCCGAAATCCCACACTACAGGTGGTGGACTGGGTGGCTACAACAATTTTGCAGAAGACAATCTTAAGTATGGAATACTTATTTCAAATAACAACGTTTATGTGGCACTTGACGTTGGTGTTATGAAAAAAGGGTTTTACTGTTTAGTATATGGAGAATAAGATTTATGATTTATTACATAATGAATGAAAATAACGAAATAATCAGGGATGATTTTATTTATTTTGAAGGTGCACTTTCAATGCCTGAGCAAAACTATAAAATAGTAAACGGGTATAACGGCGCAGTATTCTTTGAAGAATATACTCATACCGAGGAGTATAAACAAAAAGAAGAGCAATGGCTTCATAATCAGGAGCTTAAAGATTTGCGCAGACAGAGAGAAATAGAGTGCTTTTCTGTAATAAACAGGGGATATTTATGGTATTACCAGCTTTCGGAGAGTCAGTTATCTGAACTTTCCGCTTGGTATAATGCTTGGCTTAATGTAACAGAGACGCTTGAAATACCAAAAAAACCGTCTTGGCTTAAATCCTGATGGATATCAGTATCATTATTCCCTGTTACAACCTTGAGCATTACATAGAAAGATGCCTGAACAGTATTCTTTCTCAGAATTATGAAAGTAATCTGTTTGAAATCATAGTTATAATAGATTCTTGTACAGACAACACTGAAAAAATAGCAAGGGGAATACTTGCAGGTAGAAGTCAAGATAAATTTATAACTGTTGGACATAACAGAGCAGGTCTTTCGCGCAATAGTGGTCTTGAAGTTGCGACGGGGAAATATGTGTGGTTTATAGACGGCGACGATTATTTGATTGACGTAAATGCTTTTTCTGAACTTATCGGTAAAATGCAAAATGTAAGTTCTACGGTAGCTTACTTGAAAAACTTTGTTTCTGAAAGACCGATATCGGAAAATTGGGCGGCATGGAGATTCTTTTATGAAAGGAGCTTCATAGGCGATACTCGTTTTTCTGATAAGGTTATAGATGAGGATATAGAGTTTTTTGGTTTTATAAGCAGGAAAAAGGATTTCAGGATAATCAAAGTTGAAAAGCCATTATATCACCATACTTTCCCAAGAGAAGGAAGTTTAGTTACAGAGAAAAATAAATCTTTGTTCAGGTTGGATTTGAATTAAAAAGCTGAATAAAAGAGTGGGCCAACATTAGGTCTGGGGTCTTTAAGTATCAAAGATATATGTATCTTAGCTGTGCCTGCTGATTAATGAGATGAATACCGCTGGCGAATGAACTTTAACGTGTAAAAGTTTAAAGTTATCGTTGGCGGTATTTTATTGTATTCAAATAAAGTTGCCCGACTCGCAGTCGGGCATTTTTTTATGGAATTTTTCGATTTTTGGGATTAATTTCGCCCGATGCGTCGGTTCTATCGTAGCGAAAAATCAAAAATCGGAGGATTCCAAAATGGAAAAGAAAGACAAGAAGTATACCCTTAAAGTCAAAGGCAAGGAGGTAGAGGTCAACGAGGAAATATATCGTGCATACATAAGACCTGTTCAAGCAGAGCAAAGGCAAAAAAGGCGCGTATGGAAATGTCGCGTGTTGAGTAAAAGTGGGAATTATTATGTTCGCTGCACAAAAAAATGCGAAACATGTCCTTACTATCTTGCAGGCAATTCGGCTTTGGGTAATGTAACTTCGCTGGACAGGCTTGTTGATTGTGAAGTTGAGATTGAAGACAAGAATTCAGATTTTGAAGCAGATTACATAGAGCAACAAACAATTAAGGAAGAATATGCCGAGCTTCATAAAGTCATCAGGCAACTTACCTCACGCCAACAAGAGATAGTGAAGATGATTTATTTCGAGGGTAAAACACAGAAAGAGGTGGCAAAAGTGCTTGGAATTACGCAAGGCGCGGTGTCACTTGCATTGGCGAAATCAATTGCTCAACTAAAATTTTTAATAAAAAAATAAAAAAGTTTCGTCAGATTGCTAATATTTTGAAATTTCGTGTCCTTGTTAAGGTGAAGGGGGCGATGATAACTCCTTCAAAGGAGGAACACGATTTGAAAATCATAAAAGAAAACTTTAACGCCTTTGCGCGAGAGCAGGGATACGAGAACGGAGCGGAGCTGTTTGAAGAACTCGGCTTGAATAAAGAAAAGTACATAAGATACAAAAGCGAAGTACCCATAAGCGGTAGCGACTTGCAAACGTTGTGTTGGGAAATCGGAACGGCAGGGGTAATGGACTTTGTCCGTTTTGCGCCCGGCGACAAAGAACGCCATCGCAGAATTTTAGAGGAGTTCTGATTTTGAAACGACTTAGGAGAAAAGAACAACCCAAAGGGTACTCTCTGAAAAAACGATGTTTGCGGCGTTGGATTTATTCTCACGGCTACACACAACCGTATGTTGCAAGAAAGCTCGGGTTATCGGCAGAGGAGTTCAAAAGAAAGTTACGCGAACACGAGAAATTCAATGAATACCAGATAGGCTGCCTCATACAGCTTATGAAAGCACAG
>DVIU01000197.1 GCA_018711035.1 Candidatus Scatousia excrementigallinarum
AAGTAGAAAATGAACAAATTTATGGTCGGGTTATTGGCTTGCGGTTTATTCGCAACAACGCTGATGCCTTCATTTGCGGCAGATATTGCCGATGTAAGCTCTAATTATTGGGCTTCAAAAGAGATTAATGAAGTCGTGGACAGCAACATTATGACTTTGACTTCCGGAAATTTTAATCCTGAAGGAAGTGTCAAAAGGGTTGATTTTGTGCAGGCTTTGTTAAAAGTGTTATCTAATGATAACTTAAACGTTAACATTACAAACATCTTTTCTGATGTAAACCAATCAGATTATTATTACAATGATGTTTTACGTTCTCAGCAGCTTGGATTGGTCTATGGTTATCCTGACAGAACATTCCAGCCTAAAAAGCTTATGTCCCGTTCTGAAACACAATCTGTAATCAGCCATATTACAAAAGATATGAACGCAGATACATCTGTTTTGGATAATTATGTTGATGCTAAGCTGATTCCGACCTGGGCACAAAAACCTTATGCGAAAACGCTAAATTACGGTATTTACGTAAATTATCCGAATGCAAATGAATTACGGCCTAATGATGTTCTTTCCAGAGCTGAGGCTGCTGTTATTCTTGCAAGATTAAAAGATAAATTGGGTCTTGTTAAAACTGAGTATAAAGGCGGGATTGAACATCTTGCTTATGCCAGAAAAGCTCCGAACAATGAAGTTAAAGTGATGGATAACTCCAATATTGTATCAGAAGGCAATGTTATACCTGTTGCATTTACTGAAAAGTTCAAATCTGACAAAAGTGCTGAAGGTGATAACTTAACTTTTGTGGCAAAAGAAGATATTTCTACTAAAGAAGGTACTGTTATCTTCCCTGAGGGTACAAAGTTCTATGCCCAAATCAATGAAATCCAGGATCCAAAATGGTTCAATAAAAATGCAAGAGTTTACGCTGAAATCACAAGTGCTGAACTCCCTTGCGGTAAGAAAGTTGATTTAAATGCTAAACCTTTTACAAAGAAATATGATTTAAAAGAAGGCCCTTGGATGACAGCAGGCAAATTAGCCCTTTATACTGCCGGCGGAGCCGGAGTTGGTATTGGTGCCGGTGTTGGTTTTGCCTTTATTCCTGACCCTGTTAAAATCGGTACAGGTATTGCCATTGGTGCTCCTGTTGGTGCCGGTGTAGGGCTCGCTACCGGCTTAGTTACAAAAGGACTTAACTACCACGCTAAGAAAGGTGAAGTAATTAAGGTTATCTTATTAAAGGATGCGAAAGTTTCTAAAGTTAAAAATGCTCTATAAGAATCCTTAAAACATATATTAGAAAAAGAGACTGATTAATTTCGGTCTCTTTTTTATTACTTTCTACTAGCCCGATATAATAATCAATATTCTCCATACGGTTATGGGATTAATCTCAAACGTGTTTACAATAAAAATGTAACTAATAAGGAGATATGTATGAAAAAGTTTTTAATGTATTTTGGTGTTATGGGATTATTGTTGCTTCCTGCTCAGGGTGCTTTTGCATGGCAGGGTATCCAAAGTTTGAATCCGTTGCCTTATCTCGGTATCGGCCCTAATTATTCAACATTCAGTTTGAATCCGTTTAAAGGGTTTAAAAATTGCAATCCTTGCAAAAAAGTTGAAAAATGCAACCCTTGTGTAACCGGTGCAGCAGCTCCGATTTGTCCTAAATGCGTAAAAGCATTCCCAAAATGTAATACGTGCAACAAAATAATAGTTCCTGCCCAGAAAATATACGTTGCCGAGCCTCAGTGCCCATGTATGAAAAACCGTTACTAACATAGTTTAAAAAAGCCGGTTTATATCCGGCTTTTTTTTTATTCATCTAAATCGTCATATTCTGTTTGTTTGGCTTTTATAGCATAAAATACAGCAAGAATAAAAAGTATAACAATTGGAAGTCCGTATGCAATTAAAAATGCTAATCCTACTGTTTCCGGATTTTTAGCAATTGCGTCTTTTGAAACTTTCAAATGTCCCATAGACCAGAGAGTAATGATTAATAATGTTGATATACAAGCATTTTTAGCCTTAACTGCACTTTTATGATTCATTAGTATTCAATATCCTGTAGTGTTTTAAATATTCTGTCTGTGATGTATTGGATATATTCCTGAGATACCATTCCGTTAATTACTGCATCCGCTATCTGGTATGCCGGTCTGATATACTGCTGGGCTGTTCTGTTTACATCTTTAAATTGTAAATCTGCTGCGGCTCCGGTCTTACCACGTAAAGCTGCACGTCTGTACCAGCGGTCTTTGATAACTTCAAGAGGGGTGTATACATAAACTTTTACATCCATAATATCTCTGATGCCTTCATTTAAAACATATAAACCTTCAGTTAAGACAACTTTTGCAGGTTTTTTTACATCGCCGTTAGGGTCAGAAACACATGTCACAAAGTTATAATTAGGTGAAACAATGGTTTGGCCCTTTTTTAACCCCATAAGGTGTTCTTTCATCAAATCCAGATTAATAACATCAGGGGTGTCAAAGCTGAAACCTGTTTTAAATAATTCTTCATAGCTTCCGGCTTCACGTAATTCTTTTGATGTGTCTTTATAATAGTCATCGCAGCGTACAACAGTATATATACCTTCTTTTTTATCTTTAATGCACGCTTTAATAGTGTTATCAACAAATACTGTTTTGCCGGAAGCACTTTCTCCTGTAATCCCTATCAAAAAAGTTTTTTTCTTTTCCTGAACAACTTTTCTTGCTATATTTAAGATTAGATTATCTGACGTTTTTAGAAAAAGCGGCTGGGTTTCACGTTTATCTTCTTCAAGCACTTTTTTCAATGATTCTACAATATTGGAAATAATTTCCATATCACTTCGGCTTGAATAATAATCATAACTTGTCAAATGAAAACTTGTAGTCATAGCTTTTCTTATTCCCCTACTCATTCTATTTTTACATTGTACTTTAAACTTAAATTATTTTCTAATAATTATAAAACTTTGTAACAAATTCTTTAATTTTTTAAAGAAACGAAAGAATATGCCGTAAATAAAAATGTGATAGTCAAACGGGAGTTATTTATGAGCGAAGATTTGTTTAAAGAAGCATTTTTGGAAGCGAGAGAAGAAGCGGCAGCCGAGTATAAACAGGAGATTTCCGAAATGGGAATGGCTCTTGAAAAATTCTTTAACAATGTACTTGAAACAATTTCATTTAATGAAAAAGAGTTAATGAAGCATTAAATAAAAAAGGAACTTAGTTTAAGTTCCTCTTTTTATGTGTATGCACTTGCTACATTATTAAATGATTTCAATGTTTTTTCTAAATTCTTGCTTTTAATATCTTTTTCCTCTGTTAGTTTTGCCTGAGCTGTAAGAAGCAGGTCTTTTTCAAAGTTTTTATCGAATTTTGATTTTAGTGCAAGAACTTTAGCATCATATTCATTTTTATTTTTTAATTCAGATTCACCAACGATAGCCCTGGAGGCTTTACCGGCAAGCCAGCTTCCCACAAGTCCCACAGCCGCTCCGATTACAGCCCCGACAGCAGTTCCTACGCCGGGCACCGGAATTAACGTACCGATAGCGGCTCCGGCAGCAGCTCCTGCTTTCATTCCAACTGCAAAACCTGCGGTTTCTGCGGCTATGTTGACAACGGTTCTTCCAACCTGTCTGTTTCCTGCGGCCGAGCCGAGCTCGTTGTAGGTCTGGTATATTTCCGGTGCTGCTGCCAGTGCTTCAATTCCTGCAAATAAAGCATTCCCTTTTACAGCTTTTGATACTGTTCTGAATGAATCAGAGGCTATGGCGAATTCTTTTGCTGCTGTTGTGGCTTTATTTATTCCGGTAATATTTTTTAGTTTCTGCACTGCTTTTCCTGTTCGAGTAACCGGAGCAAGTTCACCGCTGAGCTTTGCGTTGTGTATATTTAAATCTGCCTTTGCTATAGCTTCCGAGACGTCTTTCATTTTTGCTTTATAAGCAGCACCACTCAACTTTTCAGCTTCATTGAGGAGTTTTCTTACATCTTTATAATAATCTGATTTTGCTGCCTTTTGCAGATACTTCAGCCTTGCATTGCCTGTTAATTCGGCAACTTTTTCTGCCGGCAGCTTTGTAAATTCTTTGTATTTTAATCCTAATTCTTTTAAAGTATTGTATTTATAAAAATTTTTTGAGGTTTCAAAGATATTTTTGCCTTTAAGAGTTTGTTCAAGTTCTTTTGTTGCTTTTAGGGACGAATTCAGAGTTTTAAAAAATCCATCTTCTTTAAATTTCTTTTTGTTATTCATCAGCCATGAACCGCCTTTTATCGCGCCTTCCATAAACACTGCTCCGGCAACGCCTGCACCGAGATCCAAATCATTCTGGTTGACTGCAGCACCGGTAATATAACGCGATAAATTCAGGATATCATTTGATGTATAACCTTGAATAGTCATTTTTTCCCCGTATTTATTTTCCCTTATATTAATAAAAAATTTTATTTTATAAATATTGACTTATTGTTAAGTAATATTACAAAAAGGACGCTAATTTCTTAACGTCCTCCCTGTTGGGTTGTCGGGTTGGGATTTTTCATACTACCTGCTACCCTTTGCCCATTTAGTAATATATTCCGGCTTGTTTTGCCATAAAGTCATTTCCGTACTTGCTTCCGCCGTACAACTGCATTTGCAGCATTGCTAATTCCTGAGGAGTCATTGTTGGCTGCATGAACGGATTTGTACTGCCTGTATCAAAGTGGTATTGCTGTTGAGTTTGTTGGCTATTTTGCTGTGCCTGCATTTCGGCTTCTATTTTCTTTTCAGTATGACTTTTTCCTGTAAATACACTTGCGAGAGCATCACCTGCCATATAACCTACTATGCTGCCTAAAATCGGCCCTACTACCGGAATCGGACTAAGTAATGCTGCACCAATTGCACCTCCAACCATACCGGTTGTTACTCTTGCTGTAGTTTTTACTGCTTCTGTAGCTCCGCCAACTATTCCTTTATCTTTTGTTGCACTCCAAATATTAGGGATTTCTACCGCAATTGCGAACAAACCTCCAAGCAGCGGCAGGCGTTTTCCTAATGCTCCTATTGAACCTTTTAAACCACCCCACCATTTTGTTTTACCTGCTTTTGACGCAATAGATGAACCATGTCTCCATCCGGCTTTCATCCTGCCGGGAATTGAAACTGTCTGGTGATACATGTTTTTAAAAAATCCGCCATGCAGTTTTCGTTGATTTTTATTATATTCTTCTGCTTTTAAAGTTGCTTCCTTTAATTGTGTCCAGAAGTTTTTAAAGTGCTTTCCGCCCTCACGTTTTCCGGCAGAATTTTTGACACCGTAAAATGAATCTGTAAGAGCTTTTGAAAAAACTTCATTACCTGTACCTAATACAAAGTCAGGTGCCATTTTAACACCGCGTCTGACATAATTAAAGGCTTTTGCTCCTATTGCACCAATTCCCATAACCATTACCTACTATAATTTTATAACTACCTTACTTATATAAAAATTTCTTTCTTAATAAAATTGCTTTAATTTGAATTTATGTTACAAATGTTAATATTTATATCTATATGTGCAATGTTTAAAATCCTTTAGCGGCTTATGTTATCCAAAAAGGAGAATTAAATGAAAAAACGTAAAGATGTTTACCCTAACAGAGGCTTACACAAATACGGAGAAGTTGACTTTGCAGACCCTGTTAACAAAAAATATCCTATTGATAACGAAGAACATATACGGGCTGCATGGAGCTATATTCATATGCCGAGAGATTATGAAAAATACGATTCTGCGGATTTGAAAACTATTGAAGATAGGATTGTTAAAGCTTGGAAAGAAAAAATTAATCCTGATGGCCCGCCGGAGGCAGACAAAATTTAATAATATTGCAAAATGTGGTAAATAAGTGTATAATATTATTTATGTATTGTAAAGATTCAAGAATTTTTATAGAAAATGATGACCTGTGCAATACATGTGAAAATTATATTAAAGAATTAGACTGCCCGCTTCTGGGCGCATTAATTCAAGGTGACGTGTTTCTGGAAGATAACCTTTTAGTAACACGTTGCGGTTTTTATAAGGAATTTAAGAGAAATCTGTATATAGTGAAAGGTAAGAAAAAAGATGAAAACAGTAACTTTAATTAACGGTGACGGAATCGGACCTGAAATATCGGACGCTGTTGTGAGAATTATTGAAGCAAGCGGGCTTCAAATTAACTGGGACATTCAAACTGCGGGAACTGATGTTATAGCTGAAGAAGGTACCCCTTTGCCTGCCAGAGTTCTTGAATCTATTAAAATTAATAAAGTCGCTTTGAAAGCTCCAATTACAACTCCTATCGGAATGGGATTTCGTTCTGTTAATGTCCAGCTTCGCAAGGCTCTTGACTTATATGCAAATGTCCGTCCATGCAAAAATCTTCCAAATATTAAAACAAGATATGATGATGTTGATTTAGTTGTTATTCGTGAAAATACGGAAGATTTATATGCAGGTCTTGAACATAAAATTGATGAAAATACCGCTGAAAGTATTAAAATCATTACTCGTAAGGCTTCTGAAAGAATTTGCCGTTACGCGTTTGAATATGCTGTAAAGCATAAACGTAAAGAAGTCTGTTGTGTCACTAAAGCAAATATCTGCAAGCTTTCTGACGGGTTATTTCTCGAGTGTTTCAGAAACGTAGGTGCGGAATACCCTAAAATTAAACAGAAAGAATTGCTTGTAGATAACTTATGTTTACAATTAGTTCAAGATCCAACTGTATTTGATGTTCTGGTTATGCCGAATCTTTACGGTGATATTGTTTCTGATTTGACTGCCGGATTAATAGGCGGCCTGGGAGTTGCACAGGGCGCAAATATCGGTAAATATGGTGCTGTTTTTGAACCTGTACACGGTTCTGCACCTGATATTAAAGGTAAAAATAAAGCCAACCCTACAGCCTTACTTCTGTCAGCTATTGATATGCTTAGATACCTTGATGAAGATAAATATGCGAATAAAATTGAAAAAGCATTATACAAAACTTTTGAAGGAGGCTGTTTCACGGAAGATCTCGGCGGTAAGATGAAGACAACCGAATTTAGAGATGCTGTAATAATGAATATGGAATAAAAAAGGACCGCTTAAATGCGGTCTTTTTTTATTTAATCAATAAGACCTAAATCTTTTAAAAATCTTGAGTTATCTGCAAGTCTTTCGAGTTTTTCGTCTTCAAGAGGATCAACCCCTCCTTTGTTAAACAGATCATCAACAAGTTCGTTGTGCGACGTGTTTTCTGGGTCAGATAATACAAGCTGTGAAAACTTTTTTATGTCATGCTGTTTTTCATATAATTTTAGTGCCCGTTTTGATAAGCCATCCAAAAATTCATTCTTGGAAGTATCAAAATCCACATCAATAGGTTTAATCATTCCGTTAAATGATTTCTTCCCTTTTGTGCTTAATTTTTCAGAAAGTTTTTTAAATAGTTCCATGACACATATCCTCACTCATATTATCCTATTTTTTTGTCAATTTTGCAATCATTCTTTAGATTTAGTATCGGGCAGTGTTTAAATCTTGATTAATGTTTTTATTTAATCTATAATATTTGTGCTGAATATGAATAAGAAAGAGGTTTGAAATGCTTGATATAAAACTGATTCGCGAATGCCCCGAAAAAATTAACGAACTTTTAAAACGCCGCAATCCTGATTTATCTATAGATGAAGTTATTAAGATTGATGAAGAAAGACGTAAAATACAAACGGCAGCCGATGAATTGAGAGCAAAAAGAAAAAAAGATTCTCAAATGATCGGCGAATTAAAGAAAAAAGGTGAAAATACTGATGCTGTTCAAGCAGAAGTAAAAAAAATCGGTGACGATATAAAAGAAATGGAAGATAAGCAGTCTGTCCTGGATGAAAAACAACGTGATTTGCTGCTTCATATTCCTAATATTCCTGACGAAACAACTCCAATAGGAACATCGGAAGATGATAACGTTGAGGTTTACAAATGGGGTGAACCGCGTAAATTTGATTTTGAATTTAAACCGCACTGGGATTTGTGTGAAGAAAAAGGTCTTGTTGATTTTGAACGCGGCGTAAAACTTTCACAGAGCAGATTTACTCTTTATCGCGGCAAAGGCGCAGCATTAGAGCGTGCTATAATTAATTTTTTCCTTGATTACCATTGCGGTGAACAAGGGTATGAAGAAATCTTACCTCCATTTATGGCTAATGCAGCTACAATGACAGGTACTGGTCAGCTTCCTAAATTTGCGGAGGATATGTATAAATGTGTTGATGAAGATTTATATTTAATTCCTACGGCAGAAGTTCCTGTAACAAATATTTATGCCGGTGAAATCCTTTCAGAAGATGAACTTCCTAAATACATGACAGCTTACACACCTTGTTTCAGACGCGAGGCAGGTTCTGCGGGTAAAGATACAAGAGGCTTAATCAGAGTTCACCAGTTTAATAAAGTTGAACTTGTTAAGTTATGTACTCCTCAGACAAGTAAAGACGAGCATGAAAAATTAACAGAAGATGCTGAAAAAATGCTGCAATTACTTGAGCTTCCTTATAGGCGTGAAGCTCTATGTACTGCGGATATTGGTTTTTCAGCCAATAAATGCTGGGATTTGGAAGTATGGATGCCGTCTTACGGAACTTATAAGGAAATCTCAAGCTGTTCAAATTACGGTGATTATCAGGCAAGACGTGCAAATATCAGATACCGTGACAAAGAAACCGGAAAAGTTCAGTTTGTCCATACCATTAACGGTTCAGGACTTGCCGTCGGCAGAACATTTGCTGCGATTGTTGAAAATTATCAGCAGGCAGACGGTTCAATTATCATTCCTGAAGTTCTTAGAAAATATACCGGTTTTGATAAAATATAAAAGAGAAACTCCCGAAAGGGAGTTTTTTGTGGTAAGATGTGAACAATGGTACAGGAGAGATTTGATACTGTTTTAGAAGCTGTAGAAAAGCCTTTTTTTGTAAAAGATACTTTTATTTTTAAAGTGCTGACTTTTTTATGCCAAATTACGGTTCTTGTCAGATTTATTTACATGAAAACTCATGTAATTATTAAGTATTTAATAGGGCTTCCTCTTTTATTGTTTAACTGGCAGTCATATGCTTTTTATTTATTGTTTGTTATCTGGTCAAGAGTACTGGATACAAGATTTCATTATGATTTTTCCGGTAGTGAATTTTCTTTAAAGTATTATTTTAAAGTTCTGTTTTTCCGTTTATTGTTGTTTATAATAACGGCTTTAATGATGGATGCTTATTACAGGGCGCCTTTCGGCTGGTTAGGGTTTATTTATTCACTTCCAATGTGTTTTCTTGCCGTAGGTTATACTGTACCTGTGTTTGATTACAGGCTGAGTAAGATAGAATAATCTTTCTATTCGTGTTATAATATTAAAGACAGCTTTTGTAAGGAGTATGAATGTACGAATTCCCATTTGAACTGGATGATTTTCAAAAAGACGCGTGTAATTATATAGATAACGGTAAAAGTGTTGTTGTTTGTGCGCCTACTGGTGCAGGTAAAACGGTTATTGCCCAGCATGCAATTCATAGAGCTCTGGAAGAAGGCACACGTATATTTTATACTACCCCTTTGAAAGCACTTTCGAATCAGAAGTTTTATGACTTTTCTGAGAAATACGGGTCTGATAAAGTCGGACTTTTAACCGGCGATACTTCTATTAACCGTAATGCACAAATTGTTATCATGACAACCGAAGTTTTTAGAAATATGCTTTATGGTACGAATTTCGGGGCTGTCGCCGATAATATGAAAGACGTTAAATACGTTGTTCTTGATGAGGTTCATTATATGAACGATGAGCAGCGCGGAACTGTTTGGGAAGAAAGTATAATTTACTGCCCTACAAATGTTCAGATAATTGCACTGTCCGCGACAGTTGCCAATGCTGACGAACTCACCGGCTGGATTAATACAGTTCATTCAAAAACCGAACTCGTTGACACTAATTTCAGACCGGTACCTTTGAGATTTTTCTATTTTGACAGCTCGCAGCCTGATAAACTTCTTCCTCTGTTGACACCTTCAGGTCAATTGAATAAGAAAATTAAACCTGAAAAGAAATTATGGGGACATAATAGAAAAAAACAGCGTTCTTTTGTAAAAGATATTGTAAGGAATCTTTATAATCAGGACATGCTGCCGGCAATTTACTTTACTTTTTCACGTAAAAAATGTGATGAACAGATGGAAAAATGTGCAGGGCTTGAACTCGTTACAAAAGGGGAACGTGCTCAGATACGCCAGTTTATAGACGACTATATTGCCGAAAACCCGCACCTTTATAACAACAAGCATATTGAATACCTCTTATGCGGCGTTGCTTCACATCATGCAGGACTTTTGCCTGCCTGGAAGAATCTGGTGGAAAAATTATTTCAGAAAGGTTTAATAAAAGTTGTGTTTGCAACGGAAACTCTTGCTGCCGGAATAAATATGCCTGCCCGCTCTACAGTTATCAGTTCAACAAGTAAAAGAACAGATAGCGGCCACAGAATGCTTACGGCAAGCGAGTTTCTGCAAATGTCAGGACGTGCGGGAAGACGCGGAATGGATGAAATTGGTTATGTGACCGTTGTGGGGACACAGTTCGAGTCGCCGGAAGAGGTGGCAGAACTTGTTTTAAGCGATGCCAACCCGCTCGAAAGCCGTTTTTCCCCGAGTTATTCAATGGTTTTAAACCTTTTGCAGAGATTCTCGCTTGAAGAGGCAAAAGAATTAATCTTAAAGAGTTTTGGCTATTTTTCCTCCGGTTCACGTTTAAAACCGCTTTTGCAATTGAAATCTTCTCTTGAAGGAGAAATTAAAACCCGTGATTTTGTCTGCCCTAATAAACTGTGCGATGCTGAACTTCATGAGTATGATAAATTACGGCATATTTATGTCCAAAACCGTCAAACTTATAAAAAAATAACAAAACAGGAACGTTCAAAAAATCGTCCGCTCTCTCCTGAGGTCGTAAAATTCGGTAAAGAAACCAAAGCTATGCTTGAAAAAATGCACGCTTATCCTTGTGATACCTGTAAGCTTTATAAAAAACATACGAAAAATATTGAAGTTATCAGTCGTTTTAAATCAAAACTGAATAAGCTTGATAAGGAAATCGAGCGTCAGCGGGATATCTTCTGGAATAAATTTTTGGCACACCGTAGTGTATTAATAGACTTTGGATATTTAAAAGACGATTATCCTACGGATAGGGGTGTTACAACTTCTCAGATACGTTCAGAAAATGAACTCTTTGTAGCTGAAATTATATTTTCGCATGTTCTTGAAAATCTCACACCGGCTCAACTTGCAGCGGTGGTTTGTGCAATTACTACAGAAGATTTGAGAATTGATATTCCATATATCCCATTTTCAGAACCGGTCAGAAAAACCCTTAATAGCATCCGTAATATAAAAAGAAAAATTGAAAAAGTTCAGAATTATTATTCTGTAGAAGCTCCTCTTTATATAAATCCGTATTTCAGTTCATTAATTGAATTATGGGTTGAAGGAGCTGACTGGGAAACAATTTCGCAGCAGATTGATATTGGTGAAGGTGATATTGTACGTTCATTTAAACGTGTTGTTGATGTATTGCGTCAGTTCACTACGATATCTAATGTTCCGGAGGCACTTGTGTTTACTGCGCGCGAAGCAATAGAAAAAATTATGAGAGAACCTGTGGATATAGATTAAGAAAGAAAGGAGAAATAATGCAAAAGCTAGTTATAGAGCGAGTTTCGGGGGGGGGGGCAGCGTGATTTAAAGCCCGGATTTACTTTAGCCGAAGTTCTGATTACGCTCGGAATAATCGGCGTGGTTGCGGCAATGACATTACCCGCAATTACTCAAAAGATTGATAAACAAATTACTGTTTCTAAACTTAAAAAAAGTTTTTCAACGTTACAACAAGTGATTCGATTATCGGAAAAAGATAATGGCGAAGTCTCTGAATGGACTTTTCCTTCTGAAACGGATTATGCTGCAAATAAGTCTGAATTTTTTAAAAAATATTTTGAACCTTATTTTAAAGTTGTTGGTAAAGCTGGTTTTCATTCTCCGGAACATGCTCAATATCGGGTTTACAATATTGATGGAGATGGTGCAATTAGCGTATTATACTGGCATATACTGCCTGATGGAACTGCTATAGGTATGTTTGCAAATACACCTGGCAATTATATCTGGATTTTAATTGATATTAATTCTAAGCAAGGGCCGAATCGTTTAGGCAAAGATGTCTTTATGACAGAATTATATAGGGAAAAACGTCTTGTAATGTGGGGATATGGAGCAAAATATATTGAACAAACCAGAGAGCGAATGCTAAACGATGGTAATTATCCATGTAAAAAAAGTACTCATTCGAAATATGCAGGCGGTTTTTGCGGAACCCTAATGATAATGGACGGGTGGCAGATAAAGGATGATTATCCGTGGTAAATGTTGATTAAGTGTACATTTACCTCTATTTAGTTTTGTAAAACCCTTACTATCAGAGAACTTGAGATATTTGTAAATATATGTTACAATGATAGTAGGAAGCCCCTGTGAAATCTTTAACTCTTTTGAAAAAACTTTAAAGATTTAAGGAAACTTTCAATTTGGGTGAAAAACAGGTTTCCGATGAGTGTTATTCCCCGCCCCACTCTAAAATAAAAAAGGTATCCGGTTACTTTAAAAAATGAGGTGACGCTATGGATACGCTCTTTTATGCTGCAAATCGTGAGAGGTTCTTAAACTCATTAATTACAGGTTCGCTTATGGGAGTACTGGTATTTTCCCAGACAATATTTGTCAATCCGCCTATTTTCGCCGATAACCTGAAATTAGCCCGGATGAGTTCGCCGTCTTCGGCAATTGACACTGGCCAAATTAAAGATAAAATATTAAATGAATTTTCTATGGAGACTAGAGCAAAAAATTTTGATGAGAAGATAAAGAAAAAGTATCCGAATGCTGCTATTACAGATGTTGATAGCGGGGTAAAGCACATAAAACTTACAAAATATTATGATCGCAGACCTGTAAGGATTAATGTGGTAGAGATTGATTTAAAACTTGCAGATGATTTTGAATTAAAACCGGCACTTTCCTCCACCTCCAATAATTTGAAGAGCAGAAGAACAATTACAACAATAGCAAAAAATTCTAATTCAATAGTTGCAATAAACGGTACATACTTTAAACCCCAGACGGGTGTTCCATTGGGAACTTTAATGATTGACGGAAAGATGTACACAGGCCCAGTTTACGACAGAGTTGCCATGGGTATTTTTGATAAAAGTTTTGATATGGCGCGCGTTCAGTTTGATAGTCGTTTAAAGGCCTCTAAAAGCTCTGTAAAGGTCGATAATATAAATCAGCCAAGAATGTTATCAACTCATGTTATAGCCTACTCAAATGACTGGGGAAAGACCTCTCCTGCCTCTCCTAAATATGGATTTCAAATCGCTATAAAAGATAATAAAGTTACTGCTGCGTCATATTCTTCTCTCCCTATTCCGGATGGCGGCTATGTGATAGTAGGGCCTGCAAAAGTATTAAGACCTATAGCTTTTGAAAAAAAGGTTGAATTTGAAATTGCAACCAGCCCTGATTGGAAAAATGTTAAACATATCATTAGCGGAGGGCCGTATCTTGTTAAAGATTCCGAAGTATTTGTTGATATGACTGCTCAGAAACTCGGTGCTGTAGGAGGCAAAAATCCTCGTACAGCAATAGGCTATACCACGGATAATGATATGATTATGGTTGCTGTAGACGGTCGTGAGGGCAGTTCTGTCGGTATGACATTAATGCAGCTTGCGGGTTTTATGAAGTCTCTTGGCTGTGTCAATGCTATGAATCTGGACGGCGGCGGTTCCACTGTAATGTACGTTGACGGCAGGGTCGTAAACAGTCCTCAGGTTCGAGGAGGTATTACACTGTCCAATGCTCTCGTTCTCTCGCGAAAAGGGTAATTAATTCTCTTTCGTCCAAAAATATAAACGTTTTTCAGGATTAATTTCAGTAAAATCGTTCTTTTTATAAAATTTTCCCGAATTATAAGATGCACGTAACGTTATTTGATTACTAAATTCTTTTATGCAATCCAGAATAGCTGTGCCTATTCGTTTTATGGGGCGCGGTCCGCATGGATAAACGAATCTTGGATGAACTTGTAAATATTCAATTTCATTTGTATGTTCTGATTTTTTTGTTATTTCGCATACCCCTAATACTTTATTAGGATTTAAATTTTCATAATCACTGTTTTGTTTAGTCAGGCCAAAGAACCGGGCTCTGGAGGCTTCGTTATTCCTGAAATATTTTGCATGAATATACACATTATTAGCAAAACTGTCTCCGCCAAAATCTTGTGCAATATCGCCCAGTACACAAATGTCTTTAGAATCCGCAGGCATAAATTCCACAAAATTTGCCGTGTCCGGAGTATAAATCTTTTTTTCAAAAGAATAGGTCTTAATTGGAATTTTTTGTATAAATCTTGCGCCAAAAGTGATATTATTGTTCATACTATACATAACACACGTAAAAATAAAATTTGCGCAATATTGCAAGATATTTTTTCGGTAGTTCTTATCTGATATTTTGTCTGATAATATCAGAAACCCACGGTAAATAGCTATATTTTCCCATAAATGCCGTTACTGTTAAATATATTATTATTGTATAAATACAAGCCTGTATCAGTGAATATCCGAATATAGCAGGCATATTAAGCCAAAAAATAATTTGCGCTGTAATTTTATTAATCAAAGGTATTACACTCAGAATATTACTTAAAACGCCGAGCAATATTGAGATAATTACATAACCGATAGAAAGGAATATTGATTGAAAAATATGATATTGCGTAAATGGACGTAATTTTGCATGTGTAATTAATCCGAGAATTAACCATATAAAACCAATCATTCCCATCGTCGGGTATGTGAGAGCCGATACAATCCTTTCAATCATATACGGCTTTTCGTAGTCTGAATGCATTATGCTGCCTCGCCTTTGCGTTTGTTATCTATGTATTCATCAAGAACCTGGAAATAAACCAATTTAAATTCATCATTTTCTGGTTCAATTTTTATTGCTGCTCTATATGAAGCTATAGCTTTTTCTATATCGCCTTGAAGATAATGGGCATTCCCTAAAAGAAGATATGTTTGAGCATCATTTTGTCTAAAGTGTAAAACTTCTTTATATTCTTTCATAGCGTCATCAAGGCGGTTAAGGTTGGTATATAAATTCCCCAGAAGCTGGTATGCGTTAGGTTCTTTAGGAAATATAGTTTTTGCTTTTTCATACATTGCAATAGCCATATCATTTTCACCGAATTCTGAAAGTGAAATTGCGTAACAAATATATGCTCTATAATTGTCGCCTTCCATTGTTAATGCTTTTTCATAATAACTGTATGCTTCTTCCCTTTTTTTTATTAATGTGTATGTATTTCCTATACATATAGCAACTACTTTGTTATCAATATTAAGTGCAAATACTCGTTTATATAAGTCGAGTGCGGTTTCATAATCGAATATTTTAAAACAAACGTTACCCATATCAACGAGTGCTGTAATATTTTCAGGATCAAGCGACAGTGCTTTTTCATAATATGCTTTTGACTCAATATATTCTTCGTTATCCTGATAAAGCAGGGCAATTGCATTATAAATTTCAGGATTGGTAGAGTTTAAGTCGATAGCCCTGTTATAGTAAAATAATGCTTTAGGGAAATTTTTCCATTCTGCAAAAACATTCCCGATATTATAATAAATGAGATAATTTTTAGGGTTGATTTCAAGTGCTTTATTATAATATGAAAGAGATTTTCTGAAATCTTTTTCATAAAACCACATAGTCCCCATACCTACAAGAGCCTGCACATCGGTTGGATATAGCGCAAGAAGGCTTTCAAGAACCGACATAACTTTATCATAATCTTCCAACTGGAGATAAAGTCTGGATAACTTATGGTAATTATCGGCATTTTTAGGATCTTTTGCCATTTCCATGATTAAATCGTTGATTTGTTTATTTATTTCCTGTTTAGTTTCTAAATTTTCCATAAGCTTATTCTATCTCTTTCTTATTTTTTTGTAAAATTTGTAACACTAGTTATAAGTTCCGTAATCTTTTGATGTTTCTTTCCACTCATCTTCTGATATGCTGAATGCATTACTCCAAAATTTCTCTATTGCATAAGTTTGTCTTTCTTCTTTATGCAGGATATGAACAACGACATCGCCATAATCAAGCAGATTCCATCTGTTTTTTGAATCATTTTCCATTCTTAAAGGCATACGATTGAATAAATGTTTAATACGTTCTTTTACTGCTTCCATAAGAGCTTTTACCTGTGGTGTAGAATCGCCTGTCACTATTACAAAATAATCAGCAAGAGATGAGACATGGCCTATGTTTAAGATAGAAATATCTTTTCCAAGCTTGTCATCTAGTGTTCTTGCTATAATGCAGGCAAGTTTATGTGAATCAATGTCATTTGTCATTATACTTTCCTCTTTATATGAATTATAGCAGAAATTGCACTTCTTGTGAAGATGTTAAGATTTCTGCAATAAAAAAGTCGGCGAATGCCGACGTAAAAAGGAAATAAAAAAGTAAAGGGGGAAAATTTTGAAAAGGTATTACAGATGAAAAAAGGTATCTGATTAGCCGAAAGTTTTGAAAGTGGATTCGACGTTCT
>DVIU01000198.1 GCA_018711035.1 Candidatus Scatousia excrementigallinarum
CACCGAATTTAGCTTTTTGGGCACCGTTGCTTGCTGTATACTTGTTACCTTCAGTTTTAACAACGTTCATACGGTTGTTAAACAAGTTGTACAAAGATGCGTTATCGTTTGTGGTTGTAGAAGTTGTTTGATACATATCGTAGTCATCAAGAGCAATGTTCAATACTACTGCCTGAGACAATACTGACAATGCTTTTTTGTAAGCTGTTTTGTACTGTGCACCGTTTGTTGAGTTCATCAATGTTGGCATTGTCATTGCTGCTACTACACCAATAATACCCAGAGTAATCAATACTTCTGCCAAAGTAAAACCTAAACGTTTTGTCATAATTTTCACCTTTCTTTTCTTAACCAAGCTATGTACAAATATCTTTCAACTCCTTTAGCTAACACCAAATATACAGGAGCAGTTTAATAAGTATTTACTGTACACTTATTTTAAACTATAACTACGTGTTTGTCAAGTGGTTTTACGAGTTGATTACGTATTTTTAACTAAAAATACGTGAACAGATTACTTATTTTTACTGTCAATGTGTGTATATTATATATAAATGGATAATAAAAAATTACTTGGCAGGCGAATAAAAGAGATTAGAAAAAGTTTCGGTTACACTCAGGAGAAGTTTTCCGAGATGATAGGTATTGAAACTTCATCGTTAAGCGGTATAGAATCAGGGCGCTTTTTCCCATCGCTTCATGTGCTTGATAAGATGTCGAATGTACTTGATGTTCCGTTTGTGGAATTTTTTAATTTTTTCTCTGTTGATTTGCCCCAAAATCTTGATGAAGAAATTTCTTCTATAGTAAAAGTCCAGAATAATGCAAATAAAGAAATAATTTATAAATTGATAAAAGCTGCATTTACTGACAGGTAACTCCGGTATTGTCAAAAATTTTTGCTTATGCTAACATCAGGGAGTTATAGTATATCATTAGGGGAAAGGGGTATAAAATGGTTTGTACTTTAGAGAAAAATGCGACTAAAACTATCCATAAAGCATTGAAAGCTTTAGGTAAAAAAAATCTGGCATTAATAATTCACAGCGGAAGTTTTCCTGCTGCCGAAGGTGAAAATACCGGATTCGGGAGCGTAAATTCAAACGGCGGCAAAGAAGTTATAGATTTTGCTTCAGGAATTTTTAATGCAATACAGCTCGGGCCTGCCGGTAAAACAAAAGGCTGTGATTCTTCTCCTTATACAGGTACAATCTTTTCAGGCAATCCGTTATTCATTGATCTGAAAGAACTTACCTCTAAGAAATGGGACAAAATTCTTTCAGAAGAAACTTATAATGAAATTGTGAGCGGAAACCCTAATAAAGATATTAATAAAACCGCTTATTCTTATATTTATAAAAAACAGGAAGAAGCACTTTTAGAAGCGTGGAATAATTTTAAAAATACAGCTTCTAAAAAGATGATGAAAGAATTTGAAGTCTTTAAACGTGATAATAACGAATGGCTTGACAAAGACAGTTTGTACGAAGCACTTTCAATTGAACACGGCAACGACTACTGGCCGTTGTGGAATTCAGAAACAGATAAAAATCTTTTCAATCCTAAATCTATAGAAGAAAAAATGGAATTTGCAAAGCGTATTGAAGAAATATCAAACAAATATGCAGATGAAATTGATTTCTATAAGTTTATACAATTTGTTCTTGAAAAACAAACGCAAGAAACACTTGAATATGCAAAAGATAAAGGCATAAAAATGATTGCAGACCGTCAGGTCGCATTCTCGGACAGAGATTCATGGGCATATCAGTCATTATTCTTAGACGGTTGGATGCTTGGCTGTCCTCCTGATTACTTCTCAAAAGACGGTCAGGCATGGGGCTTCCCGGTAATGAACCCTGAAAAACTTTTCCATGATGACGGCTCTTTGGATGAAGGCGGCATTTTAATGAAAAATCTTTTCAAAAAGATGTTTAAAGAAAATCCTGGCGGTGTCAGAATAGACCACATTGTAGGCTTAATTGACCCGTGGGTTTACAAAGCTGGCAAAAAACCAAAAATTGAACAGGGCGCAGGAAGATTATACTCATCACCTGAGCACCCTGAATTGAAAAAATATGCAATTCCTTCAATGGATGATTTGGATATGACTCTAGAAGCTGATAAAGAAAAAAGAGTTAAAACACTTTCTAAAGCCAAAATTAAAAAGTATGGCAGATTAATTGAAAAAATCGTTATTGCTGCCGCAAAAGAAGAAGGCTTAAATAAAGACGCAATCGTTTGCGAAGATTTAGGTACTTTAACAAACCCTGTTGCAGCAGTAATGAAAGAATACGGTCTTCAAGGTATGAAACTGACACAATTTGTAGTCCCTGAAAAGCGTGAACATCCGTACAGATGTAAAAATATCAACGAAAAAACATGGGCAATGGTTGGAACCCACGACAATGAACCTATTAAAATGTGGGCAGATTCTATGATTAATTCACATGAAGGTTATTTACATGTGAAAAATCTCGTTGAAGATTTGGATTTCCCTGATTGGGATAATAAAGACGCGCTTATTGTTGAATTAACAAAGAATGCGGACTTTCTGGCTCAAACAAAACTCGTTGAAATTTTTGCTTCAAAAGCAGAAAATATTCAACTTTTCTTCACGGATTACTTCAAAATCTATGATGTTTATAATAAACCCGGAACATCAGGCGACGCTAACTGGAGCCTGAGACTTCCTGATAATTTCAAATCAATGGAAACAATTAATCTTGCGAATATTTTAAAACTTGCTATAATTGCAAGAGGAAGTGAATTTGCACAGAAGAATTCAAAATTGATAAAGGAACTCGATGAAATTAAGTAAAAAAATAATTGTATATTTAATTGTAGTTATTTCAGCCGTGAATATCTCATTTGCGGCTGAGATTTCTACAGAAGCAAAGCTTCAATATAATAAAGGTGTTGATATGTACCGTGTTGGCCGCTATGAGGAAGCAATTGATGCTTTTGAAAAAGCCGTAGAGCTTGACCCGGATTATATTGATGCATACTATAATCTGGGTTCCATTCTTGAATTTATAAAACAGGATGATGCAGCACTTGCTGTATTTAAACAGATTATACTAAGAAAGCCTACTGATTACGAATCGGTGTATAAAGCAGCCGCCCTAAGTGTAAAACTTGGACAGCAGGAACAGGCAAAATCTTATCTTTCTTTAATTCCGCAGACCAGTATAGTTAATTCAAAAGCTCAAGAACTTGCAGCCTCAATGAATACTGATATGCAGACTATAAAAATCGAACAAAAAGAAGCTGCGGAGCAATCTCAAAAAATTTCCCAAAGCAACGGAGTATATGAAAATCTGGGAAGTCCTACAGGTATGATTACAGATAAAAACGGTAACCTCTATGTTGCAGGTTTTTCCGACAATGCTATCGTGAAAATTTCACCTGACGGCAACAGAAGACTCTTTGTAAAAGATTCCCGCCTCAACGGCCCGATTGGACTTGAAATTGATTCAGCCGGTAATATTTATGTAGCAAATTATAATGCCAATAACGTATTAAAAATATCTTCAACAGGTGCAATTTCTGTATTAATTGCTAATATTCCGAAGCCTTACGCCCTTCATATTGCTGATGGTTTGTTATTTATATCCGCCCAGGGTTCAAACTCGGTTATAAGATATAAATTATAATAGCCGGCTAAATTTCAACATCCTTCATCATATCAACAAGAGTATTTATTGTGGTATCCATACTTACAATATCAGTTGTGCGCTGTTGTAAAAACGCATTAATTTTAGGCATCATATCAATTGCCGTGTCAAGCCTAGGGTTAGTTCCCGGTTGATACATACCAACGTCGATTAAATCTTTATTTTCTCTGTAAAGAGCCATAAGTGCACGCATTTTCCCGGCCGCACTCTTATGTTCCGGCGTTGCAATCGCAGACATAAGCCTAGAAATACTTCCCAACACATCAATTGCAGGATAGTGGTTCATCTCGGCAACCTTTCTTGACAAGAAAATGTGACCGTCAACAATACCCCGCACAATATCCACAATAGGGTCTGATATATCATCACCTTCCATTAA
Source organism: Candidatus Scatousia excrementigallinarum (assembly GCA_018711035.1). Taxonomy (GTDB): domain Bacteria; phylum Cyanobacteriota; class Vampirovibrionia; order Gastranaerophilales; family Gastranaerophilaceae; genus Scatousia; species Scatousia excrementigallinarum. The sequence continues at coordinate 4,057 of DVIU01000198.1, forward strand.
TACGGTATAAAGAGCCGTAATAGACCCCTTCGGGCTGTTGCCGGCACGCTCAAGAACCTTTTGAAGCCATGAAAATATGGAAGGCGGATAACCTTTCATAGTAGGAGGTTCTCCTAATGACAAACCAACTTCACGTCCTGCCATAGCGCAACGTGTAACAGTATCAGTCATCAAGAAAACTTTTTTACCTTGATCTCTGAAATATTCACATACCGCAGTTGCAGTGAGAAGTGCTTTTTGACGAATCAAAGGCGGCTGGTCGCCTGTAGAGCAAACAAGAACCGATTTTGCCATACCTTTTTCGCCAAGCGCATCTTCCACGAATTCCTTAACCTCACGGCCGCGTTCTCCGATTAAAGCAACAACGTTAACATCAGCATCAGAGTTTCTTGCAATCATACCGAGCAGCGTACTTTTACCAACTCCGGAACCCGCAAATAATCCCAAACGCTGTCCGCAGCCCATAGTCATACAACTGTCAATAGCGCGTACGCCTGTTGAAAACATTTCCGTAATAATAGGTCTTTCAAAGGGCCCCGGAGGCGGCCCTTCAATAGGTCTCCACTGAGCCCCGGTTGTATCCAGAGGCCTACCGTCAATAGGATCGCCCATAGGATTTATGAGCCTTCCTAAAAGAAAGTCCCCTACCGGAATAATAATTGGCTTTCCTGTAGACGTAACAAGACTGCCCTGACCGATACCCTCTCCGTCATAAAGCAAAAGAAGCTGGGCAACTTCACCTTTAAAAGCTTGAACCTCTGCCGGTTTTTGCCTGCCGTCATAAGTTTCTATAAAACACAGGTCTCCTATTTTTAGCCCGGGCAGTTTAACCTCTACGGTTAAGCCCAGAAGCTTTGATACCGTACCCTTAAACTTAAAAAGCTGGGTTTCATTAAGTTTTTCTTTAACCTTATTTTTTAATTCGGTTAAATTTCCTGTGTCTATCTGATTCATAATAAAATTATAATGATAAACCTTGTAATAAGCAAATATGTAAAAATATTTCTTAAGATATACTTGCGAAAGGAATATTTTTGTGTTTTTATGAAATCGGAACGGGCAATTCCTCTTAGCCTTGTTCAAGGGCTGGCATTCAAGGCGCGGCTGCATTGGCTGACAGTCCGTAAGTTTACAACAAAAAATAAGGGAAAACAAAATGTTAAAAATTAGATTAAAAAGAATGGGTGCTAAAAAATCCCCGTCATACAGAATTGTAGTTATCAACTCCACAACAAAACGTGAAGGCAGACCGATTCAGGAATTAGGTTTCTATAATCCTAAAACAAAAGAAATGAAATTCGATTTGGCTACTGCTCAAGATTGGGTTAAAAAAGGTGCTCAACCTACAGATACAGTTGCTTACTTAATGAAAAACTGCAAAGAAGACGGTACACTTGATTATAAAAAGAAAGAAACCGTTAAGCTTTCTAAAAAGGCACAGGCAAAAGCCGCAGCAGAGGCTGAAGCAAAGGCTAAAGCTGAAGAAGAAGCAAAAGCTGCCGCAGCAGCAGAAGCTCCTGCTGAAGCGTAGTTCTCAAAAAGATTATAAAAAAGACCCGATAATTTTATCGGGTCTTTTTGTATGTTTTAACTTGAAATCAGCCGGAATATCTGTTAAAATA
>DVIU01000199.1 GCA_018711035.1 Candidatus Scatousia excrementigallinarum
AAAGTCACTAGATATAAAATTCGTTAAAAAACTTGCAGCATCGGTTATATGAGCAATATCCTCAATTACCCCATAAGAAAAAGAATTATTAACATGCTCAACCTTTACAATATCAAACGGATTTAAGATTAAATCTGGTGCCGTCCAAAATGTAAAATCATCAATAGTTGTTGGATTCTTTTCCGTAGCAAGTACTCTTCCTATCAAAGTATTCATACTCATATCTCCCGCTTAAAATAAATTCAAAAACATATCTGTGCTTATATATTTGCTCTTCACATACGACTCGGTTAAAAATACAGGGTATAAATGATTCGCCCACCGTTTATCTGTTCCATAACAAGTAGGATTTCGCTCGTTAATAATATTGGCAGATATAACATCTATTTCCTCGCTATCTATACCAGTATCAATTTCTTCATCCATCATAACTTTCTCAACCTTTACAACTCCATCAAATGGCGTTTGCGTTCTTCTTTTATCCCTCAAACGAATATACCAAACACCAAATTGTACATCGTTGCCTACACGTCCGGTTTCATACCTAGCTACCGGAGTTCTGTGATATAATGGTAAATTTGCAATGTAGTCTGAGTTAGGATGCCCCGTATGGTCAAAACACAACTCCGGATTGAAAGATTTTGAAACACCAATTACCCAATTATAATTATGTTTTATTTGTTGCAACGACCGTAAATTTGGATCGCCCGTTGCCATCTTCGGATATTCTAATGAACCATCTTTTAATAAATAAGCATCTTGTCCAAGTTTCCTCTGTTTTACCAACTCAGCAACCATTCTCTTCTCCGCTTCAATCATATAATCTTGAACCTTTGCAATGGCTGCATTCTCTAAATTTGCATTTTTACCTACATTTTTGTTAGAGCTTGAATATTTGAGTATAGCTGAAAACTTTAAATTGAATGCTTTTAAAACATCACATTTATCGTTAAGTTTTTTAGTTAAAGAACTAAACACCGCATCATCATCCCAACCATCACTATTTGCTTTATCTGGCAATGCAAGAACCAAGTCGCGGTAAAAAAGTTCTTTACACATACGCTTATGCTCACGCCTACAGCACCCGACACCAATCTGGCCAGCAACTACAGGGTAAACTTGCTTATTATATGCAATATCGTCAACCTTAAAAACATGCCTTGACCCATCCAAAAAATATTTAAAAAGCTGTTGCTTCTTACTAGCAATCATATCAGCAAACGGCTTCAAATCGACAGCTTTCTTGTGTTGGATCGTTTCTGCCGAATCTTTCCATTTCATAACCTTATTAGGGTCATCATCATATTCAATAGAAGGAACACCAATAGAATCATAGCTATATTTATACGTATGATAGCTTTTTCCATTCGTTTCCTTTTCGATGATTTGCATTATTTTAGACATGCTGCCCCCTTAATCTGACTACAAATATATAAATATGTCTGAACAAAATTACTGGTAACATAAAAATTATATCATAGAACCATATTCAAATCAATACAATAATAGCGATTTTCAACACAAGTTTCACAAAACCAAGACCAGAAATTACTCGCCAATATTTTCAAAAATACCATCAAGCCTTTCAAAGCATTCTATCGCATCATTGAAGTTCTGCCGTTCATCTGTATAAAGCAAGTCGTTATGCAAGTTCTCATAGATTGCCCTTATACTATCATCAAAACAACTGCGCCAACTTTCAAAGTCAAACGCTCCCAAAGGATTATATTCTTTAGGAACATTCCGCTTTTCGAGATAATGAGAGTCGGTATTTTTTGTCAACTGCAAAATGTACTTCAACTGCTTACTGTCGGCAAGAAAAGTCTGTATCTCAGGCAATTTACATAGTCTGACGACATCATAGATATGACGCACTTTTCTGTTAATAGTTCCGCATATAGCGTGTCTTTTCACAGCCATAACCTTATCGATAAAAGTTCTCTCAATGGCAAGCGTATTTATTGTGACAGTTTCAAGCCCAAACCTTTCTATCGCTGCTAAGTTGCTGACATCATCAAGATATTCATGGATATAGCTTTTAATTGTCTTTAGCGAATAAGGTTCAGGACGGACAGAACTGCCGATTTCGAGTTTAATGTAAGTTGATTGATCCTCAAACCATACTTTACGGCTCTTATTGCGGGCATTGCCCTCCCCCGGTATTTTCTCGGAATGAGCCCCTTCTGTCATAACTGCAATTATCTTGCGTATAGATTTATCACAGGTTTTATCGTCCTCTTCCATGCCGAGATAAGTAAGGTCAATATCCTCAGAAAAACGCTCAATGGAGTGCGGATAACATTTTGAAAGCGATGTACCGCCCTTAAATACACACCTATCAGCCCACTCACTCTGCGCAAGTTTATTGAGCATATAAACAATAAAATAATCCCTTTTCACATCGCTCTCTTTAATATGCAACCTTTCAGAGACAATGCCGGCAAGCGCATTGAAATCACTCTCATGTTCGTGCAAATTCATAAATCTCCTCCATCGTTGGATGCCTGTATGAAGATAATGCAGACAGCCTCTCACTCAAGTTATTTTCGACCTTATAATAATCAAGAATGCAGCGCAGAAAAGCTATTGTGCTTTTAGAATACTTGCATACCGAGAGAACTTTATTGAGAATTTCCTCATCGTAATTTTGCGCAAAATTTTCAAAGAGAGCTATTAAAGCAAAATAGTTCAAATCCTGTATGTTATAGTAATTTTCAAGCACTTCAAGTATTGCAATAGCACTGCAAACTTCCTCAGTAAAATCTATGTCACGTCGCTCTATTTTAATATTGCCTATAGTCTTTATATTGCCCTGTATAGCATTGCTATATAACACTGTATTTTTTGAGATTTGCGTACTGATATTTAGCCTGTTATAGAGAACATAACCAACAACCATACCTTTGTTGTCTCTCGTATATGTCGCAATTATCTGTTCCTGCGATGGTTTGACAAGCCCGTATTCGGTTATGAGAGGACGGGCATATACTCCCTTTGAAACCTTGACTAAAACCTGCTCTTTAGTCATCCTTTCAAGAGCCTTATAGAATGCCATCTCAGTCATTAACTTATTAAATTTCTGACGATACATAGCGCTTGCCTCAATTAAAGCGTTTGCGGGAAGAGCCTGTATCTCCGTCTTTAATGCTGCATTACTCTTCATTTTAATTCACCAATACTATTATAACCACAAAATCATAATTTTGTCAAGTTTATTTTATTTTTACTTGAATTTAATCTTATTTCTCAGCTCCATAATATTCCCATTTAATAATATCAGACAAAATTCCCCAAAAATCGCAAACATTTGTTTTTTATTTTTCTTGACAAACAGCAAGTGACATGATATATTATAGTCGTATCGGAGGAATGAAAGCGCTTTCGATATACGCAAAATGCCCGTATCGATGAAAGAAACGAGGGTTTGAAGTCTGTTCCCATTGCTTTATGCAGCTTGTTACTGTTCGGCTATATGGCTTTAACGGACTTATTCAGCTGGCGGCTAATCGGTCGCAAAGGCGGCATTTTGCAGAACAAAAAACGGTACCCGAGCGGTTGACTTCCGATTAAGTCCTCCACTACTCTTTGTAGTGTTGCGCATTAAATTGCGAGCTTGCGATGACGGGGACGTGCCGCATTTTTGCGGTACAAGAATAGCCGGGGAACGTTGTGCGACGACCTCACTTTTGTGGGTAGCCAATGGCGGCTGTCACTGTTTATAATCAGCGGCTGTAAAGCCGTTTGCGGTAGAGTAATTATTCTACCGTATGCTTTTGTTGCGCCTTTCGGCGTGAGCAAAGGCTGTTATAAGTATACCGTTTTTTGGACATTCAACATAGAATAACTGTCCATAGGAAGATATCTTTCTATGGACTTTTTTTATCTGAAATTGACGGTTAAACGGGGCTTATAGTCGATTTCAGACAAGAGGAGGTGACGATATATATGATTGTATAACTACGGTTGAGGCCATAATATGCCCCAACCAATCAACAGCAAAATATAATTTATGGAGGAAAATGAAATAGACAAATTCTACTTTTATTCAAGCTATGCAAAGCC
>DVIU01000013.1 GCA_018711035.1 Candidatus Scatousia excrementigallinarum
CAATAAAAAACTCCCGTTTAAACGGGAGTTTTTTATTGTACCGCAACATATTTGCCCTTTCCAGATTTTTTGAATCAAGCACCTGCGGCCACGCCAATTGAATATCCAATAGTAGGACACCCCAAAAGAACACCATTTGCAACAGTTAATAACAAAAATGTATTTGTAATAATCAGTTAGCAGAAACTCTGTTATTCCCGAACAAAAATACCTGAAGCACGTTTTCTGCTGCTTTTACGGGTTTATAAAAATCTTTTATCATTACATGTTGTGTTTGAATACATTTAAAGCCTCTTGAATTTAAGTATTCTTCAAAATTTTCAGAAGTCTTTGTATATTTTTTCTGTCTAACAAACGCATAAAATGAGGATTTACGGCTTGAAATTTCTTTCAGAGCAAAATATAAAATTTCATCGTAAGAAAGGTTATACCCATCATTCGTAGAAATATCAATTATAAAATTAAGATTATCAGTAGTTGTTACGGATAGATAAGCAATAATTCTTTTTTTCTGCGGCTCTTCAAGTACATAACGGTTCTTGTAAAAATTAGTAAAGCCTTCAAAAAACGGTTCTTTGTATTCGTTTTTGTCTCTTTCAAGAGACGGGCGGAATAAACTTTTTAATTCACTGTTAAACAAACGGCTAACCTGTTTTGCATCAGAATTCTGACACGGCCTGAACGGTGCAGGATAGATATTTTTAAAGTTAAAATTTTCAACTTTCCACAAACATTCACAGGCGCAATGTCTGAATCCGCAACCCTGTGAAAACAATTGGAGAAGTTCGTCATGCGATTCATCAACAGTAACGCAAAAAGAGGTCGCACCTTTTGAACCATATCTTGCAATAACAAATTCTACAAGCTGTTTTCCCGCGTCATAATAATTATTTCCAAAAATTAATCGGGAAATATTTATCTTATAAGGGTTTCCCATTGTAGGAACAATCGTTATAAGCCCGAGAATTTCCTTTTTATCAGATAGGACATACGATTCCGGAAGAAATTTATATTTTAAAGGAAGCATTGTATGAAGCATTGTAAAGGCTTCATTTCGCAAATCATCTGTGAATTTAATGTTTTCATTATTGTCCAGATACTCAATCATTTTACTGATTTTGGGGATATCAAGACAACTCAGTCTTCTGATACGCGTCATACTATTATTATATATTTTTTTTTGCCTGTTCGCAAGGTTTATGTTAAAATTTATACGAGGGCGAAATATGAAAATAGCAGTAATTGATAATGATAAAATTGTCGTAAAAAATGCAGAAAATATTAAATTATCAGGAAGAAAAGGCGCAATTGTTAAAGTTTTAGGAAGCGGTCTTTGCGGTTCGGATATTGTTAAGTTCAGAGAACATATCTCCGGTAACGGTACGGTTCTCGGGCACGAAATTGTTGCGCAAATTGAAGAAATTAATTCCGACACGGCATTTAAAACAGGCGATAGAATTGTGACCTCTCATCATATTCCGTGCGGAAAATGTAACTATTGCAAACACGGAAATGTTTCTATGTGCGAACATTTCAAAAGCACAAACATAAAACCGGGGGGTTTTAGTGAATATGTTTATCTTTCAGAAGAACATCTTGAAAACGTAGCGCACCTTATACCATCAAATTTAACTGAAATTGAAGCGTCGTTTTATGAGCCTCTGGGCTGCTGTGTCAGGGCTGTAAAACGTGCAAATTTGATGAAAAATTCTACTGTTTTGGTTGTCGGCCTCGGCTCAATCGGTATACTTATGGCGCAGGCATTAAAAGCTTTCGGTATGGAAGTTACAGGATGTGACCTCATTGCAGAAAGAATTGAATTTCTCAAAACACTTGGAATTGAAGCGTTTGATTCCCGGGAGCTGTCAAATAACGAAGAATTTGATGCCGTATTTATGACTTCAGGTGCAGATAAGGCTGTGGACGTTGCACTAAAAAATATAAGAAGCGGCGGGACAATACTTGTTTTCTCGAGTACTCCGCTCAATACAGGTTACGGTAATAATGAAATTTACTATAGGGAACTTACTGTTCTGGGAAGTTATTCACCATCGCCTGCGGATTTACAGGATTCTCTTGAACTCCTTCGAGACGGAAAAGTAATTGTCAAAAATATGTCAACAGTTTATATGCTTGACGATATACAAAAAGCTTTTGATGATACAATCAGCAATAAAATTATGAAAGCATATATAAAAATTAAGGATTAAAAAATGCGTGCAATACAATATTACGGCCCTCAAAATATAAAGCTGGAAAATGTTATGGTTAAACCGCCACAGGACGGGGAAGTTGTTGTAAAAGTTATTTCAGCATTAACTTGCGGTACAGATGTAAAAACATTCAGACGCGGACATCCTGTTTTAATTAAAAGTATACCATCAGGTTTCGGACATGAATTTGCAGGAATTGTAGAACGTGTAGGGCGCGGAGTTGATAATGTAAAAGTTGGCGACAGGGTTGTTGCAGCAAACTCAGCTCCTTGCGGCAAATGTTTTTATTGCAGACACGAGGAATATAATCTGTGCGAAAATCTTGATTTATTAAACGGGGCTTACGCAGAATATATAACCGTTCCAGCAAGAATAGTTGAAAAAAATATGCTTATTTTGCCAGATAATTTGAGTTTTGACAGAGCGGCGTTCTGCGAACCACTTGCAAATGTAGTTCACGGGGTTGAAAGAACAGATATAAAGCCCGGGCAGAGTGTCGGAATTATCGGCATAGGCCCTATAGGTTTGATGTTTGCAAGACTTGCTAAATTAAAAGGCGCGCGGGTTATCGTTGCCGGCAGAAACCCTTTAAAATTAAAGATGGCAGAAGATTTTTCAATGGCGGATGATATTGTTGATTTAACAAAATACCCTAATCCCGAAAAAATCTTCAGAGACTTCTCTGAAGAAGGCAAAGGGCTTGATGTTGCTGTTGAATGTGTGGGATTACCGGAAATTTGGGAAAGGATATTCTCCTGCGTTCGTCCGGGGGGAACCGTTCATTTCTTTGGCGGCTGCAAATCAGGTTCAACCGTTACTTTTGATACCACAAAAATGCACTACGGTGACATCAGGCTTATGAGTGTATTTCATCATACACCGAAATATTTTAGAATGGCTCTGGATTATATCGCATCAGGCAATGTGGAAGTTGAAAAGCTTATAACCGATACAATTGGGCTTGATAAAATAGAATGGGCTATGCAGCAGCATATTGAAGGCAAAGCGATTAAATTTCTTGTAAAACCATAGAACATCAATTATCAATAATCGTTGTTTTATAAAACAGATAACCGCTTTCCGGAACCTGTTTATATAACTCAAACAAGATTTTTATGCCGCTATCTTCAACTATATAATTATTTCTATAATAATTTCCTTCTAAAACACTGTCTATTGAATATGTTTCTTTATCTTTTGCCATAACTTTTTTAATATACGGCGCATAATTAGTTTTCTTTGAAATCGTACATATCGGAGTATTGTGGTTCATAACTATGCTTGAATCAATCGGTGCACCCGTACAATAATCCCATATGTCAATGTTTTTACCTGCTACATATGGAAGAAAACGTTTTGAACTTGCATCAAAAACAATAATTCTTGAGTTTCTTAATTTGTCATCATTTAATATTGTTTCTGCCATTGCTTTTGAACTTGATTTGAAATAAATAATATTGGATCTTTTATTAACATCCATAAAACCAAGAAATGCCATTGCCAGAAGAATTTCAGCAATGATGACCCTTCTGCCTGTCTGAAATAAAAGCCACACCCCCGTAAGAAAATAAATATACAGAAATATAAAGTGGTGAACCCAACCCGGATATACAAAAAGAAAACAAAACAACAACCCGCCCAGAGAAAACAAATAAAGAAATAAAGCAGAACGATTTTTTGCTACGATATTACAAACAAAAATTACAATTGCCGCAAAAATAAAGGAAAGAGCCGAAAACCAGCTCATTATAACAGATTTTTTCAGCATAAAATTAAAAATATTATTACCGAAATGCCCGGTTCCGGCAGTACAAAGTTTTGAGAAAGAACCTAACTGCCACATAATTAATACTGCACCAAGTGCCATTATACAGAAACTAACAATAAAATCTTTATTTGAAATCTTATTTTTCAAACTTGAACGTATAAGATCATACGCAAACATAAATCCAAATGCCGCCGCTCCAAATAAAATCATAACACTTGTATTCGCAGCAAGAATAATTAAAGTTGAATATATTAAAGGATGTTTCAATCTGTCTTTGTATACAGCAAGGATTATAAACAGCAGCATTACACCGATAGAATAACATCTCGCAAGTACAGGAAGACAGGCAAAAAACGGAAAAGAAAAGGTTATTATTGTTTTTGTAATATTATGCAGCGGAGCCTTTTTCCACAAAATAATTACAGAGACTAAAGCAAATGTATAATTTAAAATAAACATAGGCCACGGATAATGAAAATTTGTTTTGGCAAATGGCATTAATAATAAATACCATATAAAAGTATGTCCCTCTACCGGCATTAATTGAATGACTTCCAAAAGATTTTTCTCTTGTGCAATATGCCATGCATGAGCCTCATCAAACCACGGCTGATGATTTAGAACACGCAAAACTGTAATCAAAACATAGATTGTTATTACAATCCAAAACCATAAGTTATTTTTTGACTTCATGATATTCCTTTTCCGTGTTCACTTTCCATAAAATATCTTTCGGGAGCTTGTTCTTTATTACATTAACAGCTTCAATACCGCTCAGCATAGAGTGATCCATATTGTTATACTTATGCTGGCCGTTTCTGCCTATACAATAAAGATTTTCTATACTGTTTAAATATTCTTTTACCGAATCAAATCTGCTATACGAACCGAAATAAGCAGGATAAGCCTTTTTAACTCTTACTCTTACGGAATCAATCACATCTTCACGTTTGGCAATATTAAGCTTTTCAAGTTCAGAAAGCGCGAAATCAAGCATTTCTTTCTCGGATTTATTCCACAAAGAATCGCCCTCGTTACAGAAATATTCCAGACTGATAAATACCTTATTTTGAAAATCTTTAACAAGATAAGGAGACCAGTTATTCATAATTTGCAGGCGTCCGGCCGTAATGTCATCTTCCTGAATATAAATCCAGCTATCAGGGCAAATATTATTTATCGTAGGTATTTTGGTATTATTTTTCAGGTTAATTTTATTACAATAAAAGCCGGCTAAAATATAATCGCGATAAGGTAAATCTTTGGCGACATTCAAGACATCCGCCGGAACCTGATTTCCGAGGCCTGCAATAAGATCTTTAACAGGCATAGAGGAGATATAGAAATTCCCGTGGAATTTCTCGGAACGACTGTCGTTCCGAACCGCCTTCACGGCGGTTACCTTATTACCATCGGTTTCAAAATTCACAACTCTGGTATTAAAATGGATTTCACCGCCCATTTTGATTATCTCATTTGCCATAAATTCCCACACCTGACCGCAGCCGAATTTAGGGTAATAATATTCCTCAATCAGGGAAGTTTCTTTTTCTTTATTAGAAATAAGCTTCAGAGGGGATAAAAGAGCATTCAAAACAGCTTTTGAAAGGGATAAACCTTTTATGCGCTGTTCGCCCCACTCTTTTGAAATTTCGGAAGGATGAAGCCCCCAAACTTTTTGGGTATACTTTTCAAAAAACATTTTATAGAGAACTTTCCCGAAACGGTTTATCATAAAATCTTCCAGAGTTGTTTGCGGAACTTTATGAACGCATGATTTTAAATAACTCATGCCTGCCTTAAAAGTGCGGCCGAGCCCCATATTTAATATAGTAGAGGCTTTTAAGCTTATAGGATAGTCGAAAAATTTTCTCAGGTAATAAATCCTGGAAACACGTCTTCTTTTAAGCATAACTCTGTCAGTTTCATCAGGGTCAGGCCCGTCAGGGGAGACCGTAATCTCACGTTTCAAAATCTTATCGTCAATAGGGGGCTTGCCTTGTAATGGCAGAATTTCTTCCCAAAAATCCAATATCTCCTGATTTTTCGAAAACAACCTGTGTCCGCCTAAATCAATACCGTTTCCGTTATGGTGTACGGTTCTTGAAATTCCGCCGACACAGTCCAATTCTTCTATAATAACAGGTTTTATATCATCTGTTTTCTTTAATAAATAATAGGCTGCACTTAATCCGGCAGGCCCGGCACCTATTATAACAGCAATTTTATCCCTATTCTTATTCCCCATGAAATTGTCCCCTGCACATTATTATAACAACATAAACCGGCAAAGGCAATAATATTAAAAAAGACCGGCTTAACAGCCGATCTTTAAATTAAAGCTCTCTTATCTCAATGCTTACAGTACACTTACTTAACAGCAGCAAGCCCTGTTTTAATACCCGCATCAGCATTAATGCTTTTTGCAGAAGTTATCGCCATATTACGGCGTTTTCTCGCTCCTCTTAATATAAATTCCACACTGTCGCATACATTACACGAAGGTGATACAATCTTTTTTAACATTTATAAAATTCTCCTTGATTTCACTGATTACATATTTTGTATCGGCAAATAGTAAGGAAAACTTTAAAAAATCAAATTCGATTGTAACAAAATTTAAACAAAAAGGAGGTCTTTAACCTCCTTTAAAAAATTATTCTACAATCTGAATAAGTTTCGGGTCAAGTGCTGCGAAATATTTACAACCGGCAGCATAAGAATGTCCGCTGCCGACTATACCCTGATAACCTTTGTCAAAGATTTTTCGCTGCAAGTATTCTCTTATAACTGCTTCTCCGTAATCAGAGGCTTCTTGTTCTGAAAGCCCCTTAGAAGTTAAATGTTTATACATTCTCATGTTATTACCTGTTTTTATGTTATCTAAAAGATTTGTATCAACTTCGGCAATCTTACCATTGAATTTTGCTTTTATGACAGCACTGCCGTAATCAGGGTCTTTTGCAATAGAAAAATAAGTTCCGCCAACACCGTCTAAATATCCGTGTTTTGGTGCAATTCTTTGATTAAAACCTTCCTTAAGAATCTTTGCTTTTACTTCGGGAGTTGTTGCGTGGTAGAAATATTCTACATTACCGTTATACGGCCTGATTAAATCATCAAGAGAAATACTGCCCGCAGTTGTAATAAAGCCTTTATGAAGCTTACCATCCTTATCAAGCATTACCTTATCAAGTTCAGCCATATGCTCATCCACATATTTTTTTGAGAAATCCAGAGCTTTTTCAAATTCAGTCTGTTTTTTGGCACGACGTGCGGCTTCGGCATCGGCTTTCTTTTTAGCTTCTTCAGCAGCCTTTGCTTCAGCATCCTTTGCGGCTTTTTCTTCTGGTTCTTTTGCGGCTTTAGCTTTGGCTTCATCGTCAACTTTAGTCTTTGCTTCAGGAGAATTATTTGTTTTTTCTGATTTAGCCTTTTTCTTTGAATTGGTTTTTGTTGGTTCTGGTGTCGGAGTTAACGGTGTTTCTTCAGCTTTCGGTTTAACGGGTTCCGGTGCAGGATTTGAAGGCGTTTGAGCCGGTTTTACCTGTGGTTCCGCAACAGGTGCAGCTTTCTGTCTAGCTGCACTTTCCGCTGCACTTTGAGCGGCGTCTTTAACCTGTTTTGATTCACCTTTAAATGTTTTGATTATTCCGTTAACATGTTTTCCTTTTGCAAAAATATAATCAGCGGCAACGGTAAGAGCTATTGCCGCCAATGAAAATAAACCTGCTTTTGCGGTTGTAGAAAGTTCTTTTTTAGGTTCTTCCTGCTTATTTGATAATTCCACAGTATCGTACTGAGGGCTGGTTTGATAACCGGAAGACTGAGCAGGTGCATAACTATTCGCATCACCGCAAAAATACGGCGTATAATAATTCTGATACAAATTCCTGTACTGTAACGGTTCAAACATAACATTACCCCTATATTAACTAACCATATTATTATAAAGTATTTTTGTTGTCAAAAATTGCTATTCCTGTTGAAATATTTTTCGCGTTTGTGTTAAAATCGGATGACGGAGTATAAATTAAAGAAGGGTTAAATATGGACAGTCTTAAAATTTATCTTGATAAAGACATTGATAAAAATTTGATTAAAAGAAAAACAATTGCAATAATCGGATTCGGCTCACAGGGCTACGGACAGTCAACAAACCTCAAAGACAGCGGCTGTGATGTAATTCTCGGACTCAGAACTGGCGGAAAATCCGAACAAAAAGCCTCCGAATACGGTTTCAGAACTATGTCGATTGAAGATGCAGTGAAATTTGCAGATATTGTCCAAATACTTATTCCAGATGAAATTCAGGCTAAAGTTTATGAAGAACAAATTAAGCCAAATCTGAGAGCAGGCCAATATTTAATGTTCTCACACGGTTTTAATATTCATTACAAAAAAATTGTAGCACCTGATGATGTAAACGTAATAATGGTTGCACCGAAAGGGCCGGGCCATACCGTAAGAAGCGAATATCTGGAAGGCAGAGGCGTTCCTTCTTTAATTGCAATATATCAGGATCCGTCAGGCGATTCAAAAGATGTTGCACTGTCATATGCATCCGCAATCGGTGCAGGGCGTGCAGGAATTATTGAAACAACTTTCAAAGAAGAAACAGAAACCGACCTTTTCGGCGAACAGGCCGTAATTTGCGGAGGGGTTTCCGCTCTCATAAAAGCCGGATTTGAAACTCTTGTAGAAGCCGGTTATTCACCTTATATGGCATACTTTGAAGTTCTTCATGAAATGAAACTCCTTGTTGATTTAATTAATCAGGGCGGGCTTGCTGATATGAGGTATTCAATATCAAACACAGCAGAATACGGAGATATGACAAGAGGCCCTAAAGTTATAGGCGACCAATCACGTCAGGCAATGAAAGATTTACTTGCCGATATTCAAAGCGGAGCTTTTGCCGATGAGTTTCTCAACGAAATGCAGTCAGGCTGTAATAAGTTTAATGAACTCAGAAAAGAAAATGCAGAGCATTTAATAGAAAAAGTCGGCGAAGAAATTCGTTCATCCTTTGTGTGGGGAAATAAAAATAAGATTATAGATAAAGATAGGAATTAAGAATGTCATTTAATACAGAATCAATCTACGAAGTAGTAATATTTTCAATAGGCGATACAAAAGCCGGTACAAAAATGGGTAAGCTTCAACTCAAAAACACTGAAGATGACTCCATTTTAAACTGCATTTTGTGGGAAGAAACTCTAAACAGAATTGACAGTAAAGTATTTCGCTGCGGCAATCTGTTAAGACTGATTTCAGCCTCATTCAACGAAAAGTTCAACAATTGCCTTGTATCGGCTGTAGAACTCATTAAGGAAGCGAAAACCGGACTCACTGAACGGGAGCGAGAAAAAGTTTACGCGGAATTGACCTCTTATTTTGATAAAATTAAAGACGAAAAATTAAATTCGTTTTTGACAAAGTTCTTTATGGAGCATAAAGATAAAATCAAAATTATGCCGGCCGCCAAAGTTATGCACCACAATTATATCGGCGGACTTATGGTTCACACGCTCGAATGTCTTAAATATGCAGAGATAAATATGGATTTAGCAGATTATAAATTCAACCGCGACCATATACTTGCGGCTTGTATACTTCATGATATCGGGAAAATTTTTGAATACACTATTGATTTGGAATCCGGTATTGTAGATTATGATGAAAACTTCCGCAAGGAATGGATCTCTCATTCACAATACGGCTTTGCAATCTGTATGACCAACGGATTTAAAGAAATTGCAAGAATGATTGCAGCACATCACGGCAGAAGTGACTGGGGCGCAATTATTGACTTAGCTGAACGCGATTTGGAACCGGAATTGTATTTTATCCATCTGGTTGATAATCTTTCTGCTAAATTCGGGAAAATTAACGTTGCAATGCTTGATGAAAACTAAGGAGATAAAATTGGGAAGACTGACTGAAAAGCATAATTTAAAAGGAACTCTCGTCTGCGTTGAAGGTATAGACGGTTCAGGCAAATCAACCCAGCTTGCGCTTTTGCGTGACTGGCTGAAATCAATCGGGCAGGATGTCATCTTTACAGAGTGGAATTCCTCAGAATTAATCAGTCAAACAACAAAGCTTGCAAAAAAGAAAAATATGCTATCTCCGCGTACGTTCTCGCTGCTTCATGCAGTTGACTTTGCAGACCGTGCAAAACAGGTTATTGCACCTGCTCTGAAAGCAGGTTTTATTGTTCTTGCTGACCGATATGCTTATACTGCCTTTGCACGTGATGTTGCAAGAGGGGTAGACGCTCAGTGGGTGCGCAAAGTTTACGATTTTGCATACAAACCTGATTTGGCCGTTTATTTTGATATTGATCCTAAGACGTCTCTGGAAAGAATTTGTTTTAACAGAACACCAAAATTCTACGAAGCCGGTATGGATTTAAAATTGAGCAATGATCCTTATGAAAGCTATATGATTTTTCAGAGCCGCGTAATAAATGAATACAAAAAAATGGTCAAAGAATTCGGGCTTGTTAAGCTTGATGCAAACGATTCCATTCATTCAAAACAGGTTAAAATAAGAGAATTATTAAGAGAAGTTCTGCGTGAAAAAGGGATAGAGGTATAAAATGAAACATAAAACAAAAAACGGTTACGAAGGACTTTTAATTGTAATTGAAGGAACAGACGGCTCGGGCAAATCAACCCAGCTTGAACTTTTAAAAAAATCTATTCAGGATAAATCATACGGAGTAATGGTATCAGAATGGAAAACCTCACGTCTTATTGCAAACGTAATCGATGACGCTAAAGACCGTAACCTGTTAAACGCGACGACATACAGTTTATTATATGCGGCTGATTTTGCAGACCGTCTGGAAAACCAGATTATACCTGCATTAAAATCCGGTTTTATAGTACTTTTGGACAGATATTTTTACACTGCGCTTGCACGTGATGTCGTGCGCGGCCAGAATATTGAATGGGTAAAAAATTTATACGAATATGCTCCCGAACCGGATTTGATTTTCTATCTCGATATGCCGGTTGATATATTGTTGAAACGTATTATCGGAACAACCGGTCTTGATTTTTACGAAAGCGGCAGAGATGTGGGATTTTCTACAGATTTTTATAACAGTTTTGAGATTTACCAGAACAAATGTCTCGAACAATACAACAAAATGAAAACAGAATACAATTTCATAAGTATAGACGGAACAAAATCAATTCAGGAAATTCATAAAATTATGAATGATGAAGTACAAAAATTACTCGATTCAGGAATTCTGGCGTAAAAGAAAGGAGAATAACAGCATGAAAACGTTTGATATGACTAGCTTTAAGCTAAGGGGGGGGGGGCACTCCTGAGGCATTGAAATGCTCGGGAGCGAGATTAGACTCTGCACTTAGCAAAAAATTTAAAAAGCACACGATTTTCAAAAAATTGTTTTTCATTGCGAATGCTTTTGGAAGATTTGATAAATCTAGCGGGTTTACTTTAGCTGAGATATTAATCACTCTCGGAATTATCGGCGTAGTTGCAGCTATGACACTGCCAACTCTGGTCACTAAATATAAAGATAAAATTTTGGTTTCTCAAGCTAAAAAACTTTATTCTGAAACATTTAACGGAATAAAAATGTACACAGCAAAAAATTATTGTGCAAATGAAAGTTGTCTGTTTGATATAAGCAAAACTACAGATGAAGTAAATAGAGAGTTTTTTAAAATGTTTGAAGGTGCTACTTATTGCGAAAAAGGAAGCAAAAAAAAGTTGTGTCAAAAATATATGGTACTAAGTAATACAAAACTCAATAACGGATACGGGCAAACTGGCTATGGTGATAACATAGCCCCACCTTTCATTTTACTGAAATCCGGCGCGGTTATAAAAATTGCACAGCAAAACGAATGCCCGAGAACTTATGAATCAAAAGTCAGAGACGAAAACGGCAATTTTACAGGAGAGGTAGAAATTAAAACAACAAACATTTGTGCAAATATATACCTTGATTCAAATGGCCCCAAAGCCCCTAATCAAAGAGGAGCTGATATATTTGTGCATACATTTAATATTAACAATAAATTCGGAATTGACAGGCTTTTTAACAAAGTTTTGACGGAAGGAAAACTTCAATATACACCTTACCGTGCCGGAGTAGAGTATTAACAAATATCCTGAAATCCTTATTTTCAAGGGTTTGTTACAATAAAAAACAAAAATTTACTTTATGAAACATTTTGATTTTTTCGGCATGGTTTGTGCTACATTAAAGTTATTAAAGGTTAAGACACTGAGTTATAGGAGATTTATTAATGTCTGAATACTTGAGCAAAGAAGAGATTAAACAATGGAGAAGCTCATTAGAAAAAATTACACTGGAAGAATTTGCTGCAAGATTAGGTAAAAAAATAGAAGAAGCTAAACCTACAAATGATTTGATAGATATAGTTTTACAGGGTAAACCGGTTATGTCAACCGAAGAAACCTGGCTTCAAACAAAAGGGGAAAGAATCAGTACAATTGCTCAGAGAGCTTTTGATAGAGAACAGGAAATCGCTCCTTCGCCATTCTCAATTTCAAAAATAAAAATTGATGCTGACGTTGAACCCGTAAAACCTCCAAAAAGTTCAGAAAATAAGACTTCTGTAAAATCTACTAAAACCGTAAAAGCTAAATCCGAAAAAACTCCTGCGAAAAAGACTGCCAAAACTGTTGAAAAAACAGCTAAGGTAAAATCAATTAAAGCTGAAATTAATTCGGATTCTCTCAGAGAAGAAGTAAGAATTGTATTCAAAAAAGCTCTTACAGACAGAGAACAAAAAGTTTTTGACCACTTTGCAAAAAACAAAAATCAGGTTGTTTATGCAAAAGATTTAGCAACATTACTAGACCTGCCAAGAGATTATGTTTACAAATATATTAAAAATTTACGTGCGAAAATTGAAGGCGAAAAGCTGGAAAATGCTGAAAAAGGCGGATTTATCCTACACGTATAACTAATAAATTAAGAATAGCAAAAGCGGAGCTTAAGTGCTCCGCTTTTTTATATATTAACGTCTCAGCAAAACCCCCAGTCCGGCTTTAAAATAATTTTTAAATTCCGTAAATGAACGGATTCGGCTTAGCATACGAATTATATAAGCAGGTCTGAGGTAAAACTTTCTTATTGCTTTTTTGTGAAGCTGAAAAACCCGTTCTTTTGTAAGATAATGAGTATTTACAGACGGATAAAAATATGCACTGGAGAAAGAAGTATCAGAATTTATAAGATTATTTTCCTTTGCATATTCATAAAATTTAGACCCCGGCAGCGGTGTCGCTGTATAAAAACTTATAAAATCACTGTCGAGTTCAATGGCAAAATCAATTGTATCCTCAACAGTATCTTCATCCTCCCACGGAAGTCCTATTACAAAATAATTATAAATTCGTATACCGGCTTTTTTAAATATTTTTACAGTAAGACGCACGTCATCAAGTGTAATTCTCTTTCCTATCTTGTCCAGCATTTCTTGAGAACCACTCTCGACACCAATGCTTACTAAACGGCAACCGGCCTCGTACATCTTATTAGCCATTTCTTCATCAGCTGTATCAGCTCTTGTATTGGCAGACCAGGTAATCTTCAGACCGCTGTCAATAATTTTTTGACATAGTTCCATTACCCAATCTTTATCAATATTAAATATATCAGACCAGAACAAGAAATTTGTTATACCATATTTGTCAACACATTCTCTGATTTCTTCAATAATATTTTCAGGCGAACGTTTTCTTACCTTAGCTCCGGAAACAGGAGTTGCCAGACAGAAAAAACAATGGAATGGACAGCCTCTGGAAACCTTAATAACTGCCTGAACTTTATTATTATCCGGCCTTCTGTAAATATTATTATCTACCAGATGCCGAGCCGGAAAAGGAAGCTTATCCAAATTATCAATAAAAGGCCGCGGCCCGGTAAATTTAGCTCTTAAATCATCTCTGTAATATAATCCCAAAATTTTCGAAAATTCTTTTCCCTCTAAAACTTCTCTTAATGTCTCTTCAGGTTCACCGAAAAGAATTAAATCCAAATCTTTTTGAAAATACATAACTTCGAAAGCAACAGTTAAAAAAGCTGCCCCTTTTGCAATTGTAATAATATCAGGACAAATTTCTTTAGCTATGGTTAGAGAAGAAAGGTCATTTTTAAAAGTAGGAGTTGCAACATTTATCAAAAGATAGTCAGGCTGAAACTCTTTTAAATCGTTTTCAAAATTACCTCCCTGACTGTAATCGGCAATTTTTGCATCTAAGCCCGCTTTTTCCGCTACAGCAGCCAGATACATTAAATCAGTCGGCGGCAAAGGCGGTATTACAAGTAATTCCTTAGTCGGCTGCTGACATCTGTCTTCCCTGTTCATTACAGGTGATGGCGGGTAAATTAACAGTATTTTCTTTTTCTTTTCTTCCAATGATTTTCTATTCCTTTTCTTTAACAGAATTTGTAATAACTGCTGCTATAGCAAGGCACAAAGCACCTATTACAAATGCATATTCCCAGTGATAATTAATTAAACCGTTATCCAATTGTATTATACACTTTGAAATAAACCAGGCAACCAGTGTACATACAAAAACCTGAGGACCTGCTATAAAAATATTAAAAATTCCCATTACAGAACCCTCTGTACCCTTTTTTATATATTGTGAAAGCATTGCAAAAGGCAATGCACATATACTTGCCCAGCCGATACCTGCTACTCCCATCATTACAGCAACAAGTTTATGGTTATGCAAAAATGCCATTCCTAAATAAGCAAGTATCATTGTAATTAAAGAAATAATATGTACTTTTTTATTTCCGTACTTAGCGGACAAAATTCCAATAGGAATAGCCACAATAAAACAAATAAAATTAAATATTGCAAAGCAAACAGAAGAAAAATTTGTTCCGAGCATAGCAGCTTCTGAATACTGGGAATTAATTTCCGAGGTGACGGAACTCAAATCAGGCACACTAAATACAGTATGTACGGAATATTGTGTGAAGAAAATCATCATACACATAGTACCTATCCAGGTAAAAAACTGCATTATACAAATTTTAGAAACTTCAGGGGAAAGTGCAAAGAAATTTTTTAAAGCATCAATAAATGTATTTTCTTTAATTTCAGCAACAGCAGCTTCTCGAATCTGTTCCTTTTTCGTCTGGTGCTCTTTAATTGTTATACAAGTCCAGAGCATACCCAGAGTAAAAGCGAGTGCAGCCATAACAAACTGAGCAGGAATAGACATCTGGTAATTAAAAGCCCATCTTAAAAAAGGTGCGGTGCCTGCCGCAACGACAGAACCCAGACCGATAGCAAGGCTTATATAAGAGTTTGCAAGCGAGTGCTGCTCCTGAGGAACAACATCCGGAATTAGTGCTCTGTACGGTCCCTGAGCGACATTAACACAAGCATCTATAACCCAAATCATAATCGCGGCAATTAGCAATGCAGTCCAAGAAGGCAAATTTAAACCTGTAAGATTATGAAGGCCGTGAGCGACACCTTCCGAGTTCGGAAAAATCCACAGAGCAATAGAAGCCAGTAAAGCACCTCCGAGCAGATAAGGTCTCCGTCTGCCGAACGGGGAAACTGTTTTATCACTTAAGGCACCGACAAGCGGCTGAACTACCATACCCGTAAACGGGCCGGCCAGCCAAATTAAGCCATATATAAACGGGGACGCGCCTAAACCTTCAGTAACGGGGCCGGATAATA
>DVIU01000014.1 GCA_018711035.1 Candidatus Scatousia excrementigallinarum
TATGAATATGCAAAAGAAACAAAAACATACACCGATATGGACGGTAACACCATAGGCGGAAACGAACCTCCTGCCGCTGACAGAGCAGATAAAATTTCGGCATTTCTTACGGATTACTACGCGGTTTCGCCTGAAAGTGCCAAAAATGATTTAGCTTCGATAATAACAAAACAAAAACTGGATTTGAAAATATCTCAGGATGAAAACGGCAAATTAACAATAGATTTCGGTGAGCTATACAAAACCGACGCTCAAAAGAACAGAGCATTAAATACCCTGTTAAAAGTTTCCGTGCAGGAGCAGGATAATAAATTGACTAAATTGCTCGGCGGGAAGAGTTATGAAAGCTATCTTGAATCTTATCAGAATGATTACAAAAACGCATTAGGCAAAGAGAACGCTGATGAACTTGCAAAAGCCATGCGTGATGACCAGATGACAGTGGTAGACAAATATTCCGGCCTTGCTTCAATGGGCGGTATGGCGGTAATGTGTGTTGGCGGAATCCTTACTTTAACTCCTGCCGCGCCTCTTGGTATGGGAATGGTTGCTACAGGGGGTAAAGTAGCAATGGCAGGCATGGCAGCCAAAAATATACTCGGTTTTACGGAAGAATTGAGCCGTGATGAAGTTTCCGATGAGAGGATGACTTTATTAAAGAAAAATCTTGCAATGGATATCGGAGGTTTGATAATCGGCGGTACAGCAGGCAGACAGGGCATGAAATACGCCTCGCAGATTTTGCAGAACGGCGGGAATAAAGCACTTGCAGTTCTTGCTGAAAAAGGTACGGATTTTACGCTTTCTGCTGCGGGCGATTTGGCAATGATAGGCGCCCTTAACTATGACGAGGGCCTTGCTGAAACTCTTAAAAATAACGGTATAGGAATAGTTGTATCAACCATTACCGGTTTGAAAGCAAGTAAAGAGCTTTTCAAAGGCGAATTTGAGCCGCAATTAAAGCCTGTATTCGCCGCGGAGACAAGTAATTACCCTCACCGTACAGAAGCTGGCGGAGGCGCGAAAGGTTCTTACTCAAAAACATTATTAAATCATTCTCCTGCAACGGTTTCTGAGGGGATGGCGCCTGAGACTCGCAGCTTAGATAAGCAAAACCGCGGCCCTGTGCTTGAGGGTGGAGTGCGCGCAGATGAGCTTGAGGAAGTCGCTCCGTTTGCACAAAGACTTGAAAACCCTCCACACGTTGGTGATTATATTGATGTTCCGGAAACAAAATTTATCCTAAAAGAATTTAGAAATAATCTTGCGGCTTTAAAAGATAAAAACGGAAAATCTTATTTCGACAGCGACTATACTATCAAGAAACTGGCTGAAAGATTCGGGAAAGAAAATTTGTCTGAGATTTCAGCAAATATTGATGAAATACGCACGAAATTCGGGGATGAGTTTACCGCAAATATTATAACCGTTGTTGCAGGCAATAATAAGTTAAAACCGGATAAGACATTTAGTTTGATAAAAAATATTACAAACGAGTTTAACAATACTCCTGAAAACTGTGATGCTATAGAATCATGGATATGGTATGCCGATTCTAATAGTACAGAGGCAGCACAAATTTTGCTTGCTATGCCTAAACGTGAAAATTCTATGGATGATCCTTGGACAAATGTAGATGATTTACTCACAACCGCCGCAAATTTTGATGATGAGAAATCAATTGTTGCACTTAAACGGGCAGTGTCTTTGAAAAGTGATACCGGCGCAAATATGTATAATGTTAAAGACATTGATACAATAAAACAGACAAAAGATTTGCTGGCAAGTAAAATTTATACGGACGAGGAAATAAAAGATCTTAAATATGTTGTAATTGGTCTTTTAAAAAATACAGGTGATTTGGAAGATATTTCAAAAGTGCTTGTCTCTCCGGAAAGCAAAGATATTCAAGCTCAGGTAAAAAATATACTTAAAAATGAAAAAGGCATGAATAAAGTTGCGCATATCAGGCAATTACAACCGCAGGTATATGAAAAAGTTACAGAGATGAAAATGTCAGCAAGTGATGTTAAGGACAAACAACTGAAATCACTCATTAAGCGTAATATCAAAAAGATTAATGACCCGCAAAAGCGTATTGAATTTATCCAACAAATGAAAACCTGGCTTCCTAATTTGTCTGAAGTTAAGGATAAATATATATTAGGTAAAATTCACGGCGAAACTGCCAAAATCGTTGAATGGCTAAATACAAAAGGCATTACTGTAGACTCCTCCGATTATTCGAAACTAAGAACGTACATTGACATAGATAAAGAATTCCACGGAGAAGAAACATACTCTTACGGCAACGCAACAGAATATCTTTCATATATGGAAAAAGAATATCCCGATGACGCACAGGTATTCAAAGATTTGATTGCAAATTATCAAACAATGTCTGAAAAAGAGTTTGAAGAATATTTTAATACTCATTCTATTCCGTCAATATCTATGCTTGATATAAAAAACTATATAAAAGATAAGAAGATTCAAACGTTAAAAAATTATATGCGCGAAAACCAGGAAGGTGATCCTACTTACTCTAAAAAAACAAAAGATAATATAAAACGCCTGTATAAAGAGAAATATCTGACGCTTCTCCCCAAAGCAACACGTGAACGCTGCGAAAAAATTTACGACTCATTCGGCGTAAAAATGTTTCTTGCAAACGAAAATGATACAGCGTCACTTGATTTTATCTATAACGAACTTATGGAATGGCAAAAAGCAAGCAAAGGCAAGGCCGTTTTACCTCCTACCCTTGATTTGAGTGTCATAAAACAGGGTTATATTGATAAAGTATTTAAATCGGGCGGATACCATGAAACCTACAGCCATAACATTAGTTTAGACGGCCGGTATTTATCAGATATTAAATATGCACTAAGACATGAAATTGCTCATGCCAACGATTCCAAAATTACACAAAAAGACGGTATTATAACGGTCTATAATAAGGATGGTTCAACAGAAGATATAAACATTGATGAAATAATTGTACATAAAATGGTGCAAGCGACAGATGATAACGGAAATCCGGTATTTAATCTTGACGGAACACCTTTTATGGTAAAAGCAAAAGCTGATGACGGAACTTTTGACCCTGATTTAGATAAATGTAAGTATGTTGAAGAATTTGAAAATGCCGGTATTCCATACAGGCATATTCCGTATGCTTATACAAATAAAGCGGAATTTCTTGCCGTAGCCGCCGAAGGCGATTACAGCAAATATTCAAAAGAGTTTAAAGAACTTCTCGTAAAGCTCGGACTTCCTGACTGGATGTTTAAAATGAATGAGAAGAATTCTGTAGGTATAAACGCAAATATTTATACAAATGAAAAGTTCTCTAATAAATACACTCTTGAAGAAAACAGAAAGATTTCGGCTCACTCGGAAGATTTCTACAACTGGGTTGTAAGAAATAAAGATGATATTGAAACTGATTACCGTAACTGTTTCGGTTTTCTGGCAGGTACAACACTTCAGCACAGAGTGAAAGATTTGAACGGCCTTAACGAAAAAATATACCGCGAAATTGACAGGCTTGATGAAAAGATAGCAGATTTGAGTGATATTGATAAATTTAATGCCGAAAAACTTAAAAAAGGCGATGAACCTCTAACACAGGAAGCTGCTGATATTCTTATTGAAAAATATAATGCTGAAAAACAAAGCCTTATTAATGACTATGACACAGTACGTAATACAATTCAGGACGCTTACGGCGCAAGACTTGTTATGGATGATACTTCTCCTGCGGCAATTTCAAAAGTCCACCGGTCTTTACTAAATGCAGTTGACAGCGGTGAAATTAAACTCCTTGAAATAAATAACTATCAGGGCGAAGGCGGTGTTCCGTATTTTTCAAGTGCTCAAATAAAGCAGCTTCAGGCGCATTGCAGACGTCAGGGTTATGAAATGAGAGTAATTTCCGATGTAAATGCTCCGAAAGGCAAAGAAAATCTTTACAGTAAAAATTACAATTCCCCAAAAGCCGTCAAATCTTCCGGCTACACAACCTGCCAGATTAACATTCAACACAAAAACGGCGTGATAAGCGAATTCCAAATACGCGGCAAACACATTAACAAACTTGCTGAAAGCGAACATATTTTCTATGATATTTCACAGAAAAAAGATTTGAGCAAAGGTAATCCTGCAATAAAACAACTTACCGATCCTCTTGTAAAAGTGGTTGAGGAAATGAATGCAAAAGGTAACGAGCATATAAAAGAAGCCTACTCAAAATATCTCACCGTATGTTACAAATACGCGCGCATGCAGGAACTCGGCATTCCTATTGCAAAACCTTCGCTGCCGCCAGGAGTTGACCCTATGCTTGATATAGATAATATAATTCGTATTCACTCTGAAATGGAAGCATTAAAATAGTCCATGTGCACAATCAGTAAAGGTATGGCGTGAATAAAAACAGCAAAATAATTTATTTACGGTTGTTAAATCATAAAAAAAGAGGTAAAATAAACTTATGGTAAATTTTGAAGGAAAGATTCAATTGAATAATAAAATAACTCAAATTCCGTTAAATAAATTAGAAAAAATCTTACCTGCCGAAAAGATAGATTTAATGCTTAAAAAGATTAAAGCCCGTGCTGACTTTGAAATGACAGATACAGGAACTTTTCAACCTATTAAAGAAGCCGTAAAAAATACAAAACCAGTAATTGAACTCGGTGATATTTCCTTGAGTATTAAATCAACCTCAAATCTTAACAACTGCAAAGAACGAATTCTTGAAGCGGCAGTTTCTACAAAATCCGGACAGTATACCATTGAACAGCCGCTCATTCAGGGTAATCGCGAGGAGATAATTAAATATCTTAATGATGAAAAGTTTGACGAAAATTTCAAAAGATTTTTAATGGATTGCTCGGATAATTTTGAGAAAAAAGGGCTTGAATAACTTTGCATTGAAAACTAAATCGTGGTAATATAGCTTTATGGCAGACTTATTTCCGATTACAATAAAACCTATGACTCAGGCTGATATTGAGAATGTTATTGCAATAGAAGCCGCTTCTTACGGAGAACATCACTGGTCAAAAGAGTCGTTTTTTAATGAACTTTCAAATGAACTTGCGAAATATTATTGCGCATTTGACAATAACGGAAATCTTATGGGTTACGCAGGTACATGGCAGATTCTTGAGGAAGCACATTTGACGAATATTGCCGTGTCGCCTGATTTCAGACGAAGAAAAGTCGCAGAATCTTTGCTGGCTGTTGTAATTGACGAATGCCGTAAGAACGGAATAAAATATATTACTCTGGAAGTTCGTGTGAGTAATACTCCTGCTATTAATCTATATGAAAAATACGGTTTTAAGTCTCTCGGCACCAGAAAAGGCTATTACCAGAATAATAATGAAGATGCCTTAATAATGTGGACAGAAAACATGTTTTACGATAAATTTAAAGTAAAATATGAAAAAAATCTTGAAGATTTGAAAAGGGCTGTAAATATTTTATGACACAGGAAGAACAAGCTGAACAGCAGCAACCGAAAAAAAAGCTCCGTGTGAAAACGGTTAAGCCGAAAAAGCGTAAGGGAATAAGATTGGGTGTAGGCAGTCTAGTGCTGCTTGTTTTTTGTTCGTTTTTGCTTGTGATTTCAACCTTTTTACAGCTTGATATAACGCATTTTATTATTCCGTCAAAACTCTTTTCCGGTGAACCGACAAAACTCGGTGATTATTTATTCACATATAAATTTATACCGCAAATCCCTGCCGTTATGTTTATCGTGGGACTTTTGGGCAGAAGACTCGGGATAACAAGTATTTTACTTTATATAATTACCGGTCTGTTTTTCTTACCTGTATTTGCTCTGGGCGGCGGCTGGAGATATATTTTTGAATACGGTTTCGGCTACATTCTTGCATATGTTCCGGCGGCGTTTTTTGCGGGATTAATACTGAAAAAGGGTTATTCTT
Organism: Candidatus Scatousia excrementigallinarum; assembly: GCA_018711035.1. Taxonomy (GTDB): domain Bacteria; phylum Cyanobacteriota; class Vampirovibrionia; order Gastranaerophilales; family Gastranaerophilaceae; genus Scatousia; species Scatousia excrementigallinarum. The sequence continues at coordinate 5,961 of DVIU01000014.1, forward strand.
ACAAAAATACGGCCAAAGCTGTTTTTACTGGTGTTATGACAATTCACATCCTCGGAATTCTTTATATGATGTGTCTGGCTGCATTACGTCATACAGGCTGGGGATTTGTCGGAGATTGGATTGTTGCGCAAAGCGGATTGAAAATAATTTATGATTTTATTTTCAGCTATATTCTTGTTCTTGCTGCAAAGTATTTACGAATTATTTTATGGCTGTATCTCTAGTCAGGCTTTGCGGTGAGAAATTTTCCTTGTAACAATCATAATAACTCCTGCAAGAATAAGTACAACACCCGTAATTATTCTCAAAGTGAGCTGTTCGTGAAAAAGCAGAACTCCAAAAAATATTGCCGTCAAAGGTTCCAACGCGCCAAGAATTGCGGTTGTTGTTGAACCTATTAGTTTTATTGAAATTGTAATTGTTTCAAGTGAAATTATTGTAGGGAAAAGTGCCAGTGCCACGGCGCAGAGCCATAACCACGGGTTATCAATAATTTGTAACTGCGTACAGAATTTTAAATTGAAAACATACACGAGAAGCCCGAATAGCATCACGTAAAAACTTAATTTTTCACTTTTAATATGCTTAACAACCGGAATATTTTTTACTCCGATAATATACAAAGCATAAAGCAGGGCAGATGAAAAAACCATTAAAACCCCGTGTAAATTCAAATCCATTCCTGGTTTGCCTTTATATAAAAGAACTATTCCCGCAGAAGTCAGCAAAATAGAAAAAATAACGGTTTTGGTCATTTTTTCTTTAAAAAATGCCGTCATCATAACCGCCACAATCACAGGATATATAAAAAGAATTGTACAGGCTATACCTGCTTCTATGTATTTGAATGCTTCAAAGAGAGTTAAAGATGAGAGAGAAAAGAACAAGCCCAGTAACAGTAATGGCCAGAATTCTTTTAAAGTAATTTTTAAAGAAACTTTTTTATGGAATTTGAGCCAAAGAAAATAGATTGCAACTGCTATGGCATATCTGTAAAATAATACGGAATTAACGCCTATTCCTCCTTTGTATAAAGGAAGCCCGAATAAAGGGTTGGTACCGTAGCTTGCAGCAGCAATTGCACCGTTAATCACACCTGTAACCTGTCTTTTCACAAACAATCTTCTCCTCAAGTCTATGGCGGGGATGATATCATTATATATTATTTTCTTAAATTTTCAAAACATTTTTCCAAAAGTTCATCGCAATCATGTTCCATAATTCCGCCGTAAACTTTCAACGCTGAATTAGCAAGTTTTCTTACATCAATAACAGAGCCGAGTGCACCGTAATTTGTATCGTACGAACCGAAATAAACTGTTTTAATTCTTGACTGAACAATAGCCCATGCGCACATCGGGCATGGCTCAAGGGTTACATACATTTCGCAATCCTGAAGCCGCCAGCTTCCGAGTTTTTTTTCGGCTTCGCGGATGGCGAGAATTTCAGCGTGGGCGGTTACATCATTTAAAGCTTCTTTTTGATTATAAGAAGAAGAAATGACCTTGCCGTCTTTTACAATGACCGCACCTACCGCAATTTCGCCGGACGCTTTTTTTGCTGCCTCAATAGCCCTTTCCATTACACAACGGCCTCATCAGCGGCTAATTTCAAGCAAACTTCAACACAGAAACCGCATTTTTTATCTGAAGAAAGTTTAATTTCACCCTGCATAGCTTCTACAAGCCCTTTTACAATAAACAATCCTAACCCTGTGCCGCGGGTTGTGCGGGTTGTGTTATCGTCTAATCTTATGAATTTTTCAAAAAGGGTTTGCAGTTTTTTGGGCGGAATTACATCACAGTCATTCTTAATAAATATTTTTGCAATATTATCTTCCACGACGCCCTCAACTATAATTTTTGATTCAGAATAAGCATATTTGACGGCGTTTTCTATTAAGTTTACAAACACCTGCTCAAGTCTGTTTTTATCTCCGGATACATTAGGAAAATTTTCCGGCATGTTAATAATAATTTCTTTGTTATCTTTATTTTTTATAAGCAGCAGAGCTGTTTCCATAACCTCAGGAAGCCAGACGCTTTCAACATTCGTTCTCAGACGCATTCCTTCTATGTCAGGAATTGTAAGCAAATCTTCAATCAATCGTTTTAATCTTTCAGACTGTTCCTTTATAATTCGCAAAGATTTCTGTTTAGTTTCTTCGTCAATGTGGATATCCTGTCTCAAAAGCCTTGAGGTATAGCCCTGAATGCTTGTGAGCGGGGTTCTGAGTTCATGGCTTACTGTATCAATCAGGTTTGAACGAAATTCATTTAATTGTTTCAGCTCAACGTTATTTTGTTTAAGCTGGATATAGGATTTATGAATTTCGCCTGCCATTCTGTTAAATTCAAAAGCCAGAAAGACAATTTCGTGAGGGGTGAATGCGGTTGTGAGAAGCCTTATCTGGCGTTCGTAATTCCCCTTTGAGATTGCAATAATACCTTTGAATAACTGTCTTATATTTATATACAAATAATAAGTATAAAGTGCTGTTATAAATATAATTACAAGGGTTGCGAGGATAACAGAAAGAATTATTTTGGCACTGTTGTTGTTAATGGCTTTTCTGGTAATTCTTTCGGTAGTGTTAACAATAATTGTAATAGGCGGGTCATTTTTATGTACATAAACGAGCGGCTGGTTTTTTACGTCACCGAATATAACCGGTGTATTTTGTTTAAGTTTTTTGGGAAGCAGTGCCAGCGTTTCTTCAAACACACTGTCTGTATAGTTATGCGAGGCTATAAGCCTGCCTTCGTTTGTCATAACATAAATTTGTCTGCCGTCATCTTTTAGTGATTGGAACAGTTCATCTTGCAGGGCTTCTATTGTATAGGTTGCAACAAGAAAACTTGTTTTATCAAGAGGTATTGAAACGGTTGCTTTGTTTGCTGCGTTGTTAATCCCGTGTATTTTTTGAAGTTCGTCTTTTGAACTGACTATCTCGATTTTTTCACAATTATCAAAGTTTGAGGAAACATCTTTTAAATATTTGGCTTTTTGAGCTTTACCGTGAATAAAGTTGAGAGAAAAGGCGATTTGTTCAAGGTTGCTGTTTATGGAATTTGAGAAAAAATCAATCTCATCGGAGACCATATTTGCGATTAATACTGCTGATTCGCGAAGCTGATATCTCATGGATTGCTGGTTAATATTATTAATAATAAACCCGCTTACGCACATCGGAATTAAAACCGCAAAGAAGAATACGATTCCGATTTGTTCAACTATTTTTAGTCTTTTGAATTTAAAAAACATACTATTCTCCGGCAAAAGGAGTCAGTTTATAACCCACGTTTGTAACTGTATGAAGATATTTTGGATTTTTTGAGTCAGGCTCAATTTTATTTCTAAGGCCGCCAACGTGAACCCTCAACATACGTACATCTTCGTTGCTATCGTAACCCCATACTTCATCGAGAAGTGTTGCAAGGGTTACAGGCTGGTTGAAATGCTGCATTAAACTGTACAGAATCTCAAATTCTGTCGGCGTAAGCTTTATTTTTTTGTTAATAATAATACATTCTAATGTTTCAGGGAAGATTTGAATATCCCCTGCACTGAGGATTTCATCAGAAAGTGAATTTGTATCTTCAATCTGATTGCGTCTGAGCAGAACTTTTATCCTGAGCAAAACTTCCTGAATATCAAAAGGTTTAACCAGATAATCATCCGCACCGCAGTCAAAACCTTCGGTTTTATCATCAATTGTACCTTTTGCAGTAAGCATTAAAATCGGAATGGCAAGCTTTGCCTGACGGATGTTTTTTGCGACATCAAACCCGTTCATCTTGGGCATCATAACATCGAGCAAAATTAAGTCATAAGAGTTATTTAACGCTTTGTTTAAGCCTTCGAGACCGTCTTTTGCAGTATCGACAAAGTAGCCGCTCTGTGCCACGTCGAATTCCAATAATTCTCTGATTTCGTCGTCGTCATCAACAATTAAAATACGTTTTTGAGTTCCTCTCATAATGCCCTTTCGAATTATATCTTATTTTATAAGACTTATTGAAATTTTTCAATCGTTTATAAAGGTTTATTAATGGTTGAAAATTCGTGGTAAATAACTTATAATAAATAAAAAGGAGGAAGATATGCAAAAAGTAGACATA
>DVIU01000200.1 GCA_018711035.1 Candidatus Scatousia excrementigallinarum
AAACACCTCCCAAAAGTATAGTAGAACTACCTGAATTAAAGATTTATTATCAGGAATTTGGAACGGAAAAAGGAGATATTTGCCTTGTTGCCGAAACTGATAACAAAATTGTCGGCGCGGTATGGACGAGGATAGTAAACGACTTTGCACATATAGATGACAATACACCGTCGCTTGCTATTGCTGTTGCAAAAGAGAGCAGGGGGAAAGAGATAGGGACACGTCTGTTGAATGAGATGCTTACTGTTTTGAAAGATGCGGGATTCCTTTCCGTTTCATTGTCTGTCCAAAAAGAAAACTATGCCGTAAAGATGTATGAGAAAGCAGGTTTTGAAGTTGTAAAAGACAACGGCGAAGAGTTTGTTATGAGAAAGAACTTGTAAGAAGAGACAAAACGGATACTTTTCTCTGCATAGATTGATTGTGCTCTGTGTTCGATGTTCTCCTTTACCATTCTTTCGTAGGCGGGGCAGGATCAACTTCCGCTTTCGTAGGAGGCAACGGCAGCGCAGGTTTGATTAAAATTTATTACTAATGACAAAAACCGACAAAAGTTGGGCTTAATAATTAAGAAAAAAATATACTTTTCGTATAAAATATGTTTACTTTTTTGTGTTTTTGTAATACTATAATAATGAACATAAAAGAAAGAGGTGTAACTATGAAATTCTTTTTGCTTCAAATGAAGATCAATGGTGTAAAAAGTATTGATAAGGAAATAGTAATAGATTTTTACAATTCCACGTTAACAAAGAAAATAAACTACGAGCATAGTCACGTTAAAGCTATATATGGTCCCAACGGCGCAGGAAAAACAGGCATTGTTTATGCGGTCGAAATATATAAAAATCTGGTTTTTGATTCAAATTATTTGATAGTCAATAACGCGACAGGTAATCTTTTGAATTTAATTAATCAGAATAAAAAGGAATTTTCAATTGAAATGATTTTTGCCAGATATAATGACGAAAACATAATTGAAGTTGTATATTCACATAAAATACAATTAAGAATAGATGAAGATGGAAATGCGGAACTTAGCAGTGAAGAATTGCACGAAATAAAAGGCAAAACAATAAACGATAGCACAAAATATATTCCGATATACAGGGTAAGTAATGGCATATTAGAATATGTTGAGGAGAATTATACAAGAAAAGAAGAATTATATAAAACAACAATAAATTTACTTGAGAGACAAACTTTAACAAGCGCATTTATCAAAACAGCTAGAGAATGTAAGACACTCGACAAGTTTTCAATTGAAATGCTAGACGTTTTGATGTTTTCCTCAATGGCTTTAACGACGGTAATTCAAAATGTTGACATGGATAATATCAACTTGAATAAAATTATGAAACAAGTTGAAATTATTCAACAGAAAGAAAAAGCGATAAAAAATAAAGATATATTTATTCAGATGTTGCAAGGAGACAAAATCCCTTTCAAAAGTTCTGTAAAAGTTCCAAAATCTGATTTTAAATCATATAATAATCAAGTGGAAAATTTAACTGCTTTCATTAAGGTTTTTCGCGATGATTTAAATGAAATACAAATTAGGAAAGAAGAAAATGACAATTATTATGAATGTGAATTAATAATGATTTATAAAGACGGTAGGAGAATCAACGAGAAATACGAAAGTGCTGGTATAAAAAAACTGATAAGCATTTATACTGCATTGTGTGACCTAAACAAAGGTAAAATAGTCTTTATTGATGAATTTGACGCTAATATTCACGATGTTTTATTTATAAAACTTATTGACTATGCTGTTAATTATGCAAATGGACAATTAATATTTACAACACATAATTTAGCGCCTATGGAAATTTTGCAAAAAGAAAAACACTCGATAGACTTTTTGTCGAATGACTCAAGACTTGTATCATGGATAAAGAATGGACATTATTCTCCTGTTTCGCTTTATAGAAAAGGTTTGATTGAATTTTCACCTTTTAATATAGAGGCATTCAACTTTTTGGGGACATTTGGAGATGATAAAAGATGAAATTAATCCAAATATGTGTTGAATCAAATAAAAAGGCAAGAACCGATGCAATCTATGTTGATAAAGCTTTGAAATATTTTTATAATATAGGATCAGATGTTAAGATTCTGTACGTTTATTTAAATGGGAAAGGAAATTATAATAGGCAGACTGTTTTAAATGAAATAATAAGAAACAAAAAACAAAGTTCAGCAGATAATCAAGTCGTCGTTTATGTAATTGATACTGACAATTTGCAAGATAGTAATGTAGTAAAAGAAAATGGAAAAATAACAAAATTTTGTAATAATAAAAATTTCGATTTGGTTTGGATGTGTGAAAATGTTGAAGAGGTTTTTTTAAATAAAACAGTTGCGGATAAACAAAAAGTAAGTTCAGCAAAATGTTTTGCTGTAAAAACAGGATTAGATAAAGCAAATGAATTATCGCTTTCGGCTGTGCAAATTAGAAATAAAAAGAGTAATTTACTTTTGATTTTTGATCAATACCTTGAAAGGATTTAACAA
>DVIU01000201.1 GCA_018711035.1 Candidatus Scatousia excrementigallinarum
TCGATATTGCAATAAAATATTTACTTGGATTATAATTATTTTATGGAAAAGACATTCTGGAATATTTATAAAACTTTTTTTAAAGTCGGAACTCTGCTTTTGGGCGGTGGATATGTTATATTACCGTTATTGCAGTGTGAACTTGTAGAAAAAAAAGGCTGGATTAATAGTGAAGAACTTTGTGAATATTACGCACTGGGGCAGAGTGTTCCAGGTATTATTGCAGCTAATATGTCTATATTCGTCGGACATAAACTCCTGGGGCAAAAAGGTGCATTTGCCGCTGCAACAGGGATTGTTACACCTGCTTTTGCAGCTATAGTGCTTGTAGCAAAGGTGCTTGAAGAATTAATTAAACTGCAATTCATTAAGAGTATTTTCTGGGGTGTCGGAATCGGAGTTGTTATTCTTGTGCTTCTTGCCGTAAAAGAAATGTGGAGCAAGAGTATTGTTGATAAATTTTCTATGGCAATATTTTTATCGGCATTTATTCTGTCTGCTTTTTTGAATGTTTCGCCGGCACTTATCATTATTGCATCTGCCGTGGCCGGAATAATTTACAGAGTTAAATTTCAAAAAATAAAAGGAGATTCTGAATGTTAATTTATCTCCATTTATGTTTGGAATTTTTTAGAATAGGTTTATTTTCATTTGGCGGGGGGTATGCAACATTACCATTTTTGTATCATATTGCAGATGTTTATAAATGGTATACTCCTCAGCAATTATCGGATATGATAGCGATTTCTTCAATAACTCCCGGACCTGTAGGGGTTAATGTGGCTACATTTGCCGGTTTTTCAACTGCCGGCATCCTTGGTTCGTTAATAGCAACAACTTCAGTAATTTTGCCTTCGTATGTTCTGGTAATAATCATTTCAAAACTGCATGAAAAGTTTAAAACAAATAGAAAAGTTCAGGCGGCTATTTACGGACTTAAACCTGCCGGCTGTGGTCTTTTAACTGCCGTTGCACTGAATATTTTTAAAGATAATGTAACCGGTTTATTTGCATTTTTTTTCTTTGCGGTTCTGCTTGGTATGAGTTTTAAACAAAAGAGAGACCCGCTGTTTTATCTTGGGATTTCTGCTATAGTTGGACTTATTGCCGGTTTTTTTAATTTAAAATAGTTGAAAATTGTTTAAAATCGATTATAATAAAGAAAAAGGAGGAAGATATGAGAAAATCAACAATAGCAAGGATTTCGGGGGGGGGGGCAAGCTAGAAGGCTCTCAGCAAAAGGATTTACACTTGCGGAAACACTTATAACACTTGGGATAATTGGAATAGTAGCAGCTATGACACTTCCGGTAATTGTCGGTAAGTATAAAAAACAGGTAACAGTCTCTCACTTAAAAAAGTTTTATACAACAATGAATCAGGCGTTGAAACGTTCAGAGGTTGATAACGGGGAATTTAAGTATTGGTCTGATGGAAAAGAAATGGGTGGTACGGCTTATTTTAATAAGTACTGGGCACCGTATTTAAAAGGTTTTAAGATTTGTAAAACATATTCTGCTTGTATGTATAATTCCAGACAACCATTTAAAGATTTAAGCGGCAATGCTTCAGGAGCTGTTGTCGTATCAGAAGATTCCAGAACAACACTAATGTTACCTGATGGAACTGTTGTTATCAATTTTGTTGCAATGGGCGGTAGTGAAGATACCGAGGCAGCTGCAACATCGATTATATATGTTGATGTTAACGGAGGGAAAAACCCTAACGTATTTGGTAAAGATGTTTTCATATTTGCCAGAACTCAAAACGGCTTAGTCCAACCTTATGGTATAAATTCTGATAACACAGTAAAGTCATCCTGTCGTAAAGGTGGAGATGGTTGGGCTTGTGCCGCAAAGATAGTGAAAGACGGCTGGGAGATTAAAGATGATTATCCCTGGTAAGCACCGGTCGGGTTAAACATTCTATACTGTAATGCCTGCATTAAATGCGTTTGTTGGATTAACTCAGAACCGTCTATATCTGCAATAGTTCTGGCAAGTTTTAGGATTCTGTCATACCGGCGTCCGGAAAGCTGGTATTTTACTATTGCAACTTTGAAAAGTTCTTCACCGGCTTTATCAATCTTGCAATATTTTTTTACTAACTTAGGTGTTAATTCAGAGTTTGTAAGGATATTCTCATTTTTATAACGTTCTTTTTGAATGTTGCGTGCTTTAATTACACGTTTTCTTATATCAGCAGAGGACTCTGAGGTATTTTGACAGTTAAGCAGTTCTTCCGATGTCAGTCTTGGAACTTCTATTTGCAGGTCAATTCTATCAAGAAGCGGGCCCGAAAGTTTTGATAAATATCTGTTTATTTGATATTCCGAGCAGATACATTGTTTTTCTTTATCTCCTAAAAATCCGCACGGACAGGGATTCATTGCTCCAAGCAGCATAAATTTTGCAGGGTATTTTATTGAATGTTTTGTCCTTGAGATAACAATTTCATTATCTTCCAGAGGCTGTCTCAAAACTTCAAGCACACTTCGCGGAAACTCAACCATTTCATCAAGAAAAAGCACGCCGCGGTGAGCAAGGGTTATTTCTCCGGGTTTTGGATTTGAACCGCCGCCGATTATTCCGTTGGCTGATGCGGTATGGTGTACTGCACGGAAAGGTCTTTTAGTCATTAACGGCCGGTCATTTGTGAGTAATCCCGATATACTGTAAATTTTTGTAAGTTCAATTGCCTCGTCCATTTCAAGAGGAGGGAGGATTGATGCAAAACATTTTGCCATCATTGTCTTTCCGGAGCCGGGTGAACCGGTCATAAGTAAGTTATGCCCTCCTGCTGCTGCTATTTCAAGTGCGCGTTTTGCTTTTTGCTGACCTTTTACATCTTTAAAATCAAAGAGGTATTCTTCATTTGAGTTTGATGACAGGTAAGTTTTTATATCTGTTTTTGTAATTTTAAGCGGCGTTTCTACAAAATGATTAACCACATCACATAATGTTTCTGCACCATAAACATTTATTCCCTCAACGAGAGCCGCTTCTTTTACATTTGCAGAAGGAACTATTATGTTAGTTATACCTGCTTCTTTAAATCCGAGGGCAAGCGGCAGAACTCCTGTAATTCCTCTCAAACTTCCGTCTAACGAGAGTTCTCCTATAAAACCGTAATCTTTTACTTTTTCTTTCTCAATAACACATTCTTCTATAAGGATTCCGATAGCTATAGGTAAATCAAAATTAGTACCTTCTTTTTTCAAATCTGCCGGCGCAAGATTAATAACGACCTTTTTATCCGGAAATGTATAATTTGAATTTTTAATAGCAGAACGTACCCGTGTTCTTGCCTCATTAATTGCGGCATCCGGCAGTCCTACTATCGCTACCCCGGGCAGCGAATTTATAACATCTGTTTCAACATCAACTATATATGCGTTTAATCCAATTACGGTTGCGGTATTGACTTTATTAACCATATTTCGATTATACAACAAATTTTTGTATTATAATAATCTTATGAAAAAGATTAGAAATATTTTGGCAATAAATTTTGGCGGCATAGGAGATGAAATTTTTTTTCTGCCGGCTTTAATCTCTTTGAAAAAAGAGTTTCCTGATTCTAAAATCACTCTTGCACTTGAACCGAGAAGTAAAAGCGTCAAAGATTTAACAGATATTATTGATGACTTATTTTTGATTGATGTAAAATGCAAAAATAAGTATGCCGAACTTTTAAAGTTAATATTTAAAGCACGTGCAGGTAATTTTGATATGGTAATTTCATCCGGTGGGAATAAATTAATCAGCATTTTATTGTGGATGACAGGAATTAAAAATCGTTACGGATATTATACCGGCATGTTAAGCGAGAAGTTATTGACTGTGGCTGTGCCTTTGAATAAAAACCAGTATGCCTGTGATATGTATCACGACTTGGTTACACCTGTTACAAGACATAAAACATTTTTGCCTGAAATTAATATTACAGCGCAAAGGAAAATCCCAAACTCTGTTTTAATTCACCCGGGTGTAAGTAAAATGAGTGTTCAAAAAGGTATGATTAAGACTATACCTGCTGAAACTTGGGCTGAAATTATTGACTTGCTTCAGGAAAAAGGCAAAAAAGTCATTCTCGTTGGCGGGCCGGATGATAAGGAATGTATAGATACAATTAGGGCAACTGTAAAAAATAAAAATTTCGAGGATTATTACGGTAAAACAAAAAGCCTGAAAGATTTAGGCGAATTAATTGCTAAAGCTGAACAGTTTATTTGTTCGGATTCGGCTCCTTTACATGTGGCTGTTGCATTAAAAACTAAAACTTATGTTATATTCGGGCCGACTGATGATAAAAAGTTAATTCCTCAATCAGAGCTGGTCTGTGCCGTTAAAGCTGCGGATAAATGCCCGATTAAGCCTTGTCTGTGGGAACACAGGCAGACAACATGCGAATCCCTTGAATGTTTAAAAATTACGGCTGAAGACGTTGTAAATAGAATTTCTTTGTAGTAAGATTTTTCTTGTACCCCATTTTTGAAAGGAAATATGCAAATGAAAACTCAAAGAATTAATTATGCCACCCCTATGGCTTTCGGAGCCTTAAAACGTGATTCATCAACAATGACAAAAGCTTTATTCAACATTGTTTCAGAATATCCTGCCGTAAAGGAATTCGGCAAAAAATATGACGCTACTCTGTCTGTAAGTGCATTTTACAGCAGTAAAAATCCGTCCAGACAGCAATTAGCTTTAACATTTGATGATATTAAGCCAAAAGGTTTTGTTGAAAAAATAAAACAAGCTTTTTCTAAAAAAGTGGTCAATGCAATAAGAGTAAAAACTCATGCCACAAATGAAGAAGATTTTCTGGCAGAAATTGCAAACCAGCATACTGACAGTATTTTTAGGATATACAATAAATAATAAAAACCCTCTTTTATGAGGGTTTTTTATTTAGGAAGATTTTTGAAATAATTATCATCTGTTAAAGCTTTTAACGTACAGCCAAATCCGTTCCGAGAATCCGTTGATGTTGTTGAACAATACATATTCTGCGGGTATCTGTAACCCGGAGTCCCCATAGGTATAAGCTTTCCTGTTTTGTTATCTATCTGAAACATAAAAACATCATGTCCGAATCTATTAGGCTTCTTATAATATCCGTTTATATCAACAGAAATACAAATAGGATTATAACCATCATTATCTATCATAAGAAACATTCCATTTAAAAGAATGGATTGCCCCTCATCAAAATTAGCATTATAACCTTTATAACCGTTGTATGTTTTGTAAACTTTTGAAAGTAACAACCCTACGTCATCATTAGTGCCGTTTTGCTGACAATTGGTGTTGCCACAGTCTTTTCCCTGAATTAAATATTTTTTTAGCGCAGGTGCAAACTGGTGCATACCGTAGTTTTCCTGATTAGCAATAAAACCTTGTTCTGAATTCATTCTTTCCAGTGCCTGTGCAAGAACGCTGTATGCTTTCTGTAATCCTGCTTTGTATTGGAGGTTTCTGGTATTGTTAATGAGTGCCGGCAATGTCATTGCGGCAACCACACCTATAATACCCAGAGTAATTAATACTTCAGCTAAAGTAAACCCGTTCGCTGTGTTCCTAATGTGAAAAGCGTTCCTAATGAAAAACGACCTGAAAAAAGTCGTGCGCTTATTAAATAATCGTGCAAAGTGCTTTTTAAAAAGCCGTTCCAGAGTAGTGTCCTTATACCACGAACATAGTGCCTCAGCGCATTCTAGCGTCCGGTCGCCCCCCCCCCCATCTGTGATTTGAAGCTATAATTGACTTTTTCATACCTTCTCCTTTCTTTCTTTTATTATATTCCTACGCTTAGTCCGGCGCAAATATTTATTCCCTGACCTGTTATTCCTTTTGAACCATCTGAAATTAGGTATCTACAAAGCTTTGCTACTTCATCCGGTTTAACAAAACGTTTTTGCGGAATACACTCAATTATTTCATCTTTTGTAAATTCACCCTCATCAATGGAGTTCATTCCGAGTTCTGTCTCTACCCAGCCGGGATTAATCGTGTTCACCGTAATATTATATTCCGCCAGCTCAAGTGCAAGTGCTTTTGTAAGTCCAATCAACCCTGCTTTGCTGGATGAATAAAGGCTGGCATATGCTTCGCCCATTACTCCGGAAATTGAGCCTATATTAATAATTCTGCCCCATTTATTTTCTTTCATAAACGGAACCGCAGCAGAAATTAATTTTACAGGTGCTAAAAGATTTGTTTCAAAAATTCTGCCGATTTCTTCTTCACTGGCCGAATCTATTGCACCATATATATATTCCCCTGCATTATTAATTAATACATTAATACGGTTTTCTTTTATAAACTCTTGCAGATTATGAACATCTCTGGTGAGGTCACATACGCAATACCCTTTTGCACCAATAGTTTTCAACGCTTCTTCATTTCTGCCGGTTACAAAAACATTTCCAATCTGCAAAAGTTCTTTTGCTATCGCATTTCCTATTCCTTTTGAAGCTCCTGTAACAAGTATATTCATTATTTAAACTCCTTTAAAAAAGATTGAGTTATAAATGCCGCCATAAAAATACCTGCACAGCTTGCCACAAATGGTGTTGAAGCAGGTGTTATTTTTACAAATTCAATATTTTCACCATT
>DVIU01000202.1 GCA_018711035.1 Candidatus Scatousia excrementigallinarum
TCAATACAAAACAAACATTTGTTTGTATATTTTAATGGGATTTTTTGTCGCTATATCATTGCTATATGCGAATGGATATGTTATAATAATGTTATAAAGAATTTGGAGTATAATATGACTTTCGGCGAAAAAGTAAAATCGGCTCGTCTTCAGCTTTTTTTAAGCCAAGAAAAGCTCGCGAAAGAACTCGGCGTTTCGTTTGCCACCATAAACAGATGGGAACGCGGACTTTGCGAGCCAAACTACGACTGGCAAAAAGCCTTTCACGATTTTTGCGAAAAAAATCATGTAAATTTTGAGAAATAATTTTTTATATATGACTATTTCTGTCATATTTATGTGTTATAATATAGAAAAGAAAGTTAGGGATAAATAGTATGGCTAACAAAAACTCAAATTTGCAATCAGCCAAAAATACGAAGGACGATGAATTCTATACAACGTATGAAACTATAGAAAGTGAAGTTGCCCATTATGTTCGTCATTTTGCTGAAAAAACTGTGTTATGCAACTGCGATGACCCATTTGAATCAAACTTCTGCAAATACTTTCTAAAAAACTTTAATATCCTGAAATTGCAAAGGTTAATTTGTACATCTTACTGCGCATCAGCTGTCGTTGGCACACAGTTAAGTTTATTTGACGACACTCATCAAAATTTAAAGAAAGGTGTCGGATATGTTTTAGATGTGGTCAAATTCAGCAATGTTGCAGGTGAAATTTCGGACGATGAAATCGCCCAGTTCTTGCAAACAGCTAATGTTATAAGGAAACTGGACGGCAATGGGGATTTCAGAAGTCCAGAATGTATTGAATACTTGAAATTATGCGATATAGTTGTAACAAATCCACCGTTTTCTTTGTTTAAGGAGATTGTAACGGAAATAATGCGATACCGCAAAAAATTCTTGATTATCGGCAATCAGAATGCAATTACTTATAAAGAAATTTTCCCTCTAATACAAAATAATGAAGTCTGGACGGGTTATCGGTTCGGCGAAATGAAATTCAGAGTTCCAGAATATTCCAAGCCGAGAAAATACAGATATTGGGTAGATGAAAGCGGGCAAAAATGGCGCAGCCTTGGAAATGCTATGTGGCTTACTAATTTAGATAATGACCGCCGCCATGAGTTTGTAGCAATGACAAAAACTTATAATCCGGAAGATTACCCTAAATATGATAATTATGACGCAATCAATGTCAGGACAATCCGTGACATCCCGTGTGATTACTATGGTGTAATGGGTGTTCCGATTACAATTATCAATAAATACAATAGTGAACAGTTTGAAATAGTGGGCGAAGCAAATCACGGTTCGGATAATGAGTTTGATTTGTTCAAACCTACCATAGACGGAAAGGAAATATTCAAAAGAATCTTAATAAGGAGAAGAGCTTAAAATGAGTGATAAAATTAAATCATTCCGAATACTTGATTTATTTTCGGGAGCAGGGGGATTTTCCTATGGAATGGAAAAAAATGAGCATTTCCAAACCGTAATCGCCGTCGATTTTAATCCGAATGCTTTGGCTACATTTAAGTATAATATGCCTGATACTCACATCATAAATGGTGATATCACCGATGCTGATATTAAGAAGCAAATTATTGAATTGAGTAAAGAGCTAAATGTAAATATGATTATAGGCGGGCCTCCTTGCCAAGGATTCTCTTTAAAAGGAAAAAAGCTAGGTTTGAATGACCCACGCAATTATTTGTTTAATGAGTATCTAAACATCGTTGAAGCATTGCAACCCGATGTGTTTACAATTGAAAATGTAAAAGCTCTTCTCTCCACTTCTGCCGGCTGGTTTAAAAATCAAATTATTGAGAAGGTACATCAGCTTGGTTATCACGTCAGGTATGGCATCCTCAATGCTTCAGAATTTGGAGTTCCGCAAGCTCGCGAAAGGGCTATTTTCCTTTGTTGTAAAGAAAAAGCAATCAATCTTCCGATTGGAAGCAATGAAATCGTTACTGTAAAAGATGCGATTAGCGACCTTGCATATTTAAATTCAGGTGAAGGAGCATTTGAGCAAGAATACCTAAATAAGCCTGATAGCGAATATCAAATTGCACGTCGAAAGAATAGTAAGAAGCTATACAATCATAAAGCTTCCAATCATTCTGCTGTTGCAATAAAAAAATTATCTATGATTCCACCTGAATGTGGGAAGGAGCATTTACCACAGGATATGTTGGGTAAGCAGCAGTTTTCAGGTACTTGGGGAAGATTAAAATGGGATAGCGTGTCTCCTACTATTGACACAAGATTTGATGCCTCATCAAACGGCACAAACAATCATCCTTTTTTAAACAGGGCAATCACTCCCCGTGAAGCCGCGCGATTGCAGTCATTTGATGATGATTTTGTATTTATCGGTGCAAAAGTTCAGATAAGACAACAAATTGGTAATGCTGTTCCACCCTTAATGGCAAAAGCTATTGCGGATAAAATATATGAAGAAATAGGAGAATAATTATGTACGAGGATTTAATAAAATTTTTAAACAATGAAGAATGTTTCATCGAAGCAGAAGGAAAACTGTCTGCTATAACTACTTTTATAACAAGCTATAATAAAAAATTTGGCACAACATTATCAAGTAAAGATGATGGTATTATTCTCTTACAGGATGATGCTAATAAATGGGGACTTGAATTAAGACTTTATGTAAGGACTTGTCCACCTGCAAATGTCAAAAAGCTGGGATTTACTCATAATAATGCCTATAGAAATGATTTTTCATACAGACTAAATAATAATGATATTGTTAATTATCTTTTCGGTTTAGGCTACAGAATAGGCTACAATAGGTGACAAATATGAACGTTGAGATGGCATACCTGCTTGGTATGATTTTAGGGAATGGCGAAATACAGAGAGATAATAGTGAAACACGAATAACAATTGACATTCCTCATAAGAATTTATATACCGACGATTTAAAAGATGTTAAGGTATATGTAAAGGCGAGTACGGTAGATATTCGCTCAATTATCGAACCTTTAATAGGTCATAATCTTACAGTTACTCAGAATAAGCGTTCTACCGTAATGACCTTCACAAAGCCAAACGATGAATATATAACAAGGGAAATTCTTCGTTTTATCGGGAGTGGCAGGCACCACTCAACGATGAGAATGAATCCTGAACTATTCTCTTTAACGGTTGACGAAAAGAAAGCGTTGCTTAGAGGCATAGCGGATGTTACGGGCTATATACGAAAGAGCAATATTGCATTTGGACAAGAAGGCGCACATAGGGTCTATATTGAAATACCGGGCAACTGGTATATGGTAATTGATATTGCCAATATGCTTAAAGCCGTTGATGTTCCTGTTCAAACAATAGATTTTGGGCATCCTAACTTTAGGGATGGCGACCTTAAAAAGTACAACCAAGGCAAACCTTATTTTTGGAAAAAGGAGCATCAGGTTAAAATTTTTGCGAATGAGTTTTTGCCGATAGGCTTTAATATTAAGCATAAGCAGGAAGCTCTTGAGAAATATAGCGAAGAGCTGTTAGAGTTTATCGACCCCGCAAAGACACATAAATTTTATTGGGAAAAGCCAATCCGCAGAAGAACGAGACCGAATCATCCACACGAAAACGATCCATCTTTACCAGAAGAAATTCGCGGAAAACATTTTGAATCTTGGACGGATATAGCGAGGTTGCTTGGCTATGGCGAATAATGTTACCAAAGAATTTGAGCTATATGAACCAATGAGAGCATGGCTTCAGCAGTACTTAGAAAATAAATATAAGGGTGCAAGAGTCACCACTATCGATTCCCATGCAAGAACATTAGATACATATTTGGAGCAATTTGGTATCATCGACCATTATCCGCAATCTGTTGGACTTGATATACAAATAGATGTTCTTGGAATAATTATCAATAAAGGTAAACCCAATATTGCTTTCATAGAAGCAAAGAAAACCCAGCTTAATCTACACGACTTAGGGCAACTATGGGCGTATTGTAAGTTGTGCGAACCCATAGAGGCATTCTTACTATCTTCAGCAGGCTTAGGTAGTTTGAACAAGGTGCTAAATAACCTTAATCGCCAAGATTTGCTGGACTTTGGAAGCGGCAAAACCATAAAGAAAATGCAGGTTGGCAAATGGGATGTTAATGCAAAGTCTATTGACTATAAAACATTAATACCTAAGATGTAAATATAGCGTTAAGCTTGTAAAATTGTATTAAATTGTCATATGTAAGTGTTATGGATGCTAAAATTAAAGGGTGGAAAATCGTTAAGACAACGATAAATGGACAAGAATATATTCAATCTGCAACATTAAAAGAAGGTCCACGGAGCAAGACTACCGCTGTCTTTTTTAGAAACAAACACAAGACAACGGACGATTATATAATCTCGCTTAAAATATCACATAATACGAAAGATTCAAGGGGATGGATAATTGAAAAGCCAGATAAAACGATAACTTTATCAAATGAGCAAATTGATAACCTAATCGCATACATTCAAGAGAATTATGCGCCTTTAAGTCTAGGCGAAAATTCATATATTTCTCTTTCAGACGATAATTTGTCAATGGTTTTACGCCAAGTAACGGAACTGGGGCTTTCAGATGAAGATATGGTTGATAAACTTTACGAATCTGGTGTCCTTACAACTAATTTAAGCATTGCTATAACGGCGGCTGAAAGGAAGACTGTTATACAGGAGTTTGAAAGAAACATTCCTTTGGACAATTCCGAATCATTTTGGCAAGATTGGTTTGGACAGCAAAAGTGGATTTTAGGATCGGACTATATAAAAATATTAACCGAAAGGACAATAGACGAGCATCATATAGCAGATTATATAATGCAATCGGTTGATGGCTTTTTAGATTTAGTCGAAATTAAAAAGCCTGATTTAAGGTTTTGGACAGAGCCAGATTCACATGGCAATTATAGACCTTCAGCTGGTCTTGTTGCGGCAATTACACAATGTCTAAATTATATTTATCGTGTTGAGCGAAAGGCGGATTCGGATGATTTCAGGGAACGTGTTGGTGGTGTTCGTACTGTAAAGCCTAAATGTATGCTTGTCTATGGTAGGTCTAATGATTGGAATGACAAACAATACGAAGCGTTTAGAATACTGAATGCAGCATATAATCAAATCAATATTATTACATACGACCAATTATTGGATAGGGCTAAGGGATTGTTAGGGATGAACACAGTTCAAACATATACGATTCAGACATTTGATGATGGCGATGATATCCCGTTCTGAGGAAATAATTATGAAAGCAGTAATATATGCTCGATATTCGAGCGACAATCAGCGGGAAGAGAGCATCGAAGGTCAAATACGCGATTGCAGGGCTTACGCTGAATACAACGGAATAGAAATCGTCGGCGAGTACATAGACAGAGCTTTCTCCGCTAAAACAGACGACCGCCCCGATTTTCAGCGTATGATTGCCGACAGCGCGAAAAAGCTGTTCGACGTCGTCCTCGTCTGGAAGCTGGACAGGTTCGCCCGAAACCGTTATGATTCTGCTTTCTACCGCTACACTCTGCGCAAAAACGGCGTGCGCCTTATCTCCGTCAAAGAGAATATCTCCGACGGCCCCGAAGGCATAATCCTTGAATCTATGATTGAAGGTATGGCGGAATACTACTCAGCCAATCTGTCGCAGAACGTCAAGCGCGGTTTTCGAGAGAACGCTCTGAAAGGCAAATGGAACGGCGGCGCTATCCCTCTCGGCTATAAGGTCGTTGACCACAGGCTGATGATCGACGAGGAAACCGCGCCGATAGTACGGCTCATATTCGATATGTGTGCGGGCGGCAAAACAGCCAAAGAAATTTACAACTATCTCAAAGAAAAACAGATACGCCGCGCCAACGGCAAGCCGATAGGCTACACTACCGTGCTGTATATGCTCGGCAGCAGAACATACATAGGCGAATACAATCATTCGGGTATTGTCATCGAGGACGGCGTTCCGTCCATAATCTCGAAGGAAACTTTCGATAAAGTGCAAGAAACTATTAAAAAGTTCTCCATTGCTCCCGCGGCGCACAAGGAAGAGAACGACTATCTGCTCACCACTCATCTATATTGCGGCAAGTGCGGCGCGCTGATGACTTCTTACACCGGCACGGGCAAAAGCGGCAAAGTCTATCGCTACTATATCTGCAACCGCGCCCGCAAACATGAATGCGACAAGAAGAAGGTCGATAAGGACAGGATAGAAGATTTTGTCGTCGCCAAAACTATGGAGTTCTTACTCAAAGACGATGTAGTCGAGCGGCTTGTGGACTTGCTCTATGACTTGCAGTACGAGGAAAATCCCGTGCTGCCGAGGTTGGAAAGTCAGCTTGCCGAGCGCACCAAAGAGATAGACAACATAGTAACGGCGATACAGAAAGGCGTAGCTTCCGACGCACTCATGCAGAGGTTGAACGAACTTGAAGAAGCCAAGCGCGCTTTGGAAGCCGAGATAAAAAAAGAACAGGCGGAGCGACCGCTGTTCACCAAAGACCAGTTCAGAATGGCGCTGTATAACTTCCGCAAGATAGACACGACCACGAAGGAAGGTAAAGCCAGACTGATTGAAACGTTCATCGACAGAATTTATCTGTACGACGACCATATAAAGATAATCTATAATATAAACGGCAAGGATGAAGAAATTTCCCTTGACGAATTGGAGAGTTCGAAAAGGCCGCAATGCGGTCAGCCA
>DVIU01000203.1 GCA_018711035.1 Candidatus Scatousia excrementigallinarum
GAAGTTTCGTTACTTCATATTCTTTACCGTCCAGTAATGTTATCGTGTCATACGGCCAGCATTCTCTTAATTTACTAGATGGACATACTTTTGCTATTTTTAAATGCTTCTGTAGTTCAGCCACAAATGCCGCTGTACTGTCATAGGGCCCGATTAAGCCTAAACTTGCCATTTTTTCTGTTGCTTTCGTAAACTTATACTTCACTGTTCGTATCTGTTCTGCTCTTACTTTCTTGTTTACCGCCTGATTTAGTACCGGTAATGTCATTGCCGCCACTATTCCGATTACGCCTAACGTTATAAGAACCTCTGCTAACGTAAATGCTTCTTTCCTTTTCATCTTACCTCCGTTTGTATATACCATTTTTCAGTTTATCATTTTTTGCAACAAAAATCACCGTGTCTGTCGGCACGGCTTTCTTTTCGGTTGCTTGTTACGGAGGTTTGGTGGTAAATGCCTTCTCTGTAAAGGGTTTAGGTTGCCCCCCCCCCCGTAATCCACGCTATATCTGAATCTTGCATTCCTTCCTCCTTTTTATCCAGTATAAACGATTTTTACTATCTTTTCAAGTTTTGAACATCATTTTCTTTATTAATTATTATATTATATAAATATATATATTTATAATAGTAATAATAAAGAGCATTTATTTGTAGAAAACTATCTAAAACTATTGTTATGAGAGGTTTTACGCTGTCGATAATTTTGTAGAAAACTTTTTATAGTTTTCTACAGAAAAATTAAATAATAAAAATATCCTCCAAATGGTGTAGAAAACTCAAACTTTTTCTACAGTATTCTACAAAGTTTTCTACAAAGATTTTTTGTCAAATTTTTTACATTTTCAATACTACTTGACAAAAATATATTTATATGATATAAAATAGGTGGGGTAAATGTATATTTATAAGTCTTGTCATACGACGAGACTTTCTTTTTCGGTTTGCGTGTTTGTGTTATAATTCTTTCTACGCGAAGTAGATGAATAAGGATTATTGTATGAAAAAGAATATTTTAGGCATGGTTTTTTGTGCCGTATTTGCACTGGCTGCATATTTAACGTGTAAGTGTGATTTTTGCGCATCCATAAATTTGAACTCGTTAACTTTTGCTATTATTATCGGCATGGTTATCGGGAATGTTTTTAACAGATTTATTCCGGAGAATTTTCGCGAAGGGATTACATTTTCTTCAAAGCGGATATTGCGTTTTGCAATAGTTTTGTATGGTTTTAGAATAACTTTCCAGCAAATTTTTGCAGTCGGGCTGGACGGATTGTTTGCGGATATTGTCATGCTTACGACGACTTATTTGTTCGGATACTATCTCGGGACAAGGGTTTTCAAGCTGGATAAGGATTTGTGCATGCTTACTGCTATAGGTTCTTCAATTTGCGGCGCGGCTGCTGTTCTTGGAACGGATGCTGTTTTAAAAGCCAAATCGCACAAAGTTTCTCTTGCTGTTGCAACTGTTGTTTTGTTCGGAACAATTTCAATGTTTTTATATCCGTTTTTGTTCAAGCTTGGCCTTTTAAGTCCTGAGTATTTCGGGGTTTATATAGGTTCAACTGTGCATGAAGTTGCACAGGTTGTGGCAGCGGGAAGTGCCGTTTCTCCAGTGGCAATGGATACGGCGGTTATCGTAAAATTAACGCGTGTTATGATGCTGGTTCCTTATTTATTTTTGCTGGGAATGTATCTTGCGAAGAAATCGGGAACAAAGCGTGAAAAGGTTCCAATGCCGTGGTTTGCGATATTTTTTGTGGCGGTTTGCGGTTTGAATTCACTTCACATTGTGCCGGAAGTTATACGTACATTTTTGATAGAATTTGATGTATTTTTGCTAACTATGGCAATGTTTGCGCTCGGAGCAGAGACGAACTTTAACAAAATAAAGGGACTTGGCTGGAAGCCGATAATGCTGGCCGGTTTGATGTTTTTATGGCTTGTTTTCGGTGGTATGGCAGTAAACAAGGTGCTTTATTTGTTATAAATATCGAGAAAAATTTTATCGGAGGCTTGTTCAAGATTGATAAATTTTTCCTGAATAATCAAAGCGAGCGGAAACAGGTTGCTGGAAGGTTTGCCTGTCGATATCTGGTAAGAAAAGCAGTCAACCATAATTCTATGTAGATTATAAATTTTTTCGACTTCTTCGATGTAATTGTTAACGCGGGATTTAAAATCGGTATCCATTTTTACTCCTTTTGATTATAATAATATTCATATTGCACATTATTGCATATCGCTATGGTTTTGTCAATTATGTATTATTAATATATGCGAAATGAAAAGATTTTAAAGGCTATAGGTAATAATTTGAGAGCAGAGCGAAACCGTTTGGGATGGTCTCAAGATGAACTTGCGGAAAAAGCATGTTTGGAAAGACAACATATCAGTAAAATTGAACGGGGATTGATTGATATGAGAGTTTCTGCAACGCTTGTCCCCATATTGAAGGCTTTAAATTTAGAATTTGAGAAGTTATACAAGTTTGACTAATAAAAAAGCCCCCAATCGGGAGCTTTTTTATTTTAAAGGTATTAACGTATTTAAGTCTACATCAAGCGCTTTCGCAATAGAAATTATAGTAAAAAGTGTAGGATTTCCAACTCCTCTTTCAATCATATTAACGGTATCCGGTGATATTCCAGCTTTTGTTGCAAGATTAAGCTGCGATATTTTTCTTTTTGCCCGTTCTACCCGCATGTTTTTGGCAAGTTCGTCGTAGTAATTCTGTATATCCATTTTTTTATTTTAATATATTGACAACTTGCCAATACGTAATATAATCATAAATATACTGAATATATTCGGTATATTTTTTAATATATTCCATATTTATTAAGTAGGTGAATTATGAAAACAAATAAATCAAATGCCTTTACTTTATCAGAAGTATTAATTACACTTGGAATAATTGGAGTTATTGCCTCTCTTACAATACCGGGTATAGTAGCCAAACACCAAAAATCAGTTCACGTAAATCGAATGAAACAAACATATACAATTTTATCAAATGCATTTCTAATGGCTCAACAGGAATATGGTGAGCCGAAAGGGTGGGAATGGGATACAAAAAATGTTAGTGAAGAAAATCTGATAAGATTTGTAGAAAAGTATGTTATACCATATCTTTCAGTTTCTTCAAAAGAAGGTTATCACGAAGCTTGGGAAGGTTCTTATGTTTGCAGACTTAAAAACGGAACTACTCTCTTGTTTCAATTTGACGGATATAATAAAGACCAGATTCCTAACGGGCCAATTACAGATATAACTACGCTGAGAATACTTGTATCACATAAAAATAAGACTTCCAGTTTTAGCGAAAAATACAGAGATTATTCAAGAAGCGATTATTATATTAATTATAATCTTACTAACGGGTTAGAATTTTCCGGCTATGATGCAGGTAAGTCGCGTGAGTATTATTTAAAAGAGGGTAAATATGCTTGTAACAAAAATATAGAAAAAAATAAGCGAATACATTGTGCAGCTTTGATATATTACGATGGCTGGCAAATTAAAGACGACTACCCCTGGTAATAAAAAAGCTCCCAATCGGGAGCTTTTTTGGTGTGCCTCAGGCACTTATGATTCTACATATTCTCTCAAGCGTTTGCTTCTGTTAGGGTGACGAAGTTTTCTCAACGCTTTTGCTTCAATTTGTCTGATACGTTCACGGGTTACGCCGAACAACTGTCCCACTTCTTCCAGTGTTCTCTGGCGTCCGTCGTCCATTCCGAAACGTAATCTCAACACGTCGCGTTCTCTCGGAGAAAGTGTGCAGAGTACTTCTGCCAAATCTTCTCTCAAAAGTTCCGACGCAACTGTTTTTATCGGCGCGTCTGCTTCTTTATCTTCGATAAAGTCGCCCAAGCGTGAATCTTCTTCTTTACCAATCGGGGTTTCAAGTGAAAGAGGTTCTTGAGCAATCTTGATGATTTCGCGAAGTTTCGGGATAGAAACGTTCATCTCGATTGCGAGTTCGTCTTCGGTTGGTTTTCTTGAAAGTTCCTGCGCAAGACGTCTTGTAACTTTTTTCAATTTATTGATTGTTTCAACCATGTGAACAGGAATACGGATTGTACGTGCCTGGTCTGCAATTGCTCTTGTGATTGCCTGTCTTATCCACCATGTTGCATAGGTTGAGAATTTGAAGCCTCGTTCGTGGTCAAATTTTTCAGCAGCACGGATAAGACCGAGGTTGCCTTCCTGTATCAGGTCTAAGAATAACATTCCGCGGCCTACGTATTTTTTAGCAATACTTACTACCAAACGCAGGTTTGCCTGAACAAGTTTTCTTTTCGCAATTGCGCCGGGTGTTCCGCCTTCTAAAATTTTTCTTGCAAGTTCGATTTCTTCGTTTGCAGAAAGGAGCTTGATTCTTCCGATTTCTCTTAAATACAATCTTACAGGGTCATCTACAGCTATTCCTTTTGGCAGTTCCATATCATTGGAGGAATCTTCTTCGTGCGAATTCATCATATAGATGTCGTCAAGATTCATTTTACCGCCCATTTTTTCGGTTACAATATCTTCGATATTGTCTGTGCTGATATCCATGTTCATGTAATTAACACCGTCAGCATCGCCGTCTAACTGTCCATCCTCGTCAATATCGTGTAAATCCAAATTCTCATCATCGAGAACACTTATAATAGAGGAGCTCGGTTGTCTTTTTTTAGTCATTCATTTTCTCCAATTTTAGTTTGTTATTTATCTTATCTCTAAGCTGCATTTGAAGTTTTAGGGCTTCTGTATCGTCTTCATCTGCATTTTTATATAATTTTCTTATTTTTTCTTTTTCTTCTTCCCACTGACAACGTTTAATTCTTGCGATATTTTCTTCTATAACACACTTAAAGTCGTCGGGTTTTAGATTTGTAAATGTTTCGGAGATACTTATTAAGTCTGTCAAAATGTTCTGTATATCAGGCTTTTCAACGTATTCCGTATACAATTGCTCGATTAATTCCTTTACATTATTTACGGTACAAATTAATTTGTCAATTGTAGATTTTACATTTATTAATGTTTCGTCTGTAATGTACGAATTGTCAATCATTTCATTGATTTGGGCAAATGTTAAGTGATTGTCGGGTACAAAAAAAACACTCAATAAATTTTTTTGCGCTTTTTGCGAAATTGTTAACGTTTTCGTAACAATTTTTTTGATTTCTCTATCCTCACTCTGTTCAAAACTTTCATTATTCTTTAGTTTCCGGATTTCTCTTTCAAGTGCTGTTTCATCAACTCCTATTGAATCGGCCACCATTTTTGTATATTCCGAGCGGATAATTTCGTTATTTATTTCCATAAGCACCGGCAGAACCATTTTTATAAAACGCGTTTTTTCCTGAGGTGTTTTATACTGATTTCTTTCTTTTAAGAGATTGTTTATTTGAAAATCTATTAAAAGAGGTGCATTTTTAACAAATTGTTTGTAGCTTTCTGCACCGACCGAGCGAATAAATTCATCAGGGTCTTTTCCTTCCGGAGGGGCAATTACGCGGATTTCGCAGGAGTACTTGTCGTCTGCGGCAGAGATGTAGCTTTCGTCAAACTGTTTGATATTTCCCAATCCTTCAAACGCTTCTTTTATAATTGAGGCGCCTCTTTCTGTTGCTTTTTGACCTGCCGAATCAGTATCAAAAGAGAGATAAATTCTTCTTGATTTTGAGAAGCGCGACAATAGTTTCACGTGGTCTGAGGTTAAGGCTGTTCCGCAAGATGCAACGGCATTTCCTATTCCATGAGCCTGAGCGGAAATTACGTCAAAGTAGCCTTCCATCAATATTACGCCGTCTTCTTCTTTAATTGCTTCTTTTGCTGTATAAAGCCCGTAAAGCAGTTTACTTTTATTATAGATTATCGAGTCTGAAGAATTCAGGTATTTAGGGCTTTGTTCTTTTTCCAGCGCGCGGGCTCCGAATGCAACGTAATCGCCGAGTTCATTTTGGATAGGAATGATTACGCGGTTTCTGAAACGGTCAATATAGCCTTCGCGGCCCATCATGATAAGACCTGCTTTTTCAAGTATTTCGTCCGAAAAATCTTTTTTCAAAACATCATAAAGTGTTGTGTAAGATTTAGGCGCAATACCAAGGGTAAATTTTTTCATTATTTCCTGCGAAATGCTTCTGGATGTCAGGTATTCAAGTGCTTTATCCGCCTCCGCCGAGGTTTTGTTTAATAAAAGGTCATGATAAAATTCCGCTGCTTTCTGGCAGGCTGTCATCATCTGTCCTTTTAAATCTCTTGATTTATCCGCTTTTTTATAATTATCCGGAAGTTCAAGATTAAATCTTTTTGCTAAATCTTTGATTAAATCAAAAAATTCAATCCCTTTTGTTTCCATGATAAATCTTAACGCGTCGCCTCCGGCTCCGCAGCCAAAACATTTGTAAATGCCGAGCTGAGGGTTAACCGAAAAGGACGGGGTTTTTTCCTTATGAAAAGGGCACAGACCCCAGTAATGATTCCCGTTCTTCTTCAATATAACCTGTTCAGATACTACTTCTACAATATCAAGTCTGTTTTTTATTTCAGCAACTAATTCTTCTAATGTTTTAGCCATAATTCCACCGATAATTATATTTTATCATCAATAATTTTATTAGCAAAATGCATATCTGAAAAATATACCCGATAGGGCAATTGTATATCAAAAATTTTGGAATATGATTATCCTATTATGCTAAGTTATAGTGAAAAATCAATGTGCAGCAATGTACTTTTTCTTGATTGTATAGAGGATTTTCCTGTAGACAGGGATGTATCTTCCAAGAAACTGTGTATTATAAAAACCGATTTCAAAAAACTTTCTCCATTAAAAAGAATTTCTGCAAAATATCCGCAGATGGAAATCTGGCTCGCCGGTAAAAATATTACACGCGAAAATATTTTTGCTGCAAATAAATATGACATTAAAAATGTTTTGCCATATCCGTATGACTTGAAACCTATTATGGAATTTTTCAGAAATAAAAAAGAAAAGAACGACTCTCACCTTCTTACAGAAGTGCCTTACTGGATAAAAGGCATGAAAGTTATGATTGTTGATGATAACGAAATGAATGTTTCGCTTCTGGAAGAAACCCTATCTGATACCGGTGTTCAGATAAGGTCTTTTACTAACCCGTTCGACGCTGCTGATGCTGTTTCAAAAGAAAGGTTTGACCTGTTCTTGCTTGATATTATGATGCCGGATATGTCAGGTTTTGAGCTGGGTGAAATTATCAGAAAATCAGAATTAAATTCTCAATCACTTATGATGTTTATATCTGCATTGTCAGATAGGGAAAATAAAATTACGGGATACAATCTGGGCTCTGTTGCATATATTGAAAAACCTTTTGATGTGGATGTCGTACGCTGTCAGATTACAAGTGCCTTGAAAACCAAACAGCTTAATGACGCCATGAATGATACAAAAGAATCTTTTCTTGCTATGGTTACTCACGATTTGAAATCTCCGGTCAATTCTGAAATTGCAGCTCTCGAACTTTTACTGAAAAATTTCAGCACCTCCAATGATATTGATAAAGAGGATATTATCTCTGATATTCTAGGTGCTACTAAATATATGAAAAATCTTATTGAGAATGTCCTAAATAAATACAGGTATGATAATCAAAAATATTGTATTACCAAAGAGTTACATCCGATTAAAAATTTAATAGAAGAAAGTATTGAAGAAACAAAATATTCTATTCTAAATAAACAGCAGAGAATTCAATTTGTAAACAGAGCAAAAACAAAAATGATTCTGATTGATTATCTTGAACTCAAACGTGTAATCCATAATCTTCTTACCAACGCAACAGAATATGCTCCAAAACATTCTGTTATAGAAATTGATGTTTCGGAAAATAAGAAATACATAGTTTTTGCAATAAAAAATGAGAATAACGGTCATATAATAAAAAATCCCGACGATTTGTTCGATAAATTTGTATCTCAGGCAAAAAAGAATAAGAAGATAAGCTCGGGGTTAGGACTTTATATTTCAAAGAAAGTAATAGAAGCACACGATGGTTCAATAAGTATAGATGTTAAAGATCCTAAATATGTAAGATTTGTATTTACACTGCCAAAATAATTCAAATAATGCATTAAAAATATTAAAAATCATTATATAATCGCATTATGGACGTACAGAATCTTTCGGAGTATCTTGAATTCCTTGAAGTGGAAAAAGGCCTCTCCGAGAATACAATAGAAGCTTACAGACGAGATTTAAGTGATTTTTTAAGATTTTGCGAAACAAGCGGAATTGAAGACATTAACGCTGTTCGCAGAACGGAGCTTAATACTTACATATTAAAGCTGCATGATGAAAATTTCACGGCAGCAACAGTTGTTAGAAAAATAGCATCACTTCGCGGATATTTTAAATGGCTCTGTGCTAATGACATTATTAAAACCGACCCTGCACTGACTCTTGAACAGCCGAAACTTCCGAAACGCCTTCCTAAAGTAATGACGGTTCAAGAAATAGAACAAATTTTAAACCAGAAACTTGACGAATTGCATGCGCTCATTGTTGAACTTTTATATGGCTGCGGGCTTAGGGTTTCAGAGCTTGCCAATATAAATATGAATGATATTGATGTTAAATCAAAATATCTTCAATGTCTCGGCAAAGGTTCAAAAGAAAGAATTGTTCCTCTCGGGAAAAAAGCAGTCGCTGCTTTAAAAAAATATTTACCCGTGAGAGATTTTAACGTCAAAAAAAATAATGTTGCAACAACAAAACTTCTTGTTAACGAGAATGGCAGAATCCTGACAAGGCAGGATATATACGAATTTATACATGCTCAGGGAGAAAAAATTCACAAGCACATTTCACCTCATACATTAAGACACAGTTTTGCAACCCATTTGCTGGAAAACGGGGCTGATTTGAGGATTGTGCAGGAACTTCTCGGCCACAGCGATGTTTCAACTACACAGCTTTATACACACGTAAGCAAGAAACGCCTGAAAGAAGTTTATTTTTCAATAAACGGAACAGGAGGAGGAGTGTAGATGCTTCAACTCTTTATAACAGGCGTAAAACCAAATTCAGGTAAAACTTTTGTTACCGCAGGGCTTGCTGCTACAATGCAAAGCCTCGGTTATACTTCCGCAGTCTACCTTCCTGTTCAGACCGGCGCGCTCGAACGTGACGGTTATATACAGGCACCGGATTTGGTTTATATAAAAAAAGCAGACAGTAATATTAAAACTTACTGCTCTTATCTTCTGAAAAGCACGGATTTACCGCTCTTTGCGGCTGCCGCGGAAGATGTTTTGATTGAAAAGGACGTTATTTTTGAAGATTATCTGAGTATTTCAGAGCGTTATGAATGTTTTATCGTAAACGGGGTAAGCGGTCTTTCGACCCCTCTTGGCAAAAATTTTCTGGAAGAAGATTTGATTAAGACACTGGACATACCGCTCTTAATAATTGCCTCACCGCTGGATTCTTCTTTCAACGAAATATTGCTTACAATAAACAACGCGATATCAAAAAATATTCGTCTGCGCGGTGTAATCTTGAATGACTGTCCTTTCAAAACCGGAGATGTAAACATAAAAAACCTCCCGCGGATGATAGAAGAATATTCTGATACAAGGGTTCTAGGCATTATTCCGCACATCCACGATATGCGCAACTTTAAGCCGGAAGATTTGATAACGGCAATTCTTACAGGCGTTGATATAGAAAGTGTTTTCGATGTCAAGATAGCTAAACTCAGAATGTAAATTAATGTAACGGTATATAAGTTTTATATAACTAAAAGGTCAATTTTTACAACAAAAAGTTTTTTATAAAAATAGAGGTATTTTTATGGATGACAAACAAGAGAGAAAACTTACGGTAATCGAGCGAACGGAAGAAGCTGGAAAAACTCTTTCAACGCCGGAAACCTCTCACCATACAAATCCAATAATGAAAAAACTGATGACTTTTCATCTTGAAAAAGCGTCAAAATTTTCTGTGAAAGACTTGTTTAAAAAATAGCACACTTGAATTTTTCGGAAATAATGTTATAATAAAAGAAAGGGCGAGGTTGCGTCAACAACCTCATTTAATGCCCATTATTTGATGGAAAGAAGCACTAAGATTATTAGTAATAATATGATTAGTGCTTTTTCGCTGGCAGCGAAAACCATCATTATCACCTCCTTTCGCGAACTTTCATTTTGCATGATGTTGTTCCGCGGGAGGTTGACGGGCATGCCCTCGGAAAAATTTTAGCAAAAGGGGTATAAAAAGTCAAATAAAAACGGAATTATTATTAATCAAAATTCAAAAGATCACACAGCTTCATGTCCAGTGCGTCGGCGATTTGCGCCAGAGTCATTACCGAAGGCTTGTTTGTTAATCGTTCGATTGTTCCTATCGTCAGCAGACTTATGTTTGCTTTTTGAGCAAGCTTTTCCTGCGACCAGCCTCTAAGTGTCCGCTCATTTTTTATTTTTTCAGCTATTTTTATAAATAAATTTTCTGTATTACTCACATTTTATATTATAAGAACTTGACAAAGATTTATCTATATTGTACTCTATGTATAGAGTAATATACAAAGAGGATTAGCTATGCAAATTAGTACGGATGAACTTGAGGAGCAAATGTTCAAAACAAAAGATTTAATAAGGACTCTGTGTGATACCGCTTACATCTGCATGAAAGAACAAAAACCGATGCACCATATTGCAACACTTTGTCCTATAATATTTGAACAATTCACCATAACGGAACAATTGCTGGAACAGTACCTTCACCAGTGTCAGGCACGCGGATGAGTCTCGTTGTAGACTTCTTTTAAGTGCTGGCTTGATACGTGGGTGTATATCTGAGTGTTCGAGATACTGGCATGTCCCAGAAGCTCCTGTACAACCCTTAAATCTGCACCGTTTTCTATTAAATGAGTCGCAAAACTGTGTCGGAATACGTGCGGGGTTACGTGTTTGGGAAGTTGTATTTCTTCTACAATGTCATTAATAACGTTTCTTACAGTCCTTGTTTGCAGTCTGAAGCCGGTATTGTTTATAAAAACAGGCGAATCTTCATTGTTATCTACCCTGAAACCCTTTGCAATAAGAGGCCGTGCTGTTTCAATGTAGCGCTGCAAGTATGTTTTTGCGCGTTCTGTCACAAGGATAATTCTTTCCTTTGCACCTTTCCCGAAAACTCTGATTTCGTTATTTGCAAGATTGAGGTCTTCAAAATTTAACCCGCTTAATTCGGAAACACGCATTCCCGTTGCCCATAAAAGTTCCAGAATTGCTTTGTTTCTGTATCCGGCAGGCGTTTCAATTTTTATGTTATTCAAAATTTGTTCCACCTCATACGGAGTGAGGAATTTTGGAAGCTGTCTCGGTCGTTTGGGGGAATTTAAGTTCATCGCAGGATTGGATTCAACCTTTTTTTCGCGGTATAGGTATTTATAGAAGGTTCTCAACGATGCAATCTTACGTGCTATGGTTGTCTTTTTATAATTAAATTTTTGGATGAAATGCAGGTATTCACGAACTTTTGAGAAGTTTACATTCTCAGCCTGTGTCTCCCCAAGCCACAGCAGAAAGTCTAAAATGTCCGAATAGTAAGCTTTTGCAGTATGTTTGGAGAAGTTTTTTTCCACAAGAATATAACTTCTGAAATCCTCCAAATCATGTTTTGAACTTGAATTTAAACCCATCATTTACCTTATTGCTTTTTTACAAAAATTATTATACAATATTTTTGATAGATTTAAAATAGTAAGTTCAAAAATACTAATTAATCGGGAGATAACATGAATTATAAGAAATTGGTAACAGCATCGTTGATTTTTGCAAATATCCTATGTGTTTCTGACGTTTTTGCTCAAGAGCTTCAAGCTAAAGTTGCTATCGGCTCAAATCTCAGCAAAAAACACGCTGAAATTGATAAAATGATTGAATATAATAAATATTCCGAAGCCGATGCTGCCCTTAGAGAAGTTCTTAATAGTTCTCCCAATGATGTTGATGCCAAAGCTCTAAGAATTATCTGGATGGCAAAACAGCATAAATTAGCTCCCGCTCAAGAAGAACTCGATAAAATGCTTAAACAACACCCTAATAACGCTGCATTACACTATGCACAGGGACTTGTTTATTTAAAACGCAGAACATCTTCCGATGTAACTTATATCAGAGATTCAAAAAATTTACTGGATGAGGCTATTAAAGAATTTGTTAAAGCCGTTAATCTTGACAGTAACTATTATCAAGCCTACAATGCCATGGGCGTTGCAACTTTGCAGCTCGGCAACAGCTCTGATGCAAAGGAACTTTTTGAAACTGCTTTAAAAATTAATCCTCAATTTGCAACAGCTTACGACAATCTCGGAAATATTGCTTTGATAAACGGAGATTTGACTGCTGCTGAAGAAAATTTCATGAAATCTCTGAGATATAATTCTCATAACCCGACTACAATGTACCACCTCGGTCAGGTTGCAGTAAGACAAAAAGATTATAATAAAGCTCTTACCTGGTTAAACCACTCTTTGCATATAAACCCGAATTCAGCTCCGGCTTTGACATTACAGGGTGAATGCTATCTTGTACAGGGCAATCAGGCTGCGGCTATTAATTCATTTAAAAAAGCTGTTACTGTAAAACCGGAAAACTCAAGAGCTTATATCAATCTGGCCAATGTTTATCAAAAACGTTCCGACGCGGAATTTGCCATGGAACAGTTGAAAACAGTTCTTGCCATTAACCCGCGCTACAGAGACGCAATTATGAGAGTTGCAGATTTGTCTCTGGAAACAAGAAAATATGAACAGGCTCTTGATTATTATTCAAAACTCGTTGACGATTCACAATACGGTAACGATGCTATTATCGGGCTTGCAAATACTTATTACGAAATGTCTAAAGACCGCGGCGACAGCGGTGATATGACCACAAATAAAGAAGTATACCTTGCTTATGACTATATAAATAAAGCAATTGAAAGAGTGCCTGACAGACTTGACCTGCACCTTGCAAAAATTAAACTGGCAAGACTTACCCATCAGCTTCCGCTTTCTAAAGACAGTTTGAATTATATAGTTCAGGCTGCTTCAAATAACCTTATGGACAGTGTAATCAAAGGAGAAGCTTACCTTGCTCTCGGCAGAGAAAAAGATGCGGTTTATACTTTTGAAAATGCTATTAACTTTGCAAATAATGTTGATGATGAACTCTATCTTGCTGAAATTCTTGTTCACAATAAACAGTTTAAAACTGCAAAAGTTGCGTTGAAAAAAGTCCTTATGCAAGAACCGGACAATATTATAGCTAAAAACGGACTTGCATACATTGATCTTTGTGAAACAAAATCAAACGAATTCTTTGATGTTGCACAAAGACAATTTAAAGAAGAAAATTACGCCTCTGCAATTGAATACTGCAACCGCGCAATCGACTTCTACCACAACAGCCCTGCTATTGCTAAACTCAAAGCCCAGTCTTATGAAGAAGAAAAGAATTATCAGGGTGCAATAAAATATTATAACCAGTATCTCACAATGAGTCCTGGTGCTCCTGACAGAGAAGATGTATTAAAGAAAATAGAAAAATTCCAGAAGAAAATATAGCCCGTTTGTTGTTTAACACAGCCGCGGCGGTTTGTTAAAAACCGGAAGTAAATTAAGATAACCAGATTAAAAAAGACAATGAAAAAGTTCGATATACGTAAAACGTTTGAAATATTTTGGAAAGAGCCCTTGAGTATTTTAACGGAAGGGCTTTTTCAGATTGTTAATATTCAGTCAAATATTTTTAGCCAGAAACCGGCCGTAAATGTGGATTTTTTAAAAGATAAAACACAAATTACGGTTGTTGACAGCGACAAGATGTACAATTTATTTCAAACCGTGCTGTTTAAACAGCGTTTGAAAGAACAGCAAAAGAAAGCCTTATCTTCAAAATGAAATCCAATATCAAAATCATGAACGGAACATTCGTAATCAGTGCCGAGAAGCTGTCTCAGTGCCCTGACACTGTCTTGCCGGAATTTCCCCTGCTGGGGCGTTCCAATGTGGGAAAGTCTTCTTTTATAAATGCACTTGCTAATAACAGAAAACTCGCAAAAACATCCAACACTCCCGGAAAAACTCGTTTAATAAATTTCTTTAACTTTGCAGATGAATTTATGATTGCTGATTTGCCCGGTTACGGCTATGCAAAAGTTTCTAAAGAGGCTCAGAACAAATGGCAGAAGTATCTTGAGGAATATCTTCTTAAGCGTGAACAGATTAAATCGCTTATCCAGTTAATCGACGGCCGTCACGATATTCAAAAAAATGATTACCAGATGCGAGAATGGGTAATGGCTTATGATTTGCCGATTTTCACTATAGTTACGAAAATGGATTACGTACCCCGCGGCAAACAGCTTAATGTTATAAAAAAAGTAGAAAAAGAATTCGGCGGCTTAGTTTTACCTTTCAGTGCGGTTGATAACCATTTTAACAACGCTATTTTTGAAAAATTACTGCAAACAGAGGATTAAATCCGCCCCTGCCCGCGCTAAAATAATAATGGGTGTGGAACAAACTTAGCGGGGGTTAGTATGGAAAACTTATATTCTAAATCGGAATTTTACCCCGAAACTAACGGAGAGATTTCAAATTCTATTACAAAAAGCTGGACAGAACAAGCATTGGAATGTTATTCAATCGGCTGTGACTGTTCAAAGTGTTCTTTGAAAAACGGCAACTATTCCTTTGTTTGTCAGATGCCGAAAGTTATTGACATTCTGATTGGTGCAATCGGAAAACCCCGGATGGATATGGCATAGAACTCCTTTTTTTCCAAAAGCAGATAATTTTTTATCTGCTTTTTATTTGTGATAAAATATATTTGTATGAAAAAGCTGATAATATTATTATTGACTTTTATAACAGTAGCATTACCCTCTTACGCAACGGTAGAAAACATTTCTCTGAATGAAGCCGTTGATATTGCGCTGAAAAATAATCTGGAACTTCAGGCAAGAATGAAAGATTTGGAAATTGCCAAACAGGAAATTAAAATTGCGAATGCTCTTAAAAATCCGCAGTTTCAGTCCAATTTTCTAATGGGCCGTGTAACACGCGGCAACTCCAGTCAGTTCGGACTTGCTGTTCCTATTGAGGTTGCAAAAAGAGGTCTCCGTAAAAAAGCCGCTGAAGCTCAGATGAAAGCAATCGAAAATTCACTTCAGGAGTACAGACATAAATTAAAAGTGGATGTTATGAGAGCGTATTTCAGGATAGTATATCTAAAATCCGTTGTAATAATTATGAACGAGCGTGAAGATTTGTTTGCAGATATGAAAAAAGCTGCTCAGGCTCAGCCAAAATCTTCCCCGAATTACCAGATTGAACTTTTGCAGTCAGATATAAAATATAAACGCCAGTTAATAGAATTGAACAGAGCAAAGGCAAACCTTCTTGCAGCTCAGTTTAACTTTAATAAAGTTCTGAACCTGCCAAACTCGGATATTATGTATGATACAGAAGAAGCATCTCTCTTTGATGATGATGTGGAAATTCTCAATGTTGAGATACCGTCATACGACCAGATTGAAAAAATAGCACTGGTTTGCAGTTATTCGCTGAGAATTTCCGATAATTATATTGAAAAATCGGCTTATGATGTTAAAACCGCTGTTCACAAAAGAATTCCGGATATAACGATTGCAGGCGGTTATGCTTATCAAACAAAACATCAAACCGGTGATGTTGCGCTTCCGGGTGCTTTTGTCGGGGGTAATATGGATATTCCTATACTTTATTCCTACAGACCGGAAATTAACAAAGCCAGGATAGTTCTGGAAAAAACAAAAATGGATAAAGTAGCTTATGAAAATAAACTGAAATTAATTCTTAAAGAGAATTATAATGACTTTAAATATGCTAAAGAAAATACCGGTTACTATAAAGAAATTCTCAGCGAATCCGAAGAAATATTGAAAATGTCTTATAACAGATATAAAAGCGGCAAGGTTCCTCTCATGAATGTAATGCTGAATGAAAATGCGCACCAGCAGGTTTTAAATGAGTATATAGATTCAATTGATGTATATTATCAGGCATATCTTGACCTTATGTATAACATGGGACATGATATGCTGTTAAAAGAGGATGTTTTATAAAATAACACAAACCGCCCTCTTGCAAGGGCGGTTTTCACAACTATCTAAATCTCAGCTAAATTTATTATTCAAAGGCAATGCCTTCTTTGTGTAATTTTGCAAGTTTGGCAAGATACCATTGTTTTGCTTCAATTTCCTGAATATTATTTTTTATATCTTCAAGTTCTGCCAGAAGCACGGATAATTCTTTCCTCTGCGGAGTGTAAGCTTCGTCTTCTCCTGACCAGCCCATAGGGAAACAATTATTTTCGAATAATTCTTTCATATCCATTTCCATAGCACATACCCTCCTGATTTTCTTTTAGTCTTTTTGTGAGATAAAAGAATGGAACAAATCAACTAAATCAAATTTTCCATACTTAAACGGCATAGGAAGATTGTCGTACTCACTACCGGTAATTTGCTGTAGGTCTTGAATTTGTTTGTAATCAAGCGAGTTAAAATCAAAACTTGTCATCTCAGCATAATCTACCATTAATTCATCCATATCCAGAACTTTTTTGTTTTTCATTACACACTCCTTTTTGTGACTGATAACAAATTTTTTATCGGACGTATTTTGGAAAAACTTTAAAAAATACATCCGTGTTGTTACATAATTTTACAAACCTTGTGACATCAGGCGTCTTTTATGTGTGGTAAAATATATTTAGAGAGGAAGCTATGAAAGAAAAAGCAGTAGAATATTATTTAAATAAAGGTTATTCCTGTTCAGAAAGTATAGTTCAGGCTGCTATAGATGAGGGCCTGTGCGATGAATCTTTATTGTATTGTGCCACAAGTTTTTCGGGCGGCATGTCTTCAGGGTGCGTTTGCGGTGCTGTTGCCGGAGCTCAGCTTGTTTTGGGTTATAATTTCGGGCGCGGAAATTCGAAAGGAAACGAGGTTCTTGCACGTGCTAAAGCAAAAGAGTTCGTTGAAGAATTCAGAAACAGAAATAAGGTTACCTGTTGCAGGGTGCTGACAGCCGGTCTTGAAGGTAGCCAAAGAAAGCAGCACTGTTCAAAAATGGTTTCAGACGCTGCTGAAATTCTTGAACAGCTTACAAAGGTTAAAACAAATGCTTAATATAATTGCTGTATTTGCGGGCGGCGGAATCGGTGCTGTCTTAAGATATCTGTCAGGTGTATGGTTTTTGAAAAACCTTCATGTTAATCTGCCTGTAGCTACATTTACAGTAAATATAACAGGTTGTTTTATTCTTGGATTTTTGTACATTTTATTTATAAATAAAACCGGCTGGAATCCAGCGGTGAAACTTGCTCTAACAGCGGGTTTTTGTGGAGGGCTGACAACATTCAGCACTTTCTCGGCGGAGGTATTTGAGATGATTAGAACCGCTCAGTACGTTCAGGCATTTTGGTATATTCTTTTGAGCGTAATTGTCGGTCTGATTGCAGTAACGATTGGAGCTTATTTTGCAAAACTTTGTATTTGATAAATTAAATTTTCTTACAGCAGGTATGCCTTTGAGCACAGGTAAAGCAAGTTACGGGCGTGCTTTTGAGATTTTGAGCGAATTAAATCTTGACGGCATGGAACTTGAGTTTGTTCATGGCGTACGTATGAGTGACGAAACACGTGAACTTGTGAAAAATGAACGGGAAACAAGGAAATTTATTCTTACAGCCCATGCGCCTTTCTATGTTAACCTCAATTCACAGGAAGAAGATAAAGTTGAGGCCAGTGTACAAAGAATTATAGAAACAGGTCTTGCAGCTCAGGCAACGGGTGCTTTCAGCATAACATTCCATGCTGCTTTTTATATGAAACAGGATAAGGAAGAAGTTTATAATAAAGTAAGAAATCGTGTTGCTGAAATCTCAGACTTTTTTAAAAAGAATAATATTAATGTGTGGATTCGTCCCGAAACAACCGGAAAAGGAACGCAATGGGGTGATTTGGAAGAAATTATCAGACTTTCAAAAGAATTTGAGAATGTACTGCCTTGCATAGACTTTTCACACCTTCATGCAAGAAGTGCTGGACAGTTTAACACTTACGACGAATTTTCCAAAATCCTTGAAACCGTCGGGAATGAGCTCGGGCAAAGAGCACTTGACAATTTCCATGCCCACCTTGCCGGAATTGATTACGGCGACAAAGGAGAGAAAAAACACCTTATACTTGAAGAATCTGATATGAATTATAAAGATTTACTAAAGGTTTTTAAAGAATTTAATGTTAAAGGTGCACTTGTGTGTGAAAGTCCTAATATTGAAGATGACGCTGTTCTTTTAAGAGAGTATTACTATTCGATATAGTTTTTGAGCTGCGACGGGAATTAAAAGGCGACATCGGATCAGGAATTAAAGAAATTTCGTAAAAATACCGTATAAACAGATAGGTACTTTCTAATAAGAAAGGCGGTTTATATGTTTAACTCTGTAAATAACCCTTTTAACAGGGCAATCGAATCTTCTACATCCTCAGACAGCGGCAAGAAACAAAAGGAACAGCAGCAGGAGAAAAAAGAAAAGAAATTTCTTGAAAAGGAAGAACCTGATGAAGTCCGAATTGGCGGCAGACCGATTTTAACAGAAGATGAAATCAGGTATATGGTTCATGAATACATCGGTAAAATTAAGAATGAACACGATGGAAACGCGAAAGTTATAGAAAAAGCAGGTAAGTTTCTTGAAAAATTTGATATAAAAAAATTCATGAAGCGGAATCCTAACCTCACTGCGCCTGATTTTTATATGGTAATGTACTCTGAAACAGAACATATTACCCGATAATATTTCTTAATAATTTCTAAAGTTTTTAAAAATTTTTTCCGTAGAAAATCATGGAATAGATTTAAAAAATTTGTTTTAGAAAGGACGTATTATGGAAATTACAAGTGCAACAACATCAGCTAAGGCAAATTATGTAAAAGGCCTTGACGACGAAGAAGAAGAGCAGCAGACTCAAGAAACGACAACAGAAGAAAATGCGGTTGCAGAAACAGAACCTGACAAAGTAACACTTACTCAGGACGACACTTACAACGAAACAACCGTGGAAGAAAAAGTAAATAACTACATTCAAAACTTTTTGGCCAATCCGAAACTTACCGATGCCGCCAGAACAGCTTTAAAAACATATTTGAATGATTTTGATGCGGCGGCATTTATTAAATCTTACGGGCCGTTTGAATCCGCGCGTGACATTTCAGCGGCTATGTATGCAGTTACTGCCGGGCTGGTCAAATATCAGGATGAACAATAAATTACATTAAAAGAGGACTTTTTATAAGTCCTCTTTTTTTTATTTGCATTTTTTCTTATCTTTCCAGCTTAAATTACTACAGTGAAGGTATTGAACCAATCTTAAATCAGCATAAGTTGATTGTAAATAGACAGGTTATACTTGATGATTTTAAACATTCTGAAAAATATCCGTCTGAAAAGAAAAGTATTTACAATGTTTTTTATCAATTAACGCATATTACACGTGATAGCGGTTGTTTAGCGCATGATGACAGGCTTGACGCACTTGAAATGGGAATATCACAACTTGTGGAAAGTATGTCATTAGACGTGGATGAACAAATCAAAATTCGTGAGGATGAAGAATTGCTTGAAATACTGGAGGAATATGAAACTTATCATCAGTTAAAAACAAAACCTATTAACCCGGATGAGGGTACTTGGATGTATTTATAAAGCCCTATTAAATAGGGCTTTTACTTTATGGAATTTAAAAATTTTAACGCATAATCCAATTTTTCATTATTCAAATTATTTAGTAAGGATACGCATAAAATAAGTTTGTCATTATCAGACGCCTGATTTTCAGTGTAAAATAATTCAATAGGGGAAATCTTTAGTTTATTACAGATTTTCATTAAAGTATCAAGTTTAATTGATTTATTACCAGATTCAACAGCATTAATAGTTTTTCTATCCAAACCAACCAATTCTGCTAAATTTTCTTGGGAAAGTTTCAATTTAGTTCTAATACTTTTTAAATTAACTGCGATTATTTTATAAATTTCTGTCATATTTTTTATAATTACATATTCAACTCCAATTTTCTGTACCTGCAAGCGTACATTAGTATATACTATTACAAGTCATACTTTACACAGTAAATACACTTTTTGCAGTATTGATTTATATAATATTGTCCATTATATTGTACATATAATAAAAAGGATAAAAAAATTATAAAAATTTCTCACTGGGTAATACTTCCGACCATAAACTCTAATTCCCCCAGTGGGTGTATTGTATGAAAAAGACAATTATTTTTCTTAATTCAACAAGGCTAAAATGCCAGTAATTAAGAATTTGTAGTTAATAATATATTAACTACAATTTTTTTTTATTCTGATGTTGCGCTTGTATCGCTGCAATATCAATGAATCAAAAAAACATTTAAACTCTAAAGAATATATGTTTTTTTCACTCCTATATATATATAATTATATAATAATTAATAATAATATATTAACTAACTACTAGAAATAATATAAAATATAAATAAATATATATATATTATTTTGATTGTTATTTTCGTCTTAAATCAATAGTTAGATTGTTAGCCTCTAAAATTTCAATAAATTCAGATAATTTAAGAGTATTCCTTGAAATTTTATTTGCAATATTGCTTGCGGATTGTTTTCTGTTAAATACTTTATTTACGGATTCTGCGGCTGTTTCATACGTTAAACCCGCAAGCGCAAGAGCAGCTTTTATTGTTTGTTTTGTTAATTGTTTTATTTTATCTTCCATTACTAAGCCTTTTTTATCAGTATATCATATTAAGGATAAAAAATCACTATAATGATAACATTTCTTAATAAACCTATTGACAATATATCTATATAGTGATATAATGTCATTATAGAGATATAAAATAAATGACTGGTTAGTCAATCAGGATAAAACAACAGACTTTAAATTCTTTTTATATGGGAGAATTTGAGTATACCATTCTTGTATAAAACCCCTGTGTCGAGTTTTGTTTTGTATGCTTCATATTCTGCCGTGTTGTCCTCATCGTTAATTTGCCCCACAAGCAAATCCTTTGAAAGCGTTCACCTGGGCCAGACCAGAGAGAAGAAAGTATAACAGGTCAATTAAGGGAAAATTACCGTTTAGCAAAACAGAAAAATTTAAAGGTGATACATGATTACATTGACCGTTCTTTGAGCGGAAAAACAAAAGACCGTCCGTAATTTCAGCAGATGATAAAAGATGCGGAAAAAGGGCTTTTTAAATATATTATATGCTACCAAACAGCAAGATTTGCACGTAATACATATGATGCCATTGTTTATAAAAAGAAATTAAAAAAATTTGGTGTTAAGGTAATTTATTTTAAAATGAGTATCCCAGAAGGCCCGGAATCCCGACACAAAAACGGTACTTGTAGAAAAACTGACAGGCTTTACCGCAACTTCAAGGACTACGTAACACTACCTCTTACATATCTGAAAAGCAAATGACGTCAGCACTCCGCAGACATCTCTCAAGAATTGCTCTAAATGACAAACTATATGAACTTGTCAAAACTTCCCTCACAGAGAGTTTGAGAGATGAACAGCATTACCACAAAACAGAAGTCAAAAGGTTGAACAAAGAGATTGAGGAATGCACCGATATTCTGAAAAAGATGTATCTCGACCAGTTGAACAAAGTTATTGACATGGATTTATGGATTACAATCAAAAATGAGTACGAAATCAAGCTGAACAGGCTGAACGCAGACCTGCAAAGACACCAAAACGCAAATATTGACTACATGGACACAGGGCTGAAAATTTTAAATATCTGCTACAAAGCAAGTCTGCCATACTCCGAACTCAAGCCCGAAACGATTGCACAATTAGTATGGCAGAGTTATTCGTCTGTTACGGTCAAAGACAAAAGCGTCAAAATGACCTTTGCAGAACCTTTTGCTACACTTGAAAAACTTATTAGACTTGCTAAATAAGGAATTGCAGAATTAGTAAGGTTTAATGAGACATTTGAGTTGTAGAATAATAGCCTCAATTAGGCAGTATGTTTGAATATTAGCGGTATTTTTTAAATTAACTGTAATTACTCAAATTGGTCTTTTGCTACTCTTTTTGTCTCTCAAAATCCAACAAAAATTCAAATAAGCTACCTGAAATTTAAGCACTGATAAGGTTATAGCGATTTTAAATAAAGGACAAAAATGTCC
>DVIU01000015.1 GCA_018711035.1 Candidatus Scatousia excrementigallinarum
AGGAAATTAAAATTATATTAATTTATTGAGCCTCACCTTAATTTGTACTATAATTAACATATTAGAGAGAAAAGAGAGGTAAGTATGATAGACAAAACAGCAGTAATCCATCCTTCAGCTCAAATTGCGGATGATGCGATAATTGGCCCCTATGTAGTTATTGGAGAAAATGTTAAAATCGGCAGCAAAACAAGAGTAATTGCAAATGCTTATATAGAATATGCTGAAATAGGCGAAAGATGTACAATTTCACCGTTTGCAACAATCGGCTCCGAACCTCAGGATCTGGGTTACAAAGGAGAACCTACAAAAGTTGTTATCGGTGACGATACAATTATTAAAGAAAATGTTACGATTCACCGCGGAGCAGCCTGCGGAGATTTTACTACCAGAATAGGTAACAAATGCCTTTTAATGGTAGGGTCGCATGTTGCTCACAACTGTGTTCTTGCCGATCAGGTTATATTAGCAAACCTCGTCACTCTGGGCGGACATGTTCATGTCGGATTCGGAGCTTTTGTCGGCGGAATGAGTGTGTTTCATCAAAATATCCGTATAGGAGATATGGCTATCATTAGCGGTTTTTCTGCTTCCCGTCAGGATATTCTTCCTTATTCAAAAGGTGAAGGCAGACCTCCGGTTCCGCGCGGACTTAATGTCATTGCAATGAAAAGGCGAGGAGTTTCTCAGGAAATCAGAACTGCGACCAATGAAGCTTTCAAACTTCTCATTTCAGATGAATACAACACAACCCAGGCTATTGAAAAAATTAAAGCTGAAATTCCTATGAATGAATATATTGAAAAAATGATTGATTTTGTCCGGACTTCTAAACGCGGGGTTCTCCTAAAATCCCACAAATCAGGACACGAATCGCTCGAAAATGAATAAAACATTTAATCCCTTCTTCCGATTGCAGAAGAAGGGATTTTTGTATATGATATTCACAAAGAGAGGAGAGAGTTATGAAATCAATATGGGACAAATATGCAGAAGTACTTGTTGATTATTCTGTTGATGTTCAAAAAGGAGACCTTGTACAAATTCGCGGTACAAGTGTTTATACAAAAGATTTAGTGAAAGCTGTTTTTAAAAGAGTTCTTGAAAAAGGAGGCCACCCGCTCGTAAGAACATCAATTGAAGATATGTCGGATACTTTTATAAAACTTGCAACAGATGAACAACTGGATTATGTTGACCCGATTACAAAACTTGAATACGAAAAAGTCGACAAATTTATTTCTATCGGCGGCCCTATGAATACAAAAACAATGGCTCATGCTGATATGAAAAAACTTGCAAG
The DNA here is from genome assembly GCA_018711035.1 of Candidatus Scatousia excrementigallinarum. GTDB lineage: Bacteria > Cyanobacteriota > Vampirovibrionia > Gastranaerophilales > Gastranaerophilaceae > Scatousia > Scatousia excrementigallinarum. The sequence goes on from DVIU01000015.1 coordinate 1,304, forward strand.
ACGCGGGAAAGCTACAAAAGCATTATCGGAACTTTTAATGAAACGTTCGGCAGAAGGTTCAGCAAAATGGGTTATTGCAGACGTTCCGACCCACGCTCTTGCTCAGGAAGCAAAAATGTCATTTGACGAATATTCAGAATTTCTATTCAAATCATGCTATCTTGATTTAGACGACCCTGTAGCTAAATTAAAAGAGCTCGATATAAAACAAACAAAATGGGCAAACTATTTGAATAACGTAAAAAAAATCAGAATTACAGGTGAAAAAACAGATATTACCTTCGGAGTTGAAGGCCGAAAATGGATTAGCTGTTCGGGATTAAATAATTATCCTGACGGAGAAGTTTTCACCTCACCTGTGGAAGATGATATTAACGGAGAAATATACTTTGACTTCCCGCAAATATACCGTGGCAATGAGGCACAAGGGGTACATCTCACAATTGAAAACGGCAAAGTCATAAAAGCTACAGCCGAAAAGGGCGAAGATTTTGTCAACGCAATGCTTGATATGGACGAAGGTTCACGCGGTATAGGCGAAATTGCAATTGGTACAAATGACGAAATCCAAGAAATTACAGGCAATATCCTTTTCGACGAAAAAATCGGAGGCGCAATCCATATGGCTGTCGGGGCCTCTTATCCTGAAACAGGCGGGAAAAATGTCTCCGGACTTCACTGGGACATGATAAAAAATATGAAAAACGGCGGCAAAATCTATGCCGATGACGTTTTGATTTACGAAAACGGAAAAATGTTAATTTAATAAAAAAAGCGGGATATTAATTCCGCTTTTTTAAACCTTATGCAAGACCGAGTACCTTTTTGTACCAGGTGAATGTCTCTAATTCAACCCCGTTAAATGTAGTTTTTAAACACTGCTTTTTCAAATACTTTTCAAACTCATCATTAAATTTTGATTTGGTCTTTTTTGATTCTGTTTTTGTCATTGTTTCCATAGAACCTTCTCCTTTTGTTTCCATTAGTAAAAATTTACACCCCTAATTAATGATGTTATTATAACCGTTCACCCCGATTTTTACTACTACCTAAAAGAATTAGTTTTCTGTTTTAACTCTCCGGGATTAGCTTTCGGGTGTTAATTTTTGTAAACCTTCTAAATTTTACCGGTTTTATGGTATAGTAAATTTATGATTTTAATAGGCGAAAATATTCACATAATTTCTAAGTCAGTAAGAGAAGCACTTGAAAACCGCGATGAAAATTCCGTAAAGGAATTAATTCGTGTTCAAAATAATATGGATTATATTGACCTGAATGTCGGGCCTGCAAAAGGTTTAATGAGTGGTGTACTTCCGTGGCTTGCAGAACTTGCCGGAGATAAAAAAATATCTTTTGATACAACAAATTCTGATGAAATGCGTTCGGGGCTTGAGGGATATAAAAATAATGCCTGTGCATTTATTAACAGTACAAGTAAAGACGAACCGCGGCTGGAAAAAATGACGGATTTAGCTGCGGAATTTGATTGTAACCTTATTGCGCTTACATTAAGCAAGGAAACCGGAATACCTAAAACATCAGACGGAAGACTGGAAATTGCGTTTGAAATTTACGAAAAATGCGCAGAAAAAGGAATTGATAATTCAAAAATCTATTTTGACCCTTTGATTTTGCCGGTAAGCGTTGAGCAGTCTCAAGCTTTAGAAGCAATAAACACAATTAAAATGATTAAGGAAAGTTTTGACCCGCCTGTAAATACTATTATAGGATTATCAAATATCTCAAACGGTTCACCGAAAGAATTAAGGCCTTTAATAAACAGAGTATTTGCGGTGCTTGCCTTCGGTGCAGGGTTAGACAGCGCAATTATTGATGCAAAAGACACGGGGCTTGTCAGAATTTTAAGAATGCTTGAAAACGGTAATCCGCAAAATTCAACCGATGAACTCTATATAAAACTTTCTGATATGATAAAGGATTTTTCTGATGTTGAAAGCATTACTTATGATAAAAATGATGAAGAACAATCTGTTATAATCAAGACGGTTAATATACTTACAGGTAAAAAAATCTACTCGCACAGCTTTACACAAATCTGATTTTTTGCTAATATACTGTTAAGTACAGGGGGTAATTATCATTAATAAGCGTTTATTCATATCAGCATTATTATTATGTTCAGCGGTCTTTCCGGTTTATGCCGCAATGACACCTCAGGCTAACACTTTGTATCAGCAGGCCTGCACACTTGAGTATCAAAAAGATTTACAGGGTGCGGCAGAAAAAATACTGGAAGCGTTAAAACTAAACGGCGACGAGCCTATGCTTTATACGAAACTTGCAGGAATCTATACCGATATGGATAAGTTTGACGAGGCAATAACAGCTTATGAAAAAGTCATCCAACTACGCCCGAACGATGCTTTTGTGTACATTAGTATGGGAAGCATTTATGAAACTCTGGGAAAATATCAGGAAGCTCTGACCGCTTATAATAATGCTCTAAAAATTTTCCCTGAGTATAAATACAATTATTTGAATATTGCAAATGTTCAGTATCAGTTAAAAGATTATAAAAGTGCAATAGAAAATTACAATATGTTTTTAGGAACATATGCACAGCACGCTGAAGCCCGTAAAAATTTAGCGGCAACTTATCTTGCAAATAATAATGCAGAAAAAGCCGCTTATGAATATGAAATTTTGTATGAAAAAGATTCACAAAATTTTGACGATTATTCAAACTTCGGAATTGCGCTTTTTGAAACAAAAAATTACGAAAAAGCGTCCGAAATGCTCCAGAAAGCAATTGAAAAAGACCCCGAAAATACATCCGCTCATGTCAGCCTTGCGCTTTCATACCAGGAACTTGAAAAAAATGACCTTGCACTTGCCCAATATGAAGTTATATTTGAACAAAAACCAAATCTTCATTCGCTGAGATTTGATTATGCAAACCTTCTTGCTGATATGGATAAAAACAACGAAGCTCTTGAACAGTATAAACAATATATCACAAGCTTTCCTAACGACGGCAGAGCTTATAAAAATATGGGACTCGTTTATAAAAGAACAAAAAATTATAACCTTGCCATACAGAATTACGAAAAAGCAATCAGTTTAAATATTGCAGATGCAGATATGAAAAAAGAACTTGCAAGCTGCTATCACTTCATTAAAGATTACCCTAATGCCATCAAATATTACGATGAAGTGCTTGCTGTTGATAAAAACGATTACGACGTAAAAGTAAATAAAGCAATCGCACTTCATGCAATGAAAAAATATGAAGCTGCAATTGAACTTTATAATGATTTATTGACAGTAAAAAGCAGCGATGTAGTTGAAAATAATTTGACAGAAGCTTTAATCTCGCAGGGCCATGAAGATTTGAAGCTTCAAAACTATTCAAAAGCAACAGACGAATTTATTAAAGCAATATCGAGAGGAACTAAAGACAGCTACGCTTATTACGGATTGGCTAAAGCATACAGAGCCTGCAAAGTAAATGATAAAGCCGCTGAATATTATGAAAAAGCTATTGCAATGGATCCTGAAAAAACTTTATACAGTAATGAATTTGCAGAGTTTATTTCGGAAACATCTTCCTCACCTGATTTAACTCAAACTCCTGTTTCCGATAACGGAGAACTTCCTGCTGTTGTTATTGCAGAGGAAACCCCGAGCACAGCAGATTCACAAGAAGCAGAAAAAGCGGCAAAAAATAAAGATTTAATTGCACTTGCTGACGCAAGTTATAAACAAAAAAATTACGAAGATTCAATAAAAAATTACAAAGAAGCCTTAAAACTAAATCCTTCTGATGAAGTTACACTTTTAAAAATAGGCAATATTTACAAGCTTCAGGACGATGAAAAAAATGCTGTGGATTATTATAAAAAATCCGTTTTTGTAAACCCTTCTTATGCAGACGGCTGGTTTAATCTGGGGCTTGTTTATGCTTCACAAAAAGATGTTGCAGGAAGCAAAAAATGTTTTGAACGCGTAATAACAATTGACCCGCAATATGCTTATGCATATTATGCTCTGGGTTTGGCTTACGAAACCGAAAAAAATAAAGAAGAAGCTGTTAAAAATTATAATCTGTTCTTAAAATATACAAAAGACCAGAATGCAATACAGGATGTTCAGGATAAACTGAAAAAATTACAATAATGAAAAAACTTTTTCTATTTTTTACAACATTGATATTATTGTTTACAACAACTGCCTGCACAGGAGATAAGCCGGCAATATTATTTAACAAAAATCCCATAACAAAAGAAACTGTTATGGATTATTCAACCGTTTTTAAACCGAATGTAAGAATTTATTATCTCATACTTATGCCTAAAAAAGTGCATTCGAGATTCATTTACATTCAGATAATAAAAAAAGACAATTCGCAGGAGCGTCTCGGATATAAACTTTACTGGGCCAACACTGTCAGACTTAAAGATGAACAGGTATTTTATTATGATGATTATATTGTAATAAGCCAGCCCGGTGCCTATATTATGAAAGTTTATTCAAAAGATAACCCGACAGTGCCATTGACTATGGCCCAGTTTTTCGTTCGCCAATAAGTTCATTTACGTTTGAAAGATTAAAGAAGTGGCAAAGCTTGTTTAGCTTTTTAAACGAAATACTTTGAGCGTGGCCATTTTCCAGACGTATAAGAGTTATTTTAGGAATACGTGTTGCCTTAGCGAGTTGCGCAATTGAAAGATTTTTCTTTATTCGTAAATATTTTAAATTTGTCATTATCAACCTCTTTGTACAATATAATACTAATAAGTATAATATTATACGTATTCATACAATATGATAAACTATTTTTTGTTATTTGTCAAGTTGGTTATAATAAAATAATGAACATAAGAGCACAGATAAATTATTGGCTAGCACTAAAGCAGTATGATTATAGAAAACTAGCAGATGAAATGAGTAAACTCAGCGGCAGAAAATACACACGAGGCAGCATTAACGGAAAACTTGTAAGAAATACGCTAACCGTTCAAGAACTTGAATTAATCGCAAAAATTTTGGGCTACAAAATAGATTTCACTGAATTATAAAACAAAAAGCCTCCGCAATCCGGAGGCTTTTTTATGAAATATTTGCGACAGGGTTTTACTACTTAGCCAACGCGCCTGCAACAGCAACAGCTACAGCTACGCTTGCACCAACCATAGGGTTGTTGCCCATACCGATGATACCCATCATTTCTACGTGTGCAGGAACTGATGAAGAACCGGCAAACTGAGCATCACCGTGCATTCTGCCCATAGTATCCGTCATACCGTAAGAAGCAGGGCCTGCTGCAACGTTATCAGGGTGAAGTGTTCTGCCTGTTCCGCCGCCTGATGCTACTGAGAAGTATTTTCTGTCGTTTTCAAAGCACCATTTTTTATAAGTACCTGCTACCGGGTGTTGGAAACGGGTAGGGTTAGTTGAGTTACCTGTAATAGAAACGTCAACGCCTTCATGAATCATAATTGCAACACCTTCTGATACATCATCAGCACCATAGCATTTAACTTTTGCTCTTTCTCCGTCAGAGAAAGCCTGTTCTTTAACGATTTTTAATTCGCCTGTTTTGTAATCATATTTAGTTTCAACAGATGTAAAACCGTTGATTCTTGAAATGATATAAGCAGCGTCTTTGCCAAGACCGTTCAAGATAACTCTTAAAGGTTCTTTTCTTACTTTGTTAGCGTTTCTTGCAATACCAATTGCACCTTCAGCAGCAGCAAAAGATTCGTGGCCTGCAAGGAAGCAGAAACATTTTGTTTCTTCTCTTAAAAGCATAGCAGCAAGATTACCGTGGCCCAAACCTACCTTTCTTGTGTCACCTACAGAACCCGGAACACAGAAAGCCTGTAACCCTTCACCGATATAGCTTGCAGCTTCGGCAGCATCTTTAGCTTCTTTTTTGATAGCGATTGCTGCACCAAGTGTATATGCCCATACAGCGTTTTCAAATGCGATAGGCTGAATTCCTTTAACGATTTCATCAACGTTAACACCTTTAGAATCACATAAAGCTTTAGCATCTTCTAAAGATTTGAAACCATACTCAGGCAAAATTTTATTTAATTTAGCCTGACGTCTGTCTTGTCCTTCAAATTTAATAGCCATTTTTATTTCCTCTTAATTAATTTGTTTACTTTTTACTAATTCCGTCAGCGGCACAAGGCCTTGACGGAGCAATACGATGACCTATTCTTTTCTAGGATCAATCTTTTTAACAGCGTCGGCAAATCTGCCGTAAGTGCCTGTGAATTTTTCCAAAGCTTCTTTAGGATCTACGCCTTTTTTAACAGCTTCCATAAATTTGCCCAAATGAACGAATTTATAACCGATAATTTCATCATTCTTATCCAGGCCGAGTTCAAGAACGTAACCTTCAGCAACTTCAAGGTATCTAGGGCCTTTTTGTTTAGTTGAGAAAATAGTACCGACTTGAGAACGAAGACCTTTACCTAAATCTTCAAGACCTGCACCTACAGGAAGACCGCCTTCCGAGAAAGCTGTTTGAGTACGTCCGTAAACGATTTGCAGGAACAATTCTCTCATTGCAACGTTAATAGCGTCACAAACAAGGTCAGTATTCAAAGCTTCCAACAAAGTTTTGCCAGGAAGAATTTCAGCAGCCATAGCCGCAGAGTGAGTCATACCTGAACAGCCAAGAGTTTCTACAAGAGCTTCCTGAATAATACCGTTTTTAACGTTAAGAGTTAATTTACAAGTACCTTGTTGAGGTGCGCAGCATCCGCATCCGTGAGTAAGACCTGAGATATCTTTGATTTCTTTAGATTTTGTCCATTCGCCTTCTTGAGGGATAGGAGCAGGTTCACCTTTTACACCGCGTTTTACGCAGCACATTTCTTCTACTTCTTTTGTAATTTGTATACGATCCAACATTTTTCTATACTCCCTTCGGTTATATACAAGCATGATTGTACCTGCTGAAAGGGCGTTGTCAAGCAATAACAGGGGAAGTCTGCTTATCTGTTCCGTTTAAATTTTTAAGCTTTTTAACATCTTCACAAGAATGAAACTCTTCTGCCAGCTTTGTTAATTTTTCATGCAATTTCCTTTTAGGTTCAAGTTTTAATTCAGAGATTTTTTCTTTTGCGAAATCATATTTTTTCATTTCTTCAGGGAAAATATCTCTCAAGGAGAGGTTACAGTTTGTAAAGAATAATTTATCATCCAAATTAAATTCAAACTCATATTTTTGTTTTGCGGCATATTCTTTTTCAAATTCTTTAATAGTATTAAAAGGTTTACGAACTATTTCCGCAGCATCAGATATATCCATCAGTGTATTGTCTTTAAATGCCTGAATTTGTTCAGGATGAAGTTTACATGTAAGAATATTATTAATTAGTTCAATTTTCTTTGAAGCAATATTGTTTTGTTCACCATTTTTATCAGAGCATAAAGTTTTTAGAAGACTTTTTCTTATTTTTCTCAGTTCTTGCCATTCTGAATCTTGCTGCAAATTTTTCAGAACTGTTTTTATAGAATCAGAAGCTTCCTGTTTCATGTCGATATATTTTTTGATTTCATTTTCATCTACGGAATCTTTTTTATGAGCGTTTAATATTTCGGCTTTACGGTTAAGGTAATCTGTTTTAATTTTAACTTTTAAATCTTTAATTATTTGTTTTGTATCCTGTACAGGATTTAAAGTTTCCGATTTATTGGAACGTGCCCTGTAAATTGCAACAGATGCTATACCAATAACGGCAAGAGCACCGAGCCCCGACCAAATCTTTGTTGAACTATTATTTTGTTTCTTTGCCGCGGGAGGCGGATTCTTTGGGATATCATTCTGTACCGCTGTTTTTGACGGTACAGTAAGATATTTTTTATTTTCAGATGCAGAGTTAATAGGAAAGTTCATAATTTTTTTATTGTATAAAAACCTTGAAAATTTTTTTTGCTATTTAATTTCAAATTCACCTATCTGGAGAATCTGAATTTCTCCAGGCATAAGTTCTACTTTAATTTTGCCTTTTTCCGAAACAGGGACACTTTCAATTGAGATAGGGATTACATCAAGATTTTTATTAAATTTCGGAACACTTACATAAGCTTCTTCAGTAGAGCGGAAATTCATATTTCCTATCACGATAACTGTTTCCTTATTACCAGAAACAGTATACGCAAAAACAGCCGGATTATTAGATTTAAGCTGTTTAAATCTGCCTGTTTTATAAAGAGAATCTACGTATTTTTTAAATTCGTTAGCGCGGCGAAATTCTTTTTGCAGTTCCAAGTTGTTACCGCCCGGTTTTGCCGAGAAGTTAAAAATATCAATTTTTCCCCTGTGGACAAAATAAAAATCATCATCGGTATAAGTTTTCGGAGCTTTTTTGTTTGCCCAGAAATAAATATATTTATCACCGGTGTCAAACCCGTCAAGAAAGTAAGCATTAACAGGCAGAGTAGCGTTAAGCCACATAATCATCTTACTGTATTTTTCACCATTTACAAGTATCGGGCTTAATTCGTCATGGGATGTAAAACTGCCTATAACACTTTTAGGTTCTCCGAATTTCTTTTCAAGATTCAAATCCAAATTAACCTGATTAATTAAATCTTTTGAAGTTTTCCAGTTTTTCATATTGAAATAACTTCCGTAATATCCGTCAAAACCTGCCTCAAGAAGCTTATCATACGGAGTGAAAACTGTATATTCCGAAACAGAATCCTTCCAGGAATTTGAAGATTCCGCAAGCCAGAGAATCTGCGGGTCACGTTGTCTTGAATAAGCAATAAGTTCTTTCCAGAATTTAGCAGGTTTACTGTGAGCAACATCAGCACGGATTCCGTCTACGCCTAAATCCATCATATAGTCCACATATTCTCTGTAAACATTAAATACATCGCGATTAATAACAGTCTCTGTACCACTGTTAAAAAGCCTTACATCAGTCCAATCAGCAGGAATAACAGGCTGTCCTGACTTATCTTTCACAAAAAGTTCAGGACGCTGGAGATAAAAATCATAAGAGCCGCATGCCGGAACATCAACGATAACGGCAATACCGCGTTCATGTGCTTCATTAATAAATTTCTTTGCCTGTTCTTCTATAGTAAGCATAGTTTTATCACTTTTTAACTGAGGGTTCAGCGAATTAAAACCGGCAGCAGAATATAAAGAACCGGCAGTTCCCAAAGCTTTCATTTTACCGACAGGAGTGATAGGAAGCAGGTGAATTGCATTTACACTGTTGGCCTGAAGCTCGTCAAGTCTTGCAATGGCGTTTAAAAAAGTTCCGCTTTCTTCACCTTCATCAAAATCTATAACACCGTTTTTATTTGTATCCTGAGCATTAAAATTTCTAAGGTTTACTGCATAAATTACGGAAGAATGGTTAAGAAAATTCGTCCTCAGATTATTAACCCATGCCTCCTTAGCATTAACCTGTCCGGCAGAGAAAAACAAAATCGACGCCATAATTAAAAGCTTTTTCATATTCATAATCACTTATCCCCTGTTAATAAAAACATGCTAACAGATAAAGGATTTTTTTGCAAATATTAAATTCGTTAAATCAATATTTTAATTTACCACAAACCGCTTCTCTGCCGGTTTTACATTTCAAATAGGCCCGATTTTCATGCATTAAAGCATAAGCCGTACACCCAATACCTTCGCCGTCATCTCCGGCTTTATCAGGACGGCATCTCCAAATTCCCCAGTATCCGGTGACTCCGGCAGGCTGTACTTTATTTTTTGTAAGAATAAAATAAAACATATCTTCACCGAGTCTGTTAGGTTTTTTATCAACACCATTGATATCGGCAATTATCCACATACATTCATTTAAGTTTCTTAACTGACCGTTAGCAGTGCAGTTATTACTTGTCCATAACTTATTAGGAAATACTATTCCCGTTCCATCTTGCAGCATAAACACACTTGCAGCTACTCCACTAGCGTAAGAACTGTTATTTACAGCTTTCATTGATAATGAATAGTTATCTTCTCTTTTAACAACTTTCATATAAGATTCAATTACATCTGCAAAATCCTGTTGAATCTTTTTGGTATTAGTCTCTGATGTCCACGTATCCGGAGAACCGTTTTCCACTATTGCAATTCTGTAAGCATTATCTATTGCAGAATACATCTTTTTAAGTATTACAATTGCTTCTTTATCGTTCTTTTGTTGAACTATAGAAGGTAAAGTAAGAGCGGCGACTACGCCGATAACACCTAAGGTTATCAAAACCTCAGCCAGTGTGAATCCTTTTCCCGAGAGGAATCTAGCCTGCCCCCCCCCCCATTATAGTTGCTATTACGCTGTTTTCCATATATATACCTCCTTTTTTTTATTTTACAACAGTATTTTTATTTATCAACCCTGTTTGCTAAAATCAATTTTTAATGTATAATACAGGTGTATGAAAAAGTTTTCGATTGGTATAGATTTAGGCGGAACCAAAATTCTGATTGCTCTTGTTGATAAAACAACCGGAGAAGTTATCTGCCATGTTAAGAAAAAAACAAAAAAAGACAAAGGCCCTAAAAATATAATCCGTAAAATGGTTGACGGAATTAACGAACTTATGGAAGAAAGCAGCGTTAATGTTGATGATATCGAATCTATTGGAATCGGTGCCGCGGGTCAGGTTGATAGAGAAAACGGGATTTTAATAGGCGCGCCGAATCTTGATTGTTATGATTTAAATATAAGAGAATATCTTTTAAGCCAGTTTAATCTTCCCGTTTATTTGGGTAACGATGTTGAAATCGCAGCAATGGGCGAAATGATGTTTGGAGCGGCAAAAGGATATGATGATTTTGTATGTGTGTTTGTTGGCACGGGAGTCGGTTCTGCTATAGTAAAAGACGGAAAAATTATTCACGGTGCAACCGGAACCGCCGGTGAAATCGGTCATATGATAGTGGATTTGAATGGAAGACAGTGTGCCTGTGGAGCCCACGGATGCCTTGAAGCATACGCATCGCGTTCGGCTATTGAAAAAAGAATTGAAGGTGCTCTGAGAAAAGGAAGACACTCGGTAATTCTTGATTACCTTGAAAGCGGAAAGTCCATCAGCTCCAGCATGATACAAAAATCTATAGAACGTGAAGATGAACTTGTTATACAATGTGTAGATGAAGCTTCGGAGTATTTATCCGGCGGTATTGCCAGTATCATAAACTTTATTAATCCAAAACTTGTCATCCTCGGAGGAGGTCTCATTGAAGCAGTAGATTACTTTTATAAAAATACGGTTAAAAAAGCTCAGGCTAAATGTCTTCCGGTTCCTGCAACAAAAATTGAATTTAAAAAAGCTCAACTGGGAGATTATTCGGGAGTTATAGGGGCTGCATTTTTACAATAGCCTTGTAAAATCGCGAAAATGGTGTATAATTAAGAAGTAAAGCGTAAATTCACAGGTCTTTTCAATGAAATTCTTTGATAAAATAAATGAACTGAGGAAAAAGATTTCCGAAGTTGAAAATAATATCTACAGCGGGAAACAGGATTTCCTTGAAATATATGAACGCAATCTCCAGCTTGAAAAAGAAATTGAAGAACGCACGCATGAGCTTAACGTTGCAAACAAGAGAATGCTCACTATTCAGCATATCTGGGATATGATGAACTCATCAAAACCTCTCATCAGCGTTATGGAAACTATTGTAAACAGTATTCAGGGCGAACTCGGATATCTGCATTGCACTATTATGAGAAAATTTACCGATGAAAACGGAGATTATCTTATGGTGCTTGCAGAAGCTCAGGATGTGACAATTAAACGCGCAGATATCGTTCTGACAGAACCGATTCAAACAAGAAGGCTTGCTTATACACAAGACGCTATTTTTGCCCAAACTCTTGAAAAACGGGAAATTCACCAAACTACCGATATTGCGAGCACTCTTCGCGCAATTATGCCTGATATATCAGAAGAACTTGTACAAAAGGTTCTGGAAGATAAATCGGTTAAATCAATAATAACAATCCCGCTTTATTCACGGGAAAAACCTTTCGGAATCTTCGGAGTTTTTTCTTCCAGAGAAGAACTGGCAAAATCCGAAACAGACTTTTTGTTAATGTTTGCTCAGCAAATCGAAATTGCAATCACTGTTGCAGACCTGTTTGAAGCCGTAAAAGAACAGGCTGTAACAGATGGACTGACCGGTCTGTATAACAGAAGATTTTTTGAAGATTATGTAAAAAAAGAAGTCACACGTTCAATGCGCAGCGGACAACCGTTCAGTATTATAGGGCTTGACCTTGACTTTTTAAAACATATTAATGACAAATTCGGCCATGCATACGGTGATGTCGCAATTAAAACAGTTGCTGATGTATTGAAAACAAATGCACGATCAATTGATATTGCGGCAAGAATGGGAGGAGAGGAATTTAATATCCTTCTTCCGGGTATTTCATCAGAAGGTGCAATGAAAGCTGCCGAACGTATCAGAAAAGCCATTGAGGAAAAACAACTTGATACAATAGGTAATATTACTGCAAGTATAGGAGTTGCAACATTTCTTGAGCATTCCGATAACCTTGAGGAGCTAATGGAACTTACAGATCAGGCAATGTATAATTCCAAACGCAACGGAAGAAACAGAGTTACCGCGGCAAGTTCGGCATCAGAAATTTCTTGGCAGGAAATTGCGGTTAATACGTTCACTGACATTCTCTCCAAACATAATATGCCGATACCACAGGCACTTAGTGATGAGTTATGTGAAAAACTTAAGACTAATCAGTCCCAGAAAGAAATTCTTTATTCCGTTGCGGATATCCTGACACAAACCTATAACCCGCTGCATGAAAACGGAATTGTAAAATCGAAACTCCTTACAGCGGTCAGCCTTGCAAAACGCTTTGATTTACCTAAAGATGAAATTGATAAGCTTAAAATTGCAGTTCTTTTGTATGACATAGGAAACCTTATGCTTCCTAAAGAGCTGTTGTTAAAAACAACACCTCTCACTGAAGACGAGAAAAACCATATCAAAGAACATCCTCTAATCGCGGCAAAAGAAATTTTACAGCCGATATCGTACATTCAGGATATTATTCCTATAATTGAACACCACCATGAAAACTGGGACGGAACAGGTTATCCGGCAAAAATAGCCAAAAATGATATACCTTTAACATCACAAATAATTTTGATTGTGGATGCTTACTTTGCCCTCACAGAGCAAAGAACATACAGAAGTAAGATGAGCCCGCAGGAGGCTTTAGCCGAAATCAAAAAGGATTGCGGCAAAAAATGGAACGAAACACTTGTTAATGAATTTATTACACTTATTGAACACGATTTAAATTAGCAATGAAAGAGAAAGATTTTATACTGGCGATAAAAAAAATTCTAAACTCAAAACATATAGGCGATGACTGTGCATATTTAGAAGATTTGGGAATAGTAATAACACAGGACAGTCTTGTTGAAGATGTCCACTTCAAAACCGATTATTCAACACCGTATCAAATAGGCTGGAAAGCTGCAATGGTAAACATTTCAGACGTTTGTGCCAGCGGTGCGGAACCCAAATACATGACAGTAGCACTCTCACTGCCCAAGAATACTAATGAAGCATTTGTTGAGGACTTTTATAAAGGTTTGAAAGATGCTTGCAAAGATGTTGAAATCATAGGCGGAGATATTACAGGCAGCAATAAGATTTATATTTCAATCACAGCAATAGGAATAACAAAAGCTCGTAAAATATCATCCCGCAAACATGCAAAACCCGGGCAAAAGATTGTAATTTCAGGCCCTCATGGCTCAAGTGCGGCGGGTTTGCTGGAACTTATGAACGGAAAACGCAGCGGCAAATTTATTACTTCACACCTTATGCCGCAGGCGCAGAGAGAGTTTTCAAAGAAAATCGCATCAACAATAAAAGAAGATTATGCTATGATGGATACATCAGACGGCCTCATGGACGCTTTATCCCAAATTGCCGGTGAAAGCGGAGTCCTGCTTGATATTGATTTTGAAAAGATTCCGTATGACAATGATATTGAAAAATTTGAAAATTACAAAAACCTTATTCTTTATGGCGGAGAGGATTACCAGCTTATTGCAACCCTCTCCGATCCGAAAGATTTCACTGTAATCGGTGAAGTAAAAGAAGGTCTGGGAGTTAAAATAGGCCCAAAAGTTTATACAAAAACCGAAGTTGAAAAAAATTTATATCACCACTTTGAGGAGAAACAATGAAAACCAATGCAATTATAACAGCTGGCGGAACTTCCTCCAGATTCGGCAATAAAAACAAATTACTGGAAAAAATAAACGAAAAAGAAGTGATAAGATATACAGTTGATGCATTCAGATATGCTAATATTGACCAAATAATCATTTGTGCAAATCTTTCTATTATGGAAGAAATGCAGGAACTTTTTAAAGAATATGAAAATATAAAAATAATTGAAGGCGGTCAAACCAGACAAGCCTCCGTGTTTAACGGATTAAAAGCCGATGTCTGCGATTACGTTGTAATTCACGACGGAGCAAGGCCGATTATAACTACGGAATTAATAAATATCTGCGTTGAGATGGTAAAAGAAGTAAAAGCTTTATCTGTAATGACAAAAACAATTGATACCATTAAAGAAGTCGAACACGGCAAAATTGTCAGAACAATTGACCGTGCAAAATTATATAATACCCAGACCCCACAGGCATTTGCCTATGATTTAATCCTCAAAGCACACCAGAAATTTGAAGGACGAAATTTCACAGACGACGCAGGTATGGTTGAAGAACTCGGCGAAGATGTTTACATCATCGACGGAAGTTATAAAAATATTAAAATTACAACCCAGAGCGATATTGATTTAGCTAAAATTTATTTAAGTTAATAAAAGTATACAAAAACGCAAATTCTAAATTTAAGGCTCCTTATAATATATATAATAAAAATATAAGGGGAAAATATTATGGGTTCATTAGCTATTGGCCTGAAACAAATTTGCGGCGGAGTAAAGACTATTTTCAAACGCAGCGGAACTAAAGCTGCAAAAGTCATACCTGACTTAAAACCTGCTCCAGCTACATCTTTTTACAGAGACTCAATAACCGGTATTGAGACAATGCAAAGAGAATTTTTAACCAAAACCAAACACGGTGATGATATTTATAAACTTGTTAAAGTAGAATCTGAAATTCTTGATAACGGTGCAAAATCCACAAGAACACATGTTTGGACAAAATGGCCCGGACAGGAATATCATTTTGGACTCGGCGGAGATGCAATAGACAGAACAAAAACCGTAGCTAAAAAATCCGATGGAATTTTAGGCGGAAAGCAGATTACTATAGAAAAAGATTACAGAGAAACAATGGCAATGTCAGGCTATAAAGAAACCTTGGTAAAAGAATACAATGCTAAAGGCCAGCTTGACCATAAAGATTTACACTATAAAAATAATAACGGTTATGAAGTAAAAGCAACTCAAGACATGGTTTATGATGACATTCCGCTGTCTTCGTCATTCAGCACGATGTATGAAGAACCCGTTACCCACCTGAATTATAAGCATACATTGTCAAGAAAACGCGGTGAAGAACAATATTTTGGTATAGAACACTCAAACCACGGCAATTTTAAAGACAAAGGCACTAATTACTCCAGAGCAGTTGAAGCTAAGGATAATGCTATAAAAGCCGAAGTTTTAGCAAAAGAAGAAACCGCAAAAGCAGCAGAAAAAGCAGCGAAAGAACTTGCTCATAAAAGACCGCGTATTAATGTAGGAAAGGTCTTAAACGGAATTAACGTTGAAGAATTAAAAGTTGTTGAAAAAGTTCAGCCAAACGGCGGGGTAAAAAGATACTACTTCCTCCCTGAAACCGGCACAGGCAAAAGAAAACCGGTCATTAAAACTTATGACCACGAAAGCGTCCATAAAGAGTGGATTCACAACGGCAAAGAAGATGTAATCTTTTTGAAACAAGTTGGAAATGACGAACCGTACATCTATATGCAAAAAGGTAATTACAAACAAATACATTCAAAAAACAAAGAAGGCAAAATCGTTGATGAACAGTATTTTACAGACGGAAAAAACAAATATTACCGCAAAGGCCCTGAATCTAATTACTATTATGAAGGAGAAATGAATAATCCTCACTACGGAAATCGTTTATATGATTATTCTGAAAATCCACTAATTAAATTCAATTCACATCATACTAATACTTTTGGCGAATGTACTCCTCCTGTACAATCTAAAGAACCAATGTATTCTATAGACAGCGGCTACGTAACCCGAGCAAACCAACAAAAAATGCAACTCGTTAAAACTGCCGCAGAAAACGAATATATGGATTTAATGGACTTATTAAAACCGTTTAAGGCTTAAAATAAATGCGGGAAGAATTAATTCTTCCCGCATTTTTATTTTAATAATTCATTTATATCAATGCATAAGGCATTAGCAATTTTTAAAATTGATATAAGCTTCGGATGCTGCAAACCTGACTCAATAAGCGATATCGAATGCCTTGACGTATCGGCAAGCTCTGCCAATTCTTCCTGAGAATAGCCTTTTCGAACTCTCTCCACTTTGATATTCCGTCCGATATTAACCAAATCTAAATCATACATAGATATATGTTGTCATGTTGACTGCACAAATTCTATATGGTATAAATAACATAATGTTATGTAGACATAACATATTGTTATATAAAGATTGCAAAGGATATACCAATGAGAGTGAAAGCGTTTACACTTGCAGAAGTTTTGATAACACTTGGAATTATAGGAATTGCAGCAGCAATGACATTACCGGCAATTATCGCTGACTATAGGCAAAATGAAACTGTAAGCAGGCTTAAGAAAACCTACAGTATATTAAATCAATCGATTCTATTTGCCCAAAAAGATTTTGATTTATACGAGTATTGGCAAACTCCGCATGAAATAGGCAAAGACCTACACTTTGAAAAATATTGGAAACCATATTTAAAAAATATAACAATATGTACAACAGCCAGAACCTGCAACTACAGCTCCGAAACACCATGGGTATATCGCAATGGAGTTCAGGTTGAGGTCGGAATTGCAGGGCCAAAGGTTTTACGTCAAGGCATATATTTAGCAGATGGAACATTTATACTTATAGGTGAAGATAATCATTGGACTTCCCCAAGCAATGGTGGAGATCAGCATACACAATATATTTGGGTAGATGTGAACGGTTACAAACCTCCTAATATGATGGGAAAAGATTTTTTCAGACTTTTTATAGGAACTCATACAAACAAAGTTCTACCAGACAAGATAGAATCTTCAGAAGATGTTGTTAATGCTTATTGTTCAAAAAATTCCAACGGCACTTCCTGTGCTGCAAAGATTATGAAAGACGGCTGGAAGATAAAAGACGACTATCCATGGTAAATTAATCACAAATATTTTCTGCGATTACAATAAAAAACTCCCGATTTCTCGGGAGTTTTACTTGTCAAAAAAATCAATTATTTTTCTTCAACAACTGCCTGAGCAGCGGCAAGTCTTGCCTGAGGAATTCTGAACGGAGAACAGGATACGTAATCCAATCCGATTCTGTGACAGAATTTTACAGAATCAGGATCCCCGCCGTGTTCACCGCAAACACCGCCGACAAGCGAAGGATTTACTTTCTTACCTTTTTCCATAGACATTTCGATTAATTGGCCTACACCTTTTGTATCTAATGTTTCAAACGGGTTAGAAGGTAAGATTTTTTGTTCAACGTATTTGTTGAGGAATTTTCCTTCAGCGTCGTCTCTTGAATAGCCGAATGTCATCTGGGTTAAATCGTTCGTACCGAAGGAGAAAAATTCTGCGTACTCTGCAATTTCATCAGCAGTTAATGCAGCACGCGGGATTTCAATCATAGTACCGAATTTGTAATCAACTTTAACGCCTTTTTCAGCCATAACGAGTTCTGCAACGCGTACAAGAATTTCTTTAGCAACTTTCAACTCGTTAACATGACCGATTAACGGAATCATTACCCAAGGTTTAACGGCAACGCCTTCTTTTTTCAAGTCACAGCAGGCTTCAAATATCGCTCTGACCTGCATTTCGTTAATTTCAGGGTAAGTAAGTCCCAAACGGCATCCGCGTAAGCCCATCATAGGGTTAGATTCGGAAAGTGCTTCCACAACGTGAAGAAGTTCTTCTTTTTCTTTAGCATCTTTACCGCAAGCTTTCAAAGCAGCAACTTCAGCAATTAAATCTTCTTTTGAAGGAAGGAATTCGTGAAGCGGCGGGTCAAGAAGTCTTACAGTAAGAGGTTTGTCACCTAAAGCTTTGAACATTGCATAGAAGTCTGAATACTGCATAGGAAGAAGTTTATCAAGAGCTTCTTTTCTTGCTTCCGGAGTACCTGCAATAATCATTTTTTGTACCCAAGGAAGTCTGTCCGGATCCATGAACATGTGTTCTGTACGGCAGAGCCCTACGCCTTCTGCACCGAATTTCAATGCATTTTCAATATCTTTAGGAGTATCGGCATTAGCTTCTACTTTTAATTTTTTGATTTCGTCAACCCAGGTAAAGAATTTATTCCAGTTTTCGTCAATTCTTGCTTCAACAAGTTTAACAGCTCCTTCCATAACGATACCTTTACCACCGTCAAGAGAAATAATATCATCTTTGTGATAAACAGAGCCGTCACAGCCGGTTAATGTTTCATTAGCAAGGTCAATTTTCATATCTTCACAACCTGAAACGCAAGGTTTACCCATACCTTTAGCAACAACTGCTGCGTGAGAAGTTGCACCGCCGCGGAGGGTTAACACACCTTGAGAAACTGCCATACCGTGAATATCATCAGGACAGGTCTCAACACGAACAAGAATAACTTTTTCGCCAGCTTCACCGCGTCTTGCAGCTTCTTCGGTATCAAATACGATTTTACCTACAGCAGCACCTGGAGATGCGTTTACACCCTGACAAATTTTGTGTGCTTCCTCAAGAGCTTTTGCATCAAAGCAAGGTAAAAGAATCTGGTTAACTGTATAAGGGTCAACGAGCTGAATAGCGCGTTCTTTAGTAATAATACCTTCTTCGCACATATCAACGGCAATTTTAACGGCAGCAGCGGCAGTTCTTTTACCGTTACGGGTTTGAAGAATATATAATTTACCTTTTTCAATAGTGAATTCCATATCCTGAACATCTTTGTAACCGAGTTCAAGTTTTTTGGCAATATCAACGTATTGTTTGTACAATTCCGGCATTTCGTGTTCGAGTTCGGCAATAGGTTTCGGAGTTCTGATACCGGCAACAACGTCTTCACCCTGAGCGTTAGTCAGGTATTCACCGTAGAATTTATTTTCACCTGTAGCAGGGTTACGTGTGAAAGATACGCCTGTTGCACAATCATCACCCATATTACCGAATACCATTGACTGAACGTTTACGGCTGTACCGAAATTATGGTCAATTTTATTCATATTTCTGTAAGCAACGGCACGCGGAATATTCCATGAACGGAATACGGCTTCAATAGCTTCCTGCAATTGTACATAAGGATCTTGCGGGAATTCTTTGCCTGTAACTTCTTTGATAATATTTTTATAAACCGGAATTAATGATTTCAAGCCTTCTGCTGAAATTTCAGTATCCTGTTTTACGCCTTCTTTTTCTTTAACTTTTTCTAATTCAGATTCAAAGTATTTTTGTCTGTCCATTTCCCAGGCTACAGAACCGAACATTGTGAGAAAACGTCTGTAAGAATCGTAGCAGAATCTAGGATTGTTGGTTAATTTAATCATAGCCTCTACAGTTTGGTCATTCAAACCGAGGTTGAGGATAGTTTCCATCATCCCTGGCATTGAAACTCTGGCACCTGAACGAACAGAAACTAAAAGAGGATTTTCTGCATCGCCGAATTTTTGACCTTTCTGCTTTTCAACCTCTTTTAATGCAGCTTTGACTTCATCCATCAAACCTTCAGGCATTTTATTACCGTTATTAATGTAATCCATACATGTTTCAGTAGTGATTGTCAAACCCGGAGGCACCGGAAGTCCCAAATTAGTCATTTCAGCAAGGTTAGCACCTTTTCCGCCCAACAAGTTGCGCATATTGGCATTACCCTCTCTAAATAACCAAACACGTTTTTCTGTCATAGT
>DVIU01000204.1 GCA_018711035.1 Candidatus Scatousia excrementigallinarum
GACCTGCCCTGTGCTTTTTTGAAAGTATGCCCTTAAAGTGAGCGATTCGGTAAGCCGTATGCTTATATATTATTTAATTCGTTGACAAACCCGTCGGACTTTATTGTCATTTCAACCCAGGCGGGACGAAATCCGCTTTTTATTGCATTGCGTACAGACTTGATGTTTGACCAGGCACAGCAATAAAAAGGAACTTTTCCGTGATTTAATATTTCAATTGCGAGCCTGCTTGTCAAAGCACTTGCAATTCCCTGCCGTCTCATTTCCGGAATTACGTCTACTCCTATTTGCCACATTGTTTCACAGTCCGCCGAACAAGCCGCTAATCCTATTAAATTATGGTTGTGATATGCCCCTATTCCCAAAACATCCAAATTTTTTCTTTTTTCACATAATGCATTCGCCCATTGCGGCACATACAAAGTCGTAAAATCCTTTTGCCGTAAAATGCGCAGTTCGTAATTACAATGCAAATCGGGAATTTCATTTATATCGGGAAGAAAGTATTCAGCCATAAAGCACACTTGCATATTGTGCTTTTTGAACGCTTCATTTATAACTTGCATACTCGGGGTTTCAAAGCATTGGGCTACGGAATACTTGTTAATATATTTTTCAACAATGTCTTTGTATTGCATATCTATTGATGCAACAATATTTGTTCCATACGAAATCAAATTACATATAAAAGGCAATTGCAGATATTTTCTTGCTCTCGGCGAAGATTTTGATTCAACAATGACATTATCCGATCTTGTAAAATCACTTGCTCTGCAACTTGCGTCTATTGCGGATTGCTTCATTGCGATTTTTAAAATACTTTTGTCTATCATTTTTGCGACCTGAATATTTTGCTTTAATAATGATATTATAACAAAAAAACAAATATTTGCAAATTGTAACCTTGCCCCTATTGCGGCGACGTGAATAAACAAGTGGCACGGCACCGCCGTGTTCGTGCAGGTTCTGCCTGTCTGAGCGCACTAAGAAAGCCGAGAGTTTGACGCTCTCGGCTTATATTGGCATGCGATGGGTTTTTATTGAAAACGAAGATCTAATTTGGTATAATGTTTACGTCTAACAAACAAGGGAGTATTGCAAAAAAATGAATTTAGAAAATTTTATCTGTCATAAAATCAAAATTACGCAAGCATATGAAAAAGGATTATTGGGTGGGGCAAAGGATTTAAGTTTCGTAACGAATGATATTGAAATTCGCATTAAACAAATCAGCGTGAGAACAGTTGAGTTATCGTATGACCAAACGGGAGATTTCGATAGGCTATATTCGACATTTTGTCAATTGGAAAAGCTGTTTGTTTTATTTGAGGGAGAGTTTTTGGATTTTAAAAAAATTATAGCTTATGACTGCAATGGGAAAGAGATGAAGCAATCTAAATTATTTGAAAAAATTAAAAGCTCACGATTAAATTATTGCTCTACAATAGACGCGTGCAGGGGAAATACTACGAATTTTCTTGATGCATTTAAGTACATAAATGCTGATATTTTTAGTAAATGGTGCAATCTCGTTGAGGATTTAGATATTATCCATCAGGTATTTTTATACAATACTTCATCAATTGGACTTACGATTGATGCAAAAATAGCGTCTATTATAGAAGTATTTGAGCCGCTCGTTGAACTTATAACAGAATATACAAATCAGTTTTCTTCTCTTAAACCGGGAGAAAAAGGCACTACTCTAAAAATGTGTTTGGATGCAATAATATCTATGTACGGAAAAGACATTTTTGATACAGAGTATTCTAAAAATGCAGGCAAGTTTCTTCAAATTCTTGTTAATTCGAGAATAAAAGTAATGCATATTAAAAGAAACTTTAATCAAGTATGTTTATCTGGCGAAGAAGCCGTGCTTTATATAGTGAAATTGTCGTTTTTATATAGAAATATATTATGCTGTCTGTTGGGAATTGAGTATTGTGACTATAGAGATAAATTGGTTGAAAGTGTAAAAAAATGGGAAACGAGGAAGAATGTTTTTTCAAACTTCATCAATAATAAATTAAATTAGAACGACATAAAAATAGGCGGATAGATTTTGCAATTTTTCCGGAATGGGCGATTACCGTTTTTATACAACACAAGGCAATCACTTCGCCCATTCGCCGTACGTTTTCTGCCGAGATAACTCTTTCGTTATCTAAAATGCATTTTTGAAACTCTTTCATTGTGGAATACCTCCGATTCGTTTTTTCGCCTTTCGGCAAAGACGGACGTAGCACCGGGAAAAGATAACAATCTTACGAGTTTAAGTCGCAAAAACGGAAATCAACGGACCAGCAAAAATTATTGCGTAAATGCAAAAAGAGCCATACTTGTTATCAAGCCCGACTCTCGGTATTCTAAAAGTTTTAAGCGACAATTTTTGCCGTTTACTTCCGCTTTTCACTGTGCAACAAACGGCACCCCAAAGGCGAAGGAAATCGGACCGCAATAAGTAAAATGGCATAGCAAAACCGAGCGCATTAGCACGTCCGATTTTGAGTTGTACAGTACTTATCTTTTAACTATTATTCCAAAAAAATCTCTGGTAAAAAATAATACGAACTCAAGATTTCCTCTCGGGTTCGTATTATTCTTGTTTGGTGCGGATGACAGGACTTGCCTTACAGCGAGCGCGCAACTTGGTTTGATATATCTTACCATTCTTATCCGCGCGAGCGTGCAGTGCACACACGGCTCTGCCGTGTTCGGGCAGTTTCTGCCTGTCCGAACGCACTAACAAAAAAGCGAACCCTTCGGTTCGCATTTTTATTGGTGCGGATGACAGGACTTGAACCTGCACG
>DVIU01000016.1 GCA_018711035.1 Candidatus Scatousia excrementigallinarum
AAATTAACAAATTATAATAATTAGTACAAAAGATGTGGAAGGACCCTCCCGTATGAAATTGTTAGGACGCGGAGACCGTTAGCACCACAAAAGGAGAAAAAAATGGCTAAAAAAGTAGTAGGAAAAATCAAGCTTCAAATCGAAGCAGGAAAAGCAAATCCGTCACCACCGGTTGGTCCTGCATTAGGTCAACATGGTGTTAACATCATGGATTTCTGTAAACAATTCAATGCTAAAACAGAATCACAAGCAGGTTATATTATTCCTGTTATTATTGATGTTTATGAAGACAGAAGTTTCTCATTTGTAATTAAATCACCACCGGCTCCGGTATTGATTAAAAAAGCATTAAACTTGTCTAAAGGATCTGCCGTTCCTAACAAAGATAAAGTTGCTGAAATTACAAGAGAACAACTTGAAGAAATTGCAAAAATTAAAATGAACGACCTTAACGCAACAACTATGGAAGCTGCTGTAAAAATGATAGCAGGTTCTTGCAGAGCAATGGGCGTTACAGTTAAGGAAGGTTAGTAAATGGAAGGAGTGCAAAGCTCCGTTAACACCATGAAAGGAAATTAAAAAATGTCAAAATTAACTAAAAAACAGAAAAAAGTGCAGGAAATGCTTGCAGACTTTACGCAACCGTCTACAGCAGTTGATGCATTGAAAAAATTACAAGAAATATCAAAAGAAACATCAAAATTTAACGAAACAGTTGAATGCCATATGAGATTAGGTATTGATGTACGTCAGGCAGACCAGCAAATCAGATCAACTGTAGTATTACCTGCTGGTTTAGGTAAAACTATCAGAGTCTGTGTTATTGCAAAAGGCCCTAAAGCAACTGAAGCAAAAGAAGCAGGAGCAGATTTTGCAGGTGCTGAAGAAATTATTGATAAAATTTCCGGCGGCTGGTTTGAATTTGATACACTTATTGCAACACCGGATTGTATGGGTATGCTCGGTAAATTAGGACGTGTTCTCGGGCCTAAAGGCTTAATGCCAAACCCTAAAACCGGTACAGTTACAATGGATGTAGCAAAAGCAGTTAAAGATGCTAAAGCAGGTAAAGTTGAATTCAGAGCCGATAAACAAGGTATGATTCACTGCCCTATCGGAAAAGCTGACTTTTCTAATGAAGATCTTGTTAAAAACTATGCAACTTTAGCAGATGCAATTCTAAGAGCTAAACCAGCTTCTGCAAAAGGTACATTTGTAAAATCAGTTTACCTTGCAACAACAATGGGACCTGGTATTAAATTAGATCCTAAAAACTTTGCAGCAGAAGTTAAAGAATTGATTGCATAAGTTTTATTCATTTAATAAAAAAACACCCGAATAATTCGGGTGTTTTTTATATTCTATAAAACAGCCAAAATTAATTTTTTAATAAGTTCGAGTTGCTCAGGTTTAGCCAGAGTCAATATGTCATTTATGTCAGATTTTAAAGAAGCATTTACCGTAGAATCAGTTGTAGAATATGCAAGTAAATCATTAGGACTCACTGAAAAAACTGAGCAAAATTTCAATAATGTAGGAATAGAAGGCAATGACTCGCAAGCTTCTATTCGCGCTATCTGACGGACATCAATATCTACAAGTTCAGCAAGCTGTTCTTGTGTAAATTTTTTGAATTTTCTTAATTTTTTTATTCTTTCCCCAAAATGAATACCCAAGATAAATATCCTCCTTTTATAAGATTACACTTATAGAAGTAAAACATTAATGCAATATACATCTTGACAATATGCAATATATAGCATAAAATAATTATAAATATGCTATGGAGGTCATATGAATAACTATAAAGGATTTACACTTGCAGAAGTTTTAATCACACTGGGTATAATAGGAGTTGTTGCAGCAATGACTTTGCCAACAATAATCAATAATTATCAAAAACAGGTTACAGTTAATAAGTTAAAAAAATTTTATACAGTAATGACACAAGCAATCAAATTAGAAGAAGCTCAAAATGGATCACTTGAATACTGGATGACAGATTGCCCTGATAAAAATGCATGCTTTGAACCATGGTATAATAAACATTTAGACAAACATATAAAATCAGTGTTAAAAAGAAAAGCAAACGGAACGAGTACCTCCAATTACGAGGTTGAATTTGCAGACGGCAGTGGTTTTAATGCATACGCAATTCGCGGAACTGTACACTTTTTCTATTGTACGGAATTTGCATATTGCGGGAATGAAAAATATGATGGAAGAAGAACCTTTTTATTTTCAATATGTAAGGTTAATGATAATTATAAATTTGTTACTTCAAACTGTACAGCGCAAACAAAGACTAGAGAGGAATTGCTGGATAGTTGCTTAAAAGGGAATTTTGACAATGCAGATATATTTTCACAGGGCCGCAGACATTACTGCACAAGATTAATTGAATATGATGGATGGGAAATGAAAGATGATTACCCGTGGATACAAGCAAAACAACCGGAAAAAGAAGATTAACAAATTGACCCTCCTGTGTTTTAATGTTTAAATTGAAATATGAATTACATATTTTACTTCTTAATAGTAACTTCAATTATCGCAGGTGCCATAAACGGGAAACTTTCCGATGTTGTGAACGCGATATTACAGGGCGCAGAATTATCAGTTAAAGTAGCATTTTCATTAATCGGGATTATGTCATTCTGGCTTGGTATTATGAAGATTGCAAAACAGTGCGGTCTTATTGACTTAATAGCCAAACTAATTAAACCCGTTACCAAACGTGTATTCAATGAGATACCTGAAGATTCACCTGCAATCGGAGATATAGCAATGAGTTTTACCGCCAATGCCTTCGGGCTTGCAAATGCAGCAACACCAATTGGAATAAAGGCTATGGAAGAATTGCAGCACCATAATACAGATAAAGCTTCAGCATCAAATTCTATGTGTATGTTTCTGGCAATGAGTACGGCCGGGTTTCAAATTGTTCCGGCAACAGTAATCGCAGTTCTCATCGGAATTGGATATAAAAATCCTACGTCAATTATTGCGCCAACACTTCTTGTTACATCAATTGCGTTTATAAGTGCAATTATATTAGCCAAAATTTTCCAAAAATACTGGAAGCCGCAAAAAAACGGAGGTAAGCAGTAATGTTTCACTCCGTAATGAATTTTATATCACTCTGGGCACTTCCGGCTATAATTATCATTATATTAACTATGGGTTTATTAAAAAAGATTCCTATATATGAAGTTTTTACAGATGGAGCAAAAGAAGGTTTTAAGGTTTCGGTAAACATTATACCTTATCTTGTTGCAATTATAGTATCAATATCAATGCTTCGAGCATCCGGCATTATTGAATTAACAGGTAATGCTCTGGCACCTTTACTAACAGGTTTTAATATTCCGGCAGATATATTACCTGTAATGGTCGTTCGTTCACTCTCTGGCTCAGCAGCACTGGGAATATTTTCTGATATAGCACATGCTCTCGGGCCTGATAACTATGCTACTACACTTGCAGCCGTAATGGTAGGAAGCAGCGAAACCACATTTTATATTCTTGCAGTGTACTTCGGGGCTGTAGGAATAAAAAAATTACGTTATTCACTTATTGTTGGTCTTATTGCTGATTGTATAGGCATTGTAGCGGCTATTACGGTTTGTAACTTAATGTTTTTGCATTAGCAAATTTTTTATTCAGGTATTTTTATAAGCTTGTGAGGTAAAAATGCTTACAAGTATAAATAATAAACCTAAAAGTCCCAATTTTACTGCAAGATATATTGCAAATACTAAAAATATAATCAAAAATGTTGAAACTGAAATTAAATTATATGAATTGTCGCCAAAACATGACAAACATTTTTTAAAAAGTTTTGATGTTGATTTGGAAAATTTAATGCCCGGTCTTGCAAAATATAACTATGAAAGATGGCATGAAATGCTGGAACTTGCAAAACTTAACTCATTAAAAACTGACCGGCAGAGTTTTTTAGCTGCAAACAACCGGAAACCTTGCGGACTGATAGCGTTTTTACCAGGCAAGAACACTTTTTTACTTGATTGTATTTGTACCTGGCCTACTGAATACGGGCAAAAGGTAAATTTAGCAGGTACAACATTATTTCAACAGCTATTTAAAATATTTATTGGAAAACAAGCTAATAAAATAAAGTTAGAAGCTATTACAAACGGTCCATACGATACAGTATCTAAATATAAAAAACTTGGATTCCAGCCTATAAGCTCATATTATCACAAAGTCTTAATGGAAACGAATTCAAACAGAGTAAAACAAGTGCTTAAAACCTTAGATAAAAGTATTGATTATACAGAAATAGTTAATCCTCAGGAAGGCAATCTTTCAAACTTTATTGAAATATAAAAAACTACCCGAACGGGTAATTGTAAAATAAACACTTATTAGGTTTAATAGTCTTGTAAAGATAAATCTTTTTCATACTTCCAGCTATTCTTAATTCCAGGCCCTTTTTAAGGGCTTTTTTTTATTCGTTAA
>DVIU01000205.1 GCA_018711035.1 Candidatus Scatousia excrementigallinarum
AATGGGAACAGGTGGATCCTCGTCGCCATTATCACCGGAATGGCTCCGCTTGTTGGACTTGAAGGGACAACGGACTGGAAAAACACCTTGATTTTGGGCTGTTTTTAAGCAAAAAACGCTCAAAATGCCCCATTTTTGAGGGTTGCAAAAATTTATGCGACAGCGTGCGACAAACAAAATTTGCCTTACCTAACAACAAAAATTTAATTTTATGAGAGAATACCGCTTGCCTAAAACCGTACTTTTTTGAATATAAAAAAAGGAAATCAGATTTATGGAAAGCAAAATTATTAAGGCATTTTTTGACGGCAACCTTGCAGACGAGGTTATAACTACGCCGAGGACTAAGGAGTACACCGACATTGACCAACGCGAAACGGCTATATACAACAAGCTACGCCCGATGCTGACAGGAGAACAACTCAAACTGTTTGACGAGTTCGTTGACCTCTACGGCGACCGCCACGCACTCATTTCGGAGAGCTACTACGTTCGCGGTTTTAAATTCGGTTTGCGCCTCGCCGTGGAATGTTTTGACTTCTCCGACGTGGACGAAAACCAATAATCTCCTAATATACTGACAGCCCGCCGCGATTTCTCGCGGCGAGCTGCATTTGTAACGAGCCTTTAAAATTTTTATTATACCCCTTTATACCCCTTTATACCCCCTTGCAATTTTGGGTATAATAGGGTATAAATCGCAAGAAAGCCCGTCGCGATTTCTCCCGACGGGCCACTTTTCTGTTATTTTACTTTCCAACTTCCTGATTTATCAGAGTCAACTCGCTCTATCGCTCCATCCTCTTTCAATTTAGCAATATTCTTTTTTATACCGCTATTGCTCATATCTATTAATTTTTATAATTCAGATATGGTTATTTGCGGATTATCCCTCATTAATTCAATTATGCGGTTTTGGGTGATCTTTAAATTAGAGGCCACTTTACTGTCTACTCTACTGGTCACTTTCTGTTCCTCTTCAAAGGGAAACACAACCTTAATGCTGCGAGGTGAAATGTAGAATATATTCAATTTGCTATTTACCAAACATCAATCCACTATTGCTCCTAATTCTTATCCCAGCAAGGCAATTAAACGCGTTATTTGCAATTTTTTTGCAAATAACGCGTTTAAGCTATTGATTTTTTGAATATAATATAGTAGAATAAATATACAAGCACCAAAAAGGAGGTATTAAGTTGTTAATCAATTTCCGCTTTAAAAATTGCCGTTCTTTTCTTAAAGAAAATATTCTCAGCATGGAAGCAACGAGCGATAGTGACCTTCGTGAAATAAATACATTTACCGTAAACGAAAATCTAATGCCCAAAGGTGAAAATGAGTTACTTAAATCTGCTGTAATTTTTGGCAGTAACGCTTCCGGTAAATCTAACGTGCTTAAAATTTTGACTTATATGCGTAATGTAATAAGTTCCTCAGGCGCCCAATTCCCTGTGGTTCAGGCAAATGAACCGTTTGCATTTCTCCAAAATGCTGCAAATGAAGAGAGTTTATTTGAAGTCGAAGTAATACAAAATAATACGTTCTATCGCTATGGATTTACAATATTGCATGGTGCAATAAACAGCGAGTGGCTTGACCGCCGTACAGAGCGTCTGACACCTGTCTTTAAGCGCATGGGTAAAAATATAGAAATTACCGGCTTGAACAAACAAGCTACCAGCCTTATCAACATTTCTCCCACAACCCTATTCCTGTCTGTCGCAAACAATTTTCAACTTGATATAGCACCCTATATCAACGACGTGCTTAATTGGTTCAAGAATTTACTCATTGTATTCAGCAATAACGCAAACAGCTTAGATATATACACTGTAAACAACGGCAAATACCGTGAAGAAGCGTTAAAAATCCTCTCGCTTGCAGATATTGGAATAAGCAATATAAAAGTTGTAAAGGATAAAGTTGCAAACATGAATGACATTAATGATGTTTTGCGCTTTAACACACAGATGCAAGTCGACCCCACCCTTGTCGGACAGCTCAAGCAAGAAGCTGCCGATCTTTACAACATTGACCTGCAAACACAATTTGATATCTATGACGAGAATCACAATGTTAAAGGACACAGGGATATAATGTTGTTCAAAAACCGCGGATTTAATTCCGAAGGCACAGAAAGGCTCCTGCTATACATGGGCTGGATACTTGCTGCCCTTGATAACGGATATGTTTTACTCATTGACGAAATAGATGCCAAACTACATTTCCTTGTAACTGATTATATTATCGAATTATTTAATTCTATCGACTCAAATCCAAAGAACGCGCAACTCATATGTACTGCACATAATATTATGCTGATGGATGAGGATTTACGCCGCGATCAAATATACTTTACAAGTAAAAATCAATATGGCGAAAGCATCCTGACAGCATTATCAGACTATAAAAACGTGCGGAAAAGCGATCTGTTCAGTAAAAAATATCTTGCCGGCTTCTACACAAAACTTCCCGATATGAAGCAGAACAATTGAGGTGTGCGATGGCAAGAAAGATTGACACACGAAAAACGCGAGAGACGTTTGTAATTATTACAAACGGAAAAAAATCTGAACAGAATTATTTCAACCTGCTTAAATCATATAAAAGCATATATGAAGTTAAGGTACTTTTCAAAAATGCTGCTCCAACAGGACTTGTTCACGAAGCGGAGCAATACACTAGGGATGCCAACCAAGTTTGGTGCGTATTTGACATAGATAATACCTATTCAGAAAATCAATTAATCCCAGCAATAAGGGAAGCAAAGAAGAATGGTATAAAAATCGCATACTCCAATGCTGCCTTTGAAGTGTGGCTTATATCACATTTTCAAAAGTGCGACAAGTATTTAAATACTACCCAACTTATCGATATACTCAATGAATATCTGAAAAGTCAAGGCTGTAAATTTACTTACGATAAGTCAGATGATGACACCTTAAAAAACTACTTCGTTCCAAACTATAATATTGCTATAAACAATGCTAAAATTGTTTATCAAAAGCGCGTTAAAGAGTTCAGAGAACAATTTAATGCAGCAAAAGAATTGCCGATATGGGAATGGAATTCAAGTACTACAATTTATCTATTGGTTGAGGCAATGAAACTTTCATCACATTAAGTTTTAAAATGGGCGACTTAACAGTCGCCCATTCTCCTTTATAAAGTATATCACCTATCACCCAATACCGAAGAACCGTTCAAAGAAAGCTTTGAGTTTTTCAATTATCGTCTGCTTTTTCTTTTCCCTGCCGCCGCCGAATCTTGATACCGGCGGCATTATTTTATCAATGTCCGTTCCAGTTGTCTTTATTCCGCCGTCACGGAAAGAGTTTTCAATAAATTTATATGTTTCTTCGGGTTTTAAATTTTCTTCGGTTATTATTACGTTTAGCTGTCTTACTTTTTCTTTTGCGACATATTCACGCCACTCGACCATTACGTCAGATACGTCATTGATACCGTCTATGAAATTATCAATAAGAGCTTTCTTACTGCGTAGTTCTGGACTTGCATCGATTGCCTTATGAATTGTGATAAGTACTTCTTTATCATCACAATGCGAATCATGATACTTTTTTACAAGCATCAGGATGTAGTCTATATTGATTTCTATCTGCTTGATAAGCTCAATCTCAAAGACGACGTCATCGGTTATATCCTCTTTCTCCCCGTCGCGCCTTCTACTCTTCCACTCATCTCGCAAATCTTGATACTTGCCAAGATAGTCCTGCAAGTCACGCTCCGTGAGCAATTCCTTTTCTGCAAAGTCATCAAACGAAGTCAATAGATTGCGCATACGCAATATTGCGCCAAAGAGCACAATAAATTCTTTTTGCTTGGTTTCGCCTTCGATTCTCTCCTGTTCGACAGGGAACCGCGAAACAAGGTTTTCTATCATATCCACATAGCCCTGATGGTAATTTCCCTTATCATCCTTGTAGCCATAATAGTAATCTTTGAATCCACGCATAAGCACAATACCGCCGGCTTCCCTGTCACCAAACAAGGCTATCGCGTCATCTGTACGCTTTTGTAGATTGCGGAAACAAACTATATTGCCAAACGTTTTAATTGAATTCAAAATACGATTGGTGCGGGAATATGCCTGAATGAGCCCGTGCATTTTAAGGTTTTTATCTACCCACAATGTATTGAGTGTAGTGGCGTCAAACCCAGTAAGGAACATGTTTACTACAATAAGCAGATCTATGTCCTTATTCTTCATGCGAAGGGAAACATCTTTGTAATAATTGGGGAATTTCTGCGAAGAAGTATCGTAATTCGTACCGAAATATTCGTTATATTCCCTTATTGCGCCCTCCAAAAAATCACGCGAAGAAGCGTCGAGGTCTGCCGTGCTGTCAGAATTTTCCTCATCAAGCATTCCATCGACTTCGCCCTCGTTGGCAGCAAAACTAAAAATAGTTGCTATTTTTATAGCCTTTTCGGGGTGTTCTGTCATCTGCTTTTTAAATTCGGCATAGTAAAGTTTTGCCGCCTCCACAGATGACACGGCAAATATTGAATTAAACCCCTTGACGTGAACCTTGTTTCTTATCTCTTCCACGTCGCCGCTCTTTGCAGCGGCAACTTCGCTTACGTTTACAAGATGACGGAACTGATAAGCGCGCTCGTTGCGCTTTGTCTTTTGGTCAAAGTGGTCGAGGATATATTCCACTACTTTAGTTATGCGTTCAGGCGCAAGATAAGCCTTTTCCCTGTCAATATCCCATACTTCCTTGTCGTCAATATCCGGCTCCTTGTCCATCGTCTTTATATAATCCACGCGGAAAGGAAGCACGTTTTTGTCGTTTATCGCATCGACAATCGTATAGGTATGCAGCTGCATACCGAAAGCCTGCTCTGTCGTACGCAATGCAGGATTTTTTGAAACGCCCGCATTGACCGCAAAAATAGGCGTACCCGTAAAACCAAATAAATAATACTGTTTGAAGAACCTTGTAATTGCAAGATGCATATCGCCGAACTGACTGCGGTGGCACTCATCAAAGATAATTACAATCTGCTTGTCCGCCACGGGGTGCCCTGCGTTCTTTTTGATGAATGTGCTGAGCTTCTGAATGGTTGTAATTATAATTTTTGCGTTGGAGTCTTCAAGTTGCCTTTTAAGAATTGCGGTAGATGTATTGCTGTTCGCCGCACCCTTTTCAAAGCGGTCGTACTCCTTCATCGTCTGATAGTCCAAATCTTTTCTGTCGACGACAAAGAGCACTTTATCTATATAATTGAGGCTTGTTGCAAGCTGTGCGGTCTTGAAGGACGTCAAAGTTTTACCGCTGCCGGTGGTATGCCATATATAGCCGCCTCCCTCCACCGTGCCGTATTTTTTGTAATTGTGGGCAATTTCAATGCGGTTGAGTATTCGCTCGGTTGCCGCAATCTGATAGGGCCGCATTACCAAAAGCATATTCTCAGCCGTGAACACGCAATACTTTGTGAGTATGTTTAAAATTGTATGCTTGGCAAAAAACGTCTTGGTGAAGTCAATCAAATCAGGTATGACTTTATTTTTAGCGTCTGCCCAGAATGAAGTAAACTCAAAGCTGTTGCTCGTTTTACCTTTTTTCGCTCCGCGTGCCGCATCCTTAATATGATTAAAACGCGTACTGTTGGAATAGTACTTTGTGTTTGTTCCGTTGGAAATTACAAATATCTGAACATACTCATATAGTCCGCTCGCCGCCCAAAAGCTATCGCGCTGGTAACGGTCTATCTGATTGAATGCCTCGCGTATCGGCACGCCCCGCCTTTTGAGCTCAATATGTACGAGCGGCAGACCGTTGACAAGAATAGTAACGTCGTAGCGGTTATCATATTTACCGTCGTTATTTTCGTACTGATTTATAACCTGTAATTTGTTATTGTTAATATTCTTCTTATCTATAAGGTTAATATTTTTAGTTGCGCCGTTGTCGCGGTGAAGAACCTGAATATAGTCCTCCTGAATACGCCTGGTCTTTTCGACTATTCCGTCATTTTTGCCGGCTATGCAATTACTGAAGAACTGCTCCCACTCGCTGTCGGAAAACTGATAATCGTTCAGCTCCTCCAACTTTTTACGCAGGTTTATAATGAGCTCCGCCTCTGTATGAACAGGCAGATACTCATACCCAAGTTCTGTGAGCAATTTAATAAATTCGCGCTCTAAGTCGGCTTCGCTCTGATAACTTTCGGCGCGCTTGCCTTGCGATATGTATTCAGCTAAAACCGTGCTTTCTTCACTCTGCACAACAACGTTGTATTGATTCATTTTTGTTCCTCGATACGGAAAGCATTTAACATATTCTTCATTTGCTTTCCTTTTTCAGTTAATTTATATACTCCTCCTTCATCATCAACAATCCAAGTTTCCAAAAAACCTAGAATAACAAACTGATTTATTATTCTTTTTATAGAAAAACCATCACAATAATCGCTTCTACTATACCCCACAGATTGAGCGACCAAATCCTCCAAATACTTTTCATGAACCTCATATTCTCCTATATTCAATGATATATATGAGAAAATTTTATCTAATGTAGAACTCTTTGTTATTTTATCACACTCATTTCTGTTATAACTAATCTCTACAGAGTATCCTTCAAAAGCAAGATCTGGTATTTGCTCTAATTTTCCAACTTGTTCTTTCAAATTTGATATTTCTTCTGACATGGCTTTATTTTCTTCTTGAAGCTTTACAATCCTCTCCAAGCTTTCTGTTGAATAACTATCACCACGCATCCAACCAGGGCGAACAATTTCTTCTTTTGCTTTCATAATAGCAATGGCCACTTTCCCAGATAAATCCCCGCCGTCTTTCCAAATGCTTGCAAGGCGATTTTTCATTGCCTTCTCTTTAAAAACAGCGAGCTTCCTTTTACTCTCTGCATCCTTCTCCTCTTTATCAGCACTCACCACAACAGAATCATCAAGCGCAAAGACCAAAACAGGAACGCCTTTTGAAACAGCATACTCATACTCCATTTCGGTATAGCTCAACCCCGTTTCCGGGTTAATGCTCCCATAACGTTTCCCTAAAATTAAAACATAGTAATCACAAAAATCAATTACCTTTTTGATAATTTGGAATTGTTCCTCCGTAGTGGCGACAAATGCTTCCATGCCCGCAGGGATACAATCTGCCATTAAAAGAATTTCCTGCACTTTCTTTCGCTCTTCTATTAAGTCTGTATATGTAGAGCTAATAAACACTTGATACTTCTTTTGCGTCATTTTACTTTAAAACCTTAATAATTTATCTCTATAATATTCGTACTGCTTTTGGCGGGCATCTATTTCGGCGGGCAAACCTTCGGAAAGGTCATTGCATAATTTATCAAAGCGGTCCAAAATTTCAACGATACGTTCCTGTTCTTCAAGCGGTGGGATTTGAATTTGAAATTCGCGTAACGCTTTTAGTCCCAAATTTTTTATTGTCCCACCCGTTACGCTATTCTTAAAATATATTTGTGCCTTCGCAGATTGTAATGTGTAAAATAAATATTTAC
>DVIU01000206.1 GCA_018711035.1 Candidatus Scatousia excrementigallinarum
AAACGGCTGCCGCAGAAGAACGCAAGACTGTTGCCGAACAGGGCGCGGTGATTGCAGAACAGCGGCAAGTCCACGCCGAACGGGAAACTCAACAACTTGAAGATAGACAGAGACAACTTCAACGCGACACGGCTCCGCTCCAAGCGGCTGCAGATGTTTTGCATGAATACTCGGACGGCAAGCGCAAGCTCAACAAAAGGGACTTGCCCGTCATCGCGGCAGAAGCCGCAAAGCTCAAAGCCGAGAACGGTCAGCTCGAAGAAAGGCTGCAAATCAGCGCACGCGACCAAAGCGATGTGTTCAATCTCTATCAAAAGACAGAACGCGAAAAGCAAGCACTTCAAGGTGATGCCGACGTCCTTCGCGAGATAAGAGAACACGCGCCCGACAAGCTGAATGAAGTTATAGAAACGGTCAGGCAGCGCAAGTTGGACAAGTATCGCCCCAAGCCCTTCAAGTCGTCGGGCAATCATTGGAGCAAGTAAAACTGAATAAACGCTTAAAAGGAGGAAAGTTATCGAATAGACTACATAACAACGGGGGATGGCGAGAAAGAAAAACAACACAGGGATACCGCAACACGAGATTGATTCGCTGGCTCGTGCCTTTATCCCGGCAATTTTGAACTATTTTAACAGCGATGAGGGACAGCGTGAGTTTGAAGAATGGAAAGCGCAACGCGCCCAAAGACAATTGAATATCAAAGAATAAGGAAACGTCCCATTGATTTTCACGGGATGACCGCTCTGACGGTTTACGAAAATCCGCGCAAAACATAAAGCGGATTGAGTATATGATTTTTTTTCATTTAATCAGACAGGTTGCGCCGAATATCACAAACCTAGAAAAACGGCACGAGGGGCTTGCGGAAAACCGCAAGCCCCTCGTTTTATTTAATTCTTTTTAATCTTTTCTTAATTTTTCCATAGTGAGTATTTAATACTTTAACAACTTTTTCGTTTGCGCCAAATACTTTTTTGCACCTTTTTACATAACTTAAAAAATTACCTTTAGAAATTTCGCTACTGTTCGCTCCTTTTAATGAATATGTATTATAGAGATTCTTGTTTGAAATGATGTTACCTTTTGGCGAAATTCCTTTACATTTTACTACAGTATCTGCCTTCTTATACATTCTGTAATAATATTTACTAATAGTCTTATCTCTTAAGTAAATATTTTTACCATCAAAACTGAATCCCAAGTAATCTATTATATTTTTATCGTTTGCTCGTCCATCAATTAAAGAATCTTTGTTTAACAATTTGCCATCATTGTAGTAATATAACTTCGTTTTTTCTGCTTGCAAAGTAAGATTCGGTATTTTGCTAATAATATTCCTAATTTCGAGATGGATTTTTTGTATCTCGCTCTCAGCGGTAACAGGCAGGACAAAAATTGTATCATCGCTATAGCGTAGATACTTGCCGTTATATTGTTTAATAAACTCATTAACATTTTGATCGAATTGGAGCATGTAGATATTTGAAAGTACTGCACTGATAGCAGACCCTTGTGGAATGCCATAACTCTTTTTATTGCTTTCAATAATACCCATTTTTCGTAAAGTTTGAATCGGTAATATAATATCTTTTTTGTTTAATTCCCTACGGGAGGTAATAGTATCTGGCATTCCATAATGCTTAAGTATTTCAGAAAAATCTACATAGCTATATTTTGTTATGCTACGAAAAACTTTGTAATAGTCTTCTGGCAATCTTTCCGCGCCTAGTAAATTACAAATCTGACTTTTAAGATAGGAATGATTTAGTGAGTCAAAGAAATCTTTAAAATCACCAACTATAATAAAGCAACTCTGCTGCTCTTTAATAAAATCAAAAGCTTCCTTCGCAAAATGAATATTACTTTTATGCAAATTTGTTCTATATGCTATACTTGCTTGGTTGATACCCACTTCATCTGCTTTTATATTGTAACGTTCATTAAGTAGATAGGAATAGTATTGATAGATACACCTATCGTAGTGCGATGAATAGTACAATTGTCTAATTTTATCCTTGCGTCCCTTATGCTTAGAATATTTGTGAAAAATAAGAGGTGAGTGAATGAAAGGCAAGAAAGCATGAGTTATTATATTTCGAGGTTCTTTAATTTCATTCCAAACAGTTTTTATTGATACACGCCTATCAAAATGAGCATACTTTTTAATAGAATTGCTTTTATCCAGCCATTGATTTAATTCCATCGTTTTCTCTTCCATAAAACACCTTGATATAGCAAGATGCCCGCCGCATGAGGAACAGCATCTCTTAGCGGCAGGCACATACCTTAACTTGGTATTAAATTTTTTGTGCTTGTTGGTTCACATAAAACCATCAACCAGCTGCTCCATTTTGCACAATTGTGAAATATGATATAATATTATCGTGGATAATATTTATTCTCATATTCCTACTGGAGGTGATAACAAATTATATGCAACCATTTACTTGTTGCAGACAATCGTCTCACACACTCTCAAGCTTTATAGTGGATTTCTTGCAAGAAATCGCATATAAATACTTGACAGAAATACAGCACCTCTAAATCTACACTTAGAGTAAATATATTTTACTTGTTTTATCATATAATGTCAAATAAATCGGCTTATAACAATAAAATAAATCCGAACCAATCGGTTGTTGCCAAAAGGTTCGGATTATTTTGACTTGGTGGAGCGTTAGTAACGTAAATCGAATTTATCCTTCAATAATATTATCATAAAGTATTTTTGCTAATTCTTTTGTCCGTTGTATTATTAACTCTTTGTTCCATGAATCGCAATTACTGTACTTTTCTACAAACTGTTTAACGGTTGTATATTGAGATTGTCTATATCCTTCTAATTTGCTTCCAAGCTCTTTATTAGCTAAATCCTCATTCAATTTTGAGCCAAGAGGTAAAAGATTGCCAATCATTCCAACGTAATCAGTTTTTATTGATTCAGGCAGTACATGTTCAATTGTAAACGAGTTTGGTTTTAATTCTTCCCCTGCATAGTAGCGTTCTATTTTTTTTAATATGTATTGAATT
>DVIU01000207.1 GCA_018711035.1 Candidatus Scatousia excrementigallinarum
CCGTTCGTTACCCAGTTCTTCCAGTCTGAACCCCAGATTGATGTCGCTTTATCTATATACGCAGGGTTATCTTTTTCCTGATCTTCTACTTTCGCTACTCCGTATTTCTCAAGAAATTCGCCCATTGTTGCACTGTTTAAGTAATTATTCGCATCCGTTTCACTCACCATTATCTGGCCGTCTGTATTTATTATTCCGTACTGGTTCTTCAAGCTCCCATACTCTGTCAAGCTCGTGCCGGTTAATTTCTGCAACGTCTTATTGCCATCTGCATCATATGTTGAAAACATCAATTCCGTCTGATTTAATGCATCCAAATATGCCGAGCTTGCTTCACTCGTTTTGCTCGCCAAAGACATTTTCGCCGTTGTTATCGTTTGTGAACGTAGTTCATTATCCGACAACCGCGCCGTTATACTTAATAATCTCGCTTGTGATGCACTCAGGCCCATGATTACTCCTTGTCCTATAGTATTTTAATACGGCAATTTTATTAAAAATCTTTATTTTAGAGGCATTAGCGTCTTTACATTTAGTTACAATTATTTAAAATTTTTGTGTTAGCATAAAATTATGATTGATAGATATTCACGTGAAGAAATGAAAAAAATTTGGGATTTACATACAAAGTTTGAGTACTACCTCAAAGTTGAAATTGCCGTATGTGAAGCTTATGCAAAAACAGGAAAATTCCCGAAAAAAGATATTGACGAGTTAAAGAAAAGAGCATCTTTTACAATAGAAAGAATTGACGAAATTGAAGCAGAAGTACGACATGATGTAATTGCATTTTTAACCTGCGTAAATGAAAGTCTTGGAGAGTTAGCAAAATATATGCATGTTGGTATGACAAGTTCTGATGTAATTGATACTGCATTTGCACTTCAGATTCAGGATAGCGGAAAAATTATAATTAATGATCTGGAAGATACACTTAAATCATTAAAGGAACTTGCCAACAAACACAAAAATACTGTTTGCATAGGTCGTTCCCACGGCATACATGCAGAGGTCATGACTTTTGGAGTAAAAATTTGCTCATGGATAGATATTCTGGAACGTCAGCTTGATAATTTCAAACACGCCCTTGAAGAAATACGCGTCGGACAGATTTCAGGGCCAGTGGGAACCTACAGTAACATTTCTCCGAAAATAGAAGAAATTACCTGCAAAAACCTCGGCCTCAAACCCGCAAGAATTTCAACCCAGATTATCTCAAGAGATTATCACGCATACTTTATGCAGTCACTTGCACTTATTGCAAGTGTGATTGAACAGTTTGCAACAGAAATTCGACATTTGCAAAGAACTGAAGTTCTGGAAGTTGAAGAAGGTTTCGGAGCAAAGCAAAAAGGGTCATCTGCAATGCCGCATAAGAAAAATCCGGTATTAAGCGAAAATTTATGCGGACTGGCAAGAGTCGTCCGTGCAAACTCTTTAGCAGCTATGGAAAATATTCCGCTCTGGCACGAAAGAGATATATCCCACAGTTCTGCCGAGAGAATAATATTCCCCGACAGCCTTATTCTGGTAGATTTTATGCTTTACAGATTTAACAGTGTAATTAAAAATCTTGTTGTACATGAGAAAAATATGCTTAAAAATACAGAAAAATTCGGCGGGATAGTTTTCTCACAAAAAGTTTTGCTTGAACTCGTTGAAAAAGGTTTGACCAGAGAAGAAGCCTACCGTATTGTACAAAGAAATGCCCTTGATGCATTTGAAAATGACGGTGATTTTAAAGCTAACCTGCTAAAAGATACCGATGTAGCCGCTCATTTAACAAATGATGAAATTGAAAAAATATTTGATAAAAATGCATTTTTGGAAAATATAAACACTATTTACAAGCGCATCCTGCGTTAAAATTATCAAGCACGTGCATAGCTTTTTCTATAACAACATCGGCAGAAGGATATTTTGTACATTCGTTATGACCTTTTTCTTTAGGGCAAACCCGTTTATTGCATGGTCTGCATGGCAAATCACCGCTTAATGCAAAATACTTATTATCATCTCCAAAACAACCGAAAAGACGGATATCAGTACAACAGAACACCTCAATTAATGCAGGCTCGGAAGCTGCCCACGCGAGGTGTGCACTACCTGAATCAGGAGCTATAACCAGATTAACACGAGAGAAAAGTTCCATTAAATCATTTAAATTAGTTTTCCCCGCAAGGTTGATATACTTATCGCCTCCGATAGAAGAAATAAGCTTTTTATCCTGCTCCATTCCGGTAAAAATCAGCGTACACCTGTCCTTTAAAGCGTCAACGACCTTAATCCAGTTTTCTACAGCCCAGTGTTTAGGCTCCCAAGTTGTAGCCGGAGCAATTACAACAAGCGGTTTTGATAAATCTGCATCCTCGAGCAATCTGTCAACCCTCTGCTTTGTAATTTCTGACTGTTCAGGCAACGACATTTTTATATTATTAATATCAAACCCGAGATATTTAGCATAATCAAGGTTCCACATAACCATGTGTAAACCATCAGGAGCCGGAGGTAAAACCTCATTAGCCCCAAGAGAAGCAAATTCTGAAGAATATTTCGAAATTATTCTTCTTTTTGCGCCGCAAAAACGCATAAAAGGCAAACTCTTAATTCTTCTCTGACAGTCAAATGCTATATCATAATTTTCTTTTCTTAAATCAAAGATAAGTTTAACCATTTTAAAAAAGTATTTAAGATTAAATTTATTTTTACGCCAGGTATAAAGAGGAGCAAAAAAAACTTTGTCAGCACAAGAATTTCCCTGCACAATATCAATGCCTTTTTCAGTGGTAACCCAGTGAACTTCGTATCCGTTTGCTTTCAAATTATTAGCAAGCGGAACGGTAAAAATCACATCCCCAAGCGATGATAATTTAATTAATAATACTTTTTTCATAAAATAATAATACTATAAAAATCATCACTTTAAAAGCATATCAGAAGAACAGCCTATTCCGGAAATAGGTGAACCGTGGTGCATACCATTGAGTGAAGACGCATATACCTCTTTTTCTGAAGTACAGCTATCCTTAAAATACTGAGGTCTGTATCCGCAATTTGCCCCAACTGGACATGCTCCGGGCGGAGTTATTACCAGAGCAAAAAAGTCTCTGCCTAAAATATTCGGTGGAGATTGTATACCATTTACATCTACAAATATATAAATTACAAACATATCATAAAAACTATTTGCTCTAAAATATACAGTTGCACCTTCTAATGAATACCAAACAGTATTAAGACCGTTATCACTATCTATATACCCTCCAAATGAATATGGATTCATACCGGTGCCATATAAAGTTTTATAAGATTCAATATTACCTCCGCCATAAGAGCAATCCTGTCCTTCAGGACAGATATTTTCATAAGTTCCAATTCTGACTCCCAATTTTTTCTTAATCAATTCTAGAATTTTATACTCTTCCTCAAGCGAAGAAAACATCTCATCTGTATCAGAAACAGCTAAATCATTTTTTACAAAAAGATATGCGTTACTTATTTTAGAATAAAGACTTTTCCATTTATTTCTGCATACTAAATCCTGATATTTACCAACAAGTACAGGCATTGTTATTGCCGCAACTATACCAATAATCCCAAGAGTAATAAGAACTTCTGATAATGTAAACCCTTTTCCCGAGAAGGTTCTACACTGCCCCCCCCCCCGAAATCCGCTCTATTTCTGCATTCTTCATAATTTATCCCTCCATATATAAAGAATACACTATTTTAGATAATTTTTCAACCGGATTTAAATGAAATTATTAATTTTTTGTTTATTTTTTAAGGATTTCTTGAAATCAGTGTTATAAATAAAAATATAGAAATAAACAAATTATTTAAGTAAAGGAGACAATAAATTATGGCAAAAACAATAGGTATTGACTTAGGTACAACAAACTCCGTTGTAGCAGTCATGGAAGGCGGTAAGCCTACAGTTATTGCCAACGCTGAAGGTTCCAGAACAACCCCTTCAATCGTAGGCTTTTCTAAAACAGGTGAAAGATTAGTTGGTCAACTGGCTAAACGTCAGGCAATTTTAAACCCTGATAAAACTATCGCTTCTATCAAAAGACATATGGGCGAAGATTATAAAGTAAATATTGACGGTAAAGATTATACTCCGCAAGAAATTTCAGCAATGATTTTAAGAAAATTAGCTGATGACGCAAGTTCTTATCTTGGAGAAAAAGTTACATCAGCAGTTATTACCGTTCCTGCTTACTTTAATGACGCTCAAAGACAGGCTAC
The DNA here is from genome assembly GCA_018711035.1 of Candidatus Scatousia excrementigallinarum. GTDB lineage: Bacteria > Cyanobacteriota > Vampirovibrionia > Gastranaerophilales > Gastranaerophilaceae > Scatousia > Scatousia excrementigallinarum. The sequence goes on from DVIU01000207.1 coordinate 4,252, forward strand.
TAAAGACGCCGGTAAAATTGCAGGTTTAGATGTTCTTCGTATCGTTAACGAACCAACAGCAGCAGCTCTTGCTTACGGTCTTGAAAAAGATAAACCTGAAAAAGTTCTTGTATTCGACTTAGGCGGCGGTACTTTCGATGTATCTATCCTCGAAATAGGCGACGGCGTTCACGAAGTTCTTTCAACATCAGGTGATACTCACTTAGGTGGTGATGACTTTGACCAAAAAATTATGGACTGGATGTGCGATGAATTTAAAAAACAAGAAGGAATTGACCTCCGTAATGACAAACAGGCTATGCAGCGTGTTAAAGAAGCTGCTGAAAAAGCTAAATGCGAATTGTCATCTGTTATGGAAACTAACATTAACCTTCCGTTCATCACAGCAGACGCTAACGGCCCAAAACACTTAGACCTGAATTTAACAAGAGCTAAATTTGAAGATTTGAGCCGTGACCTGTTAAACAGATGTAAAACTCCGGTTGAAACTGCATTGAAAGATGCCGGTGTAACAAAAGCTGATATTAATGAAGTTGTATTAGTCGGCGGTTCTTCAAGAATTCCTGCTGTTCAACAGTTAGTAAAAGAATACACAGGTAAAGAACCTAACCAATCAGTAAACCCTGATGAAGTAGTTGCAGTTGGTGCAGCAGTTCAGGCAGGTGTACTTGCAGGTGAAGTTAAAGATATCGTATTGTTAGACGTAACCCCTCTTACACTTGGTATCGAAACATTAGGCGGAGTTATGACTCCGTTAGTTCCTAGAAACACTACAATACCGGTTTCTAAATCACAGGTATTCTCAACTGCCGAAAATAACCAGACTGCCGTTGACATTCACGTTCTTCAAGGTGAAAGACCAATGGCTAAAGATAACAAATCTTTAGGTATGTTCAGACTTGACGGTATTCCGCCGGCAATGAGAGGGCTGCCGCAAATCGAAGTAACATTCGATATCGACGCTAACGGTATCGTTAACGTATCTGCTAAAGATAAAGCTACTAATAAAGAACAAAAAATTACAATCACAAATTCATCTAACCTTTCAGAAGCAGATATTGACAAAATGGTTAAAGAAGCCGAAGCTAACGCTGCTGAAGATAAAAAGAAAAAAGAAGAAGCAGAAATCAAGAATAATGCAACAAGCTTAATCGGCTCGGCTGACAGAATCGTAAAAGATTTTGAAGGCAAAATTGATGCGGCTGACAAATCAAAACTTGATGAACAAAAAGCAGCACTTCAAAAAGCATTGGATGAAAACAAGTCAACAGATGAATTGAAAAAATTATCTGAAGAATTGCAACAAACAATGTTCAGCATTTCACAAAAAGCATACGAAGCAGTTCAAAAAGAAGAACAGGCAAACCAGGGAACAGCTTCCAGCGACAGTGCAGCTTCTGAAGATAAAAAAGGCGGAGATGATGACGTAATCGACGCTGAATATACTAAAGAATAAAATCAAAATAACTATATAGAAAAATAGGGCTTTTGTTTCGAAAGTCCTATTTTTTTTACCATGGATAATCATCTTTGATTTCCCAACCGTCATATTCTATCAATTTAGCACACAGACCACCTTGTCTTTTCCCTTTTGCGCATAAATGTCCTGCCGAATTTCTAATAAAAAATTCTTCTCTTGTCCCTTTCCATCCGATACTATACGGTTCAAAGCCCTTTCTGCTTGTAAACTGAAAAATAAATCTATCACGCGAATTATACTCTTCTACTTCTTTTTGACAATCCGAATATTTTACACAAAAGAAATATAGACTATTATAATTAGAAAATCCTGAGCCATTTGGGAGTGCGACAATTGCATATTTACCTTTAGCTATTGTTTCTGTTGTTTTAATATAAGGCAGTAAATATTTTTGTAGCCATAACAATTGTTTTTCACCATCACCCTTAAGAGAGCCGCTCTCTCCAAAGTTATTTGACTCCCAGTTATTCCAATCACCATATTCCAATTTTGCTCTCTGAAAGGCCTGAGCCATTATTGAATTAAATGCTTTTAAACGTGTTGCTGTTACGTTTTTTAGGTGCTTCTCAACTAAAACCGGTAATGTCAAAGCAGCAACAGTTCCTATTATTCCTAAAGTGATTAATACTTCAGCTAAAGTAAATCCTCGTTTATTCATAAAGCCTCCTAGCAATATATTACTTTTAATATCAATATATTGATATTAAGTATTAATATATTCCCTTATGTTTAAAATGTCAAGGGATTATAATTTTTAAATGAGAGATAAATTAAAATATAAATTAGGACGTAACATAAAAGCTGAGAGAATAAGAAGAGATTTAACTCAGGAAGAATTCGCAGAAAATATTGATATGAGTTTAAGCCATGTTAGTAAAATTGAGCAGGGCATAACTTCACCAACTGCAATTGCTCTTTTTAAAATGGCAAAAATATTATGCATACCAATGGAAAAATTTTTTGAAGGAATTGAAATTTAAGTCAACCCTGAATATTAAATTTTTGTTTTGCTTTTTCGAGTTTTACAAGTTTTGAAAACTCTTTTTCTGCGGGAGTCTTTATTCTGAACATATCCAATAGCATTATCTTAAAAATTCTCAATCCGGTCTTTGAAAATAAAGGAATTCTATCAACTTTTGGGCCCTTAGCTTGCATTGAAAGCTCAAAATTATCTTTGGCAAGTTCTGCGTAAGCTTTTTTTGCATTTTTGTAATCTTTATAATTTCCGAGAACCGATGAGAATACTATATCAGATTTTAATTGAGTAAGTTTACGGGAAATTTGTGCTGTTTCAGAAATAACCTTTTGAACTTTTGCCATTTTAACTTCCTTTCATAATTAAAAAAGGCGGACTTAATATGCCCGCCTGAACAACTTATATTTTTGCAAGTTGCAAGTAGTAATCGTTTGCCCTTTCGAACTTATGCGCGGCATTAAACAATCGGCTTTCCTGTAACTGAGGAGCAAGTATTTGTAAACCAATCGGCATACCGTCTTTATCAAATCCGGCAGGAACGCTCATGCCGGGAATACCGGCAAGGTTAGCAGAAATCGTTGCAATATCCGTCAAATACATTTGAAGCGGATCAGATGATTTAGCACCAAGTTCAAACGCAGTGTTAGGGCAAGTCGGTGAAATCAAAATATCAACTTTCTTGAATGCTTCAACAAAATCCTGAGTTACAAGAGCACGCATTTGCTGTGCTTTTTTGTAGTAAGCATCATAGTAACCTGATGAAAGTGCATAAGTTCCGAGCATTATACGACGTTTAACTTCAGGCCCGAAACCTTCTGCCCTTGTTTTTGTATACATTTCCATAAGATTTTTCGCATCAGGAGTTCTGTAACCGTATTTTACACCGTCAAATCTTGCAAGATTTGAAGAACATTCAGCAGTTGCAAGAATATAGTAAATTCCGATTGAGTGCTTCAAATTCGGGAGTGAAATTTCAACAACTTCAGCTCCGAGTTTTTTGTAATCTTCAATAGCTTTTTTCATAGCAGCAGCAACATCATCAGAAAGTCCTTCTGTCATAAGTTCTTTAATTACACCGACTTTCAAGCCTTTAATATCATCATTCAAATGAGCGGCATAATGTTCAACCGGTAAATTTAAAGAAGTGCTGTCTTTAGGGTCGTGACCTGAAATAACTTCAAGTAAGTTTGCTGCATCTTCGACAGTTCTTGCAAAAGGGCCGATTTGGTCTAAAGAAGACGCAAATGCAATCAAACCGTAGCGGGACACTCTGCCGTAAGTAGGTTTCATACCTACAATTCCGCAGAAAGAAGCCGGAAGACGAATAGAACCGCCCGTATCAGAGCCTAAAGCAAGTGTAACTTCGCAGGAAGAAACAGAAGCTGCCGACCCGCCGGAAGAACCGCCGGGAACCTTCTTCAAATCCCAGGGGTTATGAACTTTTTTAAATGCAGAGTTTTCATTGGAAGAACCCATTGCAAACTCGTCAAGATTAGCTTTTCCAAGAATCGGCACAAGGTTGCCGAGGAGTTTTTCGGTAACAGTTGCATTAAACGGAGAAACAAAGTTTTCCAAAATTTTGCTTGAAGCTGTAGTTTTCGAACCGATAAGATTCATATTATCTTTCAATGCGAGAGGAATACCTGCCAGAAGCGGCAAGTCTTCACCTTTAGCAATTTTTTCATCTACTTTTTTAGCTGTCTCAAGTGCAGTATCTTTTGTCAAAGAATTAAACGCACCCAATTTATCATCGAGTTCGGAAATTCTTTCAAAAGCCGCATTTGTTAATTCAACAGCGGAAACTTCTTTATTTTTTAGGGCTTTACTTTGTTCGGCAGCCGATTTTTTCAAAAGCTCGTTCATAATATCTCCTTAGCTAGTCTTTCCTTAAACCCGCAACGGGGCTTATAGCAAAAGTTTAGAATAAACATCTCCAAGAAGCAAGCCTATGTTAACATTAATAACTAACTTTATACGGGTAATCATCAGGTATTTTCCAGCCGTTCATTTGGATTATTGCAGTGCAGTAATTTTTTTCGGAGCCGCTGCAGGAATATTGTGCTCCTGTGTAGAGCTTTTTAATATTGCCATCCCAGCCTACTTTATACGGTTCCATCCCTTTATTATAGTGATACTTCCATCCCTCCGCGGTATTATTTGGATAAAAACTAAAAATAAAGACGCATTTGCCATTAACATTATGAATGCTATTACCCTCTTGATTTAAACACTTGTCAGGATTTCCCGGGAAATAATGCCAATCCCGCATGATGCCTGGCATTGTTCTTAGCGCACTCCCATCCGGGAAATAAACAATAAGTGCTCCTTTCTTAGAACCAGATGCTATCGTTTCTATTTTAGTTGTTTTTAAATACGGGGCAAGATATTTTCTAAACCATTTTTCTTGCTGAGAACTTCCGGAAACAACATTTCCGTCCTTATCTATTTCTGCCCCTGCAAGATCTTCATACCAGTATTTTTTATCACCATAATCTTTTTCCGCCATCAATATTGCCTGATTGATTACGGAATAAAATTTCATCAGACGTGTCTCAACTACTCTGTTGTTATTCTTCTGAACCAAAACTGGCAACGTCGTTGCTGCAACAATGCCTATTATCCCCAATGTTATCAGGACTTCTGCTAATGTAAAGCCTTTTCCTGTGAGGGTTTTAAGATGCCCCCCCCCCCGAAATCCTCGCTATGCCTATCTTTTGCATTTCTTCCTCCTTTTATTATCATTTTAAACTATTTTTATTCTTTTTTCAAGCTTATTTTTAACGCTTCATTGATTTGCTTATTTGTGAGTGAATTTTGTTTGCTTTATAAAGATATTCAGTAAGTATCGCATAATTCTGCACAGCCTCACGATAAGGCGCACGAATCTTCATTAACTCGTCTACATTTTTATTAATATTTGCAAGAGATTCAAGAGAATCGCTCATCTGCACAAGAGAATTGAACTTACGCGAGACTTTTGCAAGAATATATCTTTTTACAAACACAATCGCCCTGTCAATTACAGGAAAAGTTCTTGCATGAACTGCCGGCTTTTGCAAAGGAACAGAAACCGTACCTTCAAGCATTTTAGAATCAAATTCATTAATTTTATGCGGATTAGCAGTAAGGTTGGAAAGAGCGTCAATCTGTTTGTTGATTGACTTTACCGCCTCAATATTTGTTAATGCTCCGAACTGTTTGTTTCCCATAGTTTTCTACTTTTATAATAAAGCATAAACAAAAAAAATTTTTCCTGCAAATACAGTAAAAATATGAGCAAATTTAAATATTTTACTTATAATATAAATATATGTACGATTACGAACTTGAAGAAGAAGACAAGGATTTAAAAAAAGTCGGGCTGGAATTGATGTTTATGACCCCTGAGAAATGCTCAAGCGAAAAAGGTATTACATCAGTTGAGCTCGCCAAACTTGTTGAACTGCCTCTTGAAATAGTAAAGAAAAAATTACAAATATTAAAAGATGAAGGAATCGTTCAGGTAAAAGGAATTAACCCGAAATACTGGAAGTTTGATAATTATACATTTCAACGAATGGATGAAGACAGCGACATATTTAAACTTTTATGCAGTTTTGATGATGTTGATTTTGACAGATTTTTCCAATATTGATATAATAAACATATGATTACAAAGAATGAAATAGATAGTCTGGTTGCAAAATTTGAGACAGAAGATTTTATAAAAGATGACCCTGTAAGATTTCCAAACAGGTTTAAGGATAAAAAAGATATCGAAATAGCAGGGTTTATTGCATCCCTTGTAGCATACGGCAGACGCGATGTTTTCACAAAAAAACTCGACACGCTGTTTCATATTGCAGAAAATAAACCGCTTGAGTTTATATTGAACTTTGAACCTGAAAAGATAGGAAATTTTAACTATCGTTTCGGCAAGCCGGAAGATTTTGCGCAAATATTTTCTATAATGCGTGAACTTTATGCAAAAGACGGCGGACTGGAAGAACTTTTCAAATACGGTTATGAAAACCCATACAAGGGTAATATGTTTGTACCCGTGACAGATTATTTTTATTCACGTGCACAAAAGGCGGCACAGGGATTTTATTTTATGATACCTGACCCTAAAAAAGGCGGTGCAATGAAGCGTATGTGCATGTTTTTACGCTGGATGGTACGAAAAGGGCCTGTAGATTTCGGGATTTGGGATTTCATGCCTGCGTCAGACCTGTATATACCGCTCGATGTACACGTTGCTAGAATTTCACGTGAAATGGGACTTTTGACAAGAAATGCAAACGATTTTAAAGCAGTAATAGAATTAACGAATAACTTAAAACAATTTGACCCTGCCGACCCGTCTAAGTATGATTTTGCAATGTTTGGTTATGGCGTGAATGAGAAAAAATAACAGCCGCGAATATAAAAACTGGAATTATTATGAATTTATGATATAATAAATTCAGGGTAAGACTCGTCTGCCTCCGACTACACATCAACATTACTGTAAAAATGGTGGAAAGGAGGTGAGAATATGAATAAGTGTATAATAAAAAATGCCCTATCGGTAGTAGGACATTTTTTACAAATATTATCGCTTTTCATATAGGGTCTGTAAAGGTCGCTTCACGGAGCGGCCACCCTTATAATAATATTATAACGCATCTTAAAAATATTTCAAGAGGTTAAGCCGGCGGATTTTCGTCGGGAACGTAGCGGAGCAGGTCGTTCGGTTTGCATTTCAGATACCAACAAAGTTTATTCAAGATTTTAAATTTAATTCCTTGAGTTTTGTCTAAATAAAGGTTTTGTATTGTTTCATATTTTACATTAATACATCTTGCAACTTCTGCAACAGTAGTCTTTCTTTTACCTATCATTGTTGAAACTTCATTTATTATCATATAGTCGATTGTATAAAATTTTCCTAAATTTGTTGACAAAATCCATATATTAGGATAATATTCTATATATAAGGAATAAATTAGTAACATTACTTAATCTGGAAAGGGGTCAAAATGGATGCAAAACAACTCGGAACACTTGCGGATTCCGTTGTTCAAATATATAGTCTCAGTGCAGTCGCAAAAAATTTCACGGATTCACATTATATGGATGACAACATGCTTCACATCGGACTTATGATGGATAAAATTTACGAACAATCAACAAGATTAAAAGCCTTGCTCGAAAGTTATCAGGTTATTCCTTAATGAATATTCATTTAAAAACCGCCCCGAAACCGAGGCGGTCTTTTTATTTTTTTCAAGCTTAGATTTTACGCATTTACCAGCTCTTTGCTTCTCTCAAGCTGCAATGTACAAGTTGTTACATCACAAACACAAGAAGGCCCAAAGTATTGGATTGCTCCAGGGAATAAATATCTGTCATTCATTGCCCATTCTTCTCTATGCATTTCAAGCTGTTTGAATACAGGCCCGTCAAGTCTTACGAGAGCCTTCTGAATTACAGGCTTCATTTCGCCGTGACGTTTTTCCATATTCATCATCATTGTAAGAGGCACCCCGCCTGCTACCCATTCAGAAGCAGGAGCAGTAAGGTTTCTTACTGATGAAAGGTATCCTGTCAAACCGAAGTTAATCAAAGCAAATGCATTGAAGCCTAATGAATAGCAGTAATCCGCATCAAAGTTTGAAGGGAATGCACATCTGCCTTCATATCCGAAGAAGTGTGACTGAGCTGAGAATTTACCAATATAATCCCCTTGAGATTTCAACTCATCCAATCTTGTCTGAATCATTTCGATTAACAATTTTTCAGTTTCGATTTTTGAAACCTGAACGTTTCCGTGAGGGTCACGGTCTGCAAGAAGCTGACCTTTGATTAAAACAGGAAGCGAACTGTAAACTTTTGCATTTGCAGGTTCAAGTCTGTTTTCAACGATATCAAATTTATCTCTGATTGTAGTTGCGTTTACAAAATCAGGGTCATTTTCAAGAGAAGCCATAATATCATTCAGGTTAGAAATCATTGATTTCATTTCCGGAATAAATTCAATCAAACCTTCAGGAATAATTGCGATACCGAAGTTTTTACCCTTATCAGCACGTTTAACAATAATATCGCACATATAGTTAATAATGCTTTCCAGAGACATTTTCTTTTCTTCAACTTCTTCCGAGATCAAAGTTATGTTTGGCTGGGTTTGCAACGCAGCTTCCAGTGCAACGTGAGAAGCACTTCTGCCCATAATTTTAACAAAGTGCCAGTATTTTTTAGCAGAATTTGCGTCACGTTGAATGTTTCCGATTAATTCCGCGTAAGTTTTAGTAGCGGTATCAAAACCGAAAGAAATTTCGATTTGTTCATTTTTCAAATCGCCGTCGATTGTTTTAGGGCATCCGATAACCTGAATACCTGTGTTATTTTTAACAAACCATTCAGCAAGAAGCGCAGCGTTTGTATTGGAATCGTCACCGCCGATAATTACAACAGCAGAAATTCCTAATTTTTTACAAACAGCCAGCGATTTTTGGAACTGGTCTTCTGTTTCGAGTTTTGTTCTGCCTGAACCGATAATATCAAAACCGCCGGTATTTCTATACTGGTCAATAAAGTCATCAGTAAATTCAATATATTTTCCGTCGATGATACCTGAAGGGCCGCCGAGGAACCCGTATAATTTATTAGAGGAATTTGCCTGTTTCAAAGCGTCATACAAACCTGCAATTACGTTGTGTCCGCCCGGTGCCTGACCGCCTGAAAGGATTACACCTACATTTTTAACTTCGGATGCTGTTAATGAAATTGAATTTTTGAATGTTACAACAGGTTTTCCGTAAGTATTTTTGAATAATTCTTTAATCTGTTCCTGATCTCTTACTGATTGAGTTGCAGAACCTTCAGCCAATTCCAGCGAATTAATGCCTTTTGCAAGACATTCCGGAAGTTTAGGCTGATACTTTAATCTTTCGATTTGCAAAGGTGAAAGTGTTTTCATAAGTTCCCTTCCTTATCTTTAGTAATACGTTTACGCCAACATAATAGCACAAAAACACATAATCATGTTAATATTAATTACATGAAGATTCTTTTTATAACAGATTTGTTTCCTGTAAAAGAAAATGAAACCGCAACTCCAAGAACTCTTTTTGATTTTGTTGAAGGGTGGAAACTTTTGGGGCACAACGTTGACGTCATAAAACCAAACTTCATTTTTAACTCTTTTATACGCAAAAAACCTTTTTATAAACAGGGAAATTACAACGGAATACTTAATCTGAATTTCTGGCTGCCGTTTCTCGGAAAAATGCCAGAACCGAAGGAAAATTATGATATTGTGATTGCGCACATGCCATCAGGAATTCTTTATGCAGATAAACTTGGTTTACCGTTTATTGCAGGGGTTCATAATTCAGACTTAACGGTTTTGACAAATCCAGCATACAAATTCCACTTTAAAAAACGGCTGGAAACTGCATTACAGAACGCAAAAGCAATTGCGTGCCGCTCTTATATTATCCAGAAAAAACTCCTCACTCTTTATCCGGGATTTAGAGAAAAATCTTTTGTGGCACCATCGGGTGTTGACAGCAGAATAATTGTACAGCGCACACCTATCCAAAACCGCGACAGAATAAAAGTTTTAACCTGTGCGAACTTCAAAAAACGCAAAAATATAGATAAAGTGATAGAAGCAATAAAAGGGCTGGAAGGTTTTGAACTGACTGTAATAGGAGACGGTGCCGAACGTTCGGCACTGGAAAAGCTTGACCCCGGTGTAACTTTCACAGGACGACTTTCAAACCATGACGTACTCGCCAGAATGCGTGATAGTGATATTTTTATACTTCCAAGTGTAGGCGAAACCTTTGGCATGGTTTATTTAGAAGCCATGGCTTCCGGCTGTATCACAATAGGCACAAAAGGTGACGGGATTGATGGATTTATTCGCGACAAACAAAACGGCTTTTTAACCCTTCCGGTTTCAACTGAAATAAGAAAATTACTTCTTAATATAAAAAACATGGATGATGACAGTCTGAAAGTATTATCCTACAATAGTTTTAATACTATCAAGCAGCTAACGCAAACCGCTGTTTGTGAACATTATTTGCAACAAATCTTTAAGATTTTATAAAGATTTGACATCATGAAAGCATGTTTCTGATAGTATTAACTAGTTGGTTACGTTACCCTTTGGATAAACTGCCGAACATCACTCGAAAGGAAGAGAATTAATGAAAAAATTTTTAACTGTACTTTTTACACTCTTAATCAGCGTTCAACAGGCTAATGCATTTAGCATTGACGAATTTATGGACAAAAACATCGCGCCTGTTTCAGATAAAATTGCTGATATAATATTCTTTCCTGTTCACGTTTTCGGTGCTGATGTTCCTATTATAATATTTTGGATTTTGTTTGCAGGATTATTTTTTACATTTTATTTGCGTGGAATCGCCGTTTGGGGATTTATCCACGCCTGTGAGAATGTAATCCGGCCGAAAAAAGACAAAGGTGACGGAACAGGTGAAACTTCTCCGTTTCAGGCTTTGATGACTGCATTATCAGGAACTATCGGACTCGGAAGTATTGCAGGAGTTGCTATTGCAATTTCAATGGGAGGCCCGGGTGCTGCATTTTGGATTATTGTCGGGGCACTTTTGGGAATGTCATTGAAATTCGTGGAAGCGTCGCTTGCCGTTAAATACAGAAGATTTAACCTTGACGGGTCTATATCCGGCGGCCCAATGCACTATATGGCTCACGGACTAACCAGAAAAAAACTCAGATGGCTCGGACAGCCTTTATCTGTTATGTTTGCAGTGCTTTGTATCTGTGGCGGTATTACCGGCGGAAATATGATTCAGATTAATCAGGCTGCTAACCAGTTCGTTAATGTTGCAGGCGGTGAAAACGGCCCGCTGCACGGTCTACACTGGCTTATAGGCCTTGGGATGGCAATAGTTGTAGGGTTAATCGTTATCGGCGGTATTAAAAATATTGTAAAAGTTACTGAAAAAATTGTTCCGTTAAAAATATTTATTTATTTATTTGCAGCTATGGCAGTAATTGTATGTAACTTTAAATTAATCCCGCATGCAGCTTGGATTATTGTAAAAGAAGCTTTCAAACCTGAATCTATCTATGGCGGAATGTTTGTGGCAATGATTATGGGTTTAAGACGTTCTGTTCAATCAAATGAAGCCGGTACAGGTTCGGCACCTATTGTATATGCTACTGTTAAAACAGATGAACCGTTGTCTCAGGGGTTTGTTGCATTACTTGACCCGTTTTTGACAGGATTTATGTGCACGCTCACTGCTTTTGCAATTGTTATTACCGGCGTTTACAAAACTCATGCCGGACACACTTCCGGTATTGAAATGACATCAGATGCAATTTCATCAGTTATGCCATTCTTCCCGAAATTACTCGCAGGAATAGTTTTGCTTTATGCGTTATCAACAATAATAAGCTGGGCTTATTACGGTCAGAAATCCTGGAATTTCCTTTTCGGTGAAGGAAAGAAAAGAAGTCTTACATTCCAATTATTATATTGTGCATTTATCGTAATAGGTTCGGTATTGAACGTTACTTCCGTAATTAATATTACTGATGCAATGATGATTGCAATGTCCATTCCTAATATTATTGCAATGTATATTCTGGCACCTGAAGTAAAAAAAGATTTGAAAGCATACTGCCAAAAATATAAACTTGGTAAACTTATCAACAGAGACTGGATTGCTGAATCAGAAATTAAAAATGACGGGGAGGAAGAATTATGTCTGACCACCAAATAATCGTAACGGTATCAGGAATTGACAAAGTAGGTATTGTAGCAAACGTAACCTCTGTACTTGCAAAATATGGAGTTAATATCGAAGATATCAAACAAACTTTGATGCAGGGGCACTTTGTAATGTTCCTTCTTGGTAATATTGAAAAATCCGAATATTCTTTCAAAGAAATTAAAGAAGCATTAACCGAAACAGGTAAACAGCTCGGTATGGAAGTTTGGGTTCAGAGAAAAGAAATCGTGGATAATATGCATATTATATAATCATAAATTTTTTCTTCAATGCTATAATTCTTGAATAAGAATCTTCTATTTTATTAAAAAGCTCAATATCATTTTGGGCTTTTTTTGCAAGTTTTTCAATCACATCAATAACTTCAGGATTAGAATTTCTGAATATAAACATATTCAAACCTGCACGAATACCTTCTTCACAGGCCTGTAAAGCTCCAAATCCCGCAACACCTTTCATAACCATATCGTCAGAAATTATAACTCCGTCAAATCCGAGCCTTTCACGTAAATATGTCAGTGCATTTTTGCTCAAAGATACCGGAATATTTTCTCTGTCAAAACATGTACAATGCAAATGAGCTGCCATCACCGCTTCAATACCGTCTTTTATCGCCTCTGCAAATGGTTTGATATGGGTTTGTTCCATTTCTTCAAAAGACAGGTCAATCACCGGAAGTGTAAGATGACTGTCAGCATTAGCATCACCGTGTCCCGGAAAATGTTTGACACAGGGAATAATACCATTTTTACGGTAAACACCCGAAACCAATTTTTGTGCTTTTATTACATCTTCAACTTTATCAGAAAAAGCTCTCTCTCCAATAATCGGATTATGAGGATTTGTATTAACATCAATGCAGGGTGCAAAGTTCATATTCACACCATAATCTTTTAATTCACGAGCAATTTCATCAGTTTGATGACAAAGGAAGTCCAGCCCCTTTTCATACGCGAATTTAGCAGACAAATATTTTTTACCGTTATGTATATTTTCCGTTCTCTCAACCCTTCCGCCTTCCTGATCTATTGAAAAAAACGGCGGTGTGAGAGCAAGATTTTTCATCTCTGCAATTAATTCCCAAAACTGCTTTGCAGATTGAATATCTTTAGTAAAAAAGATTATACCTCCAAGCCCGTTAGAGAGAGCTTTTCTATATTCCCCGCCCTCAAGGCCGAGGATAAACATCTGGTAAAGTTTCTGCCTTATATCCATTACAAAATCTCACTATAAAGATTATATAATTCCGTTAAGTTTCCTGTTTCAACAACGTCTTCAATTTTATTAATCACAGCATCAGCATCTTTCAAATCTTTAAAATTTGAAGGCATTTTGATATCGGCTGTGGTTTTAAGAGCTGTAAAACCTTTGTTTTCAATTAAAAAAGCTTTATAATTATTTAAAATATCAAGTTTTTTCTCATCAAGAGCAAAGTCTTTTCCCGTGTAATATTTTACCTCCTTAGGCAGGTGTTCGTAAAAAGCAGAAACAAAATTAACTTCGGAAACAGTTTCTTCTTCATCATATTCCGCCCCGCAGCAGAAATTATTTAAAACAGGCTTGTCTTTTAAAGTTCTGATTGCCGCTGCCCATAACATACACCCGAGATAAAAAGCAATATAATCATCTAAAAGTTTTTCAAGTTTAGGAAAATACATTTTAAACTGACTTTTTTTCTGGCTGAAATTTTTAAATCTATTAATAGTATTATATAAATATTCTACATTCGGAACAAAAGCGGAAATATGCGCTACAAAACCCGGATCAAATTGTACACCTTCATCAAAATTCATTTTTATATCTCCTTATAAATCTTCTTTTTCTGTATCTATGCTGTCTGGCTCAAGCATAAATTTATACCCGTCAACAAACGATTGAGCAACAGCTTTTGAAAAAATCTTACGTGCAGACCAGTATGATGTATGTGCAAGAAGGAAAGTTCTCCTGCTCCAAACTTTTGAATTATCATATACAAATCCGCCCGGATTGATAACATTAATTCTGGCTTTTTCCGAAAGCTCTTTTATTGTAAGGTTTTTGGTTGTAGGAAAACCCATAGGGTCTTCCTTAAAATTAACCGTAAGCATAAACAGATTGTTCTCAAGCATATATTTCAACATAAATCTGTTATAGTATGTCAATTCATAATCAGAATCAGATAAATCAGAATAAAATAACACAAGAGGGCTTGCAAAATTAACAATTCCTTTAACTGCACCCTCCGGAATACAGGCCTGATTCGTGTAATCGTCCATATTGAGGTATATTTTTTTGAAGCTTTCTCTGTCTCTATTAAAACGCAAACGCCCATCAGATGTAACAGCACCAAGGCCGGCTTTTGAAAGAGCAGAAATACAGGTATCTTTTCTCGGATTATCCGAAACAAATTTACGCACATAATCATCTGCACCCGCTACATCAAATAAATCAGCAGCATTCAGGTAAGGAAGTTTATTAAATAAGTATTCATAAGTAATAAAACTTCCGGCAGAGTACCCGAATAAGACAACCTGATTGCCGTTTGAATACTCATTTAGCACAGTTTTATGCAAATCATCCAATATAGGAAGCATATGATGAGATTTCTGAACCCATATTGCATCATGCAAGAATCCTGCAATTAAAGAACGTACCCCGTAAGCAATAGTAGGACTGAATGCTTTTGATAAATCGAGCTGCTGTTCAACAAATTCTAAATCGTTTTTGCTCTTATCCCCCCAGAAAAATATTTCAGCCTCAGGATTTATAGTATATTGCCCGTTATTGAGAAACAATGATGCGGCTTCTTCATTTTTCTCAAAACTTTTCTTCATAACCGGATGCAGTTTGGTAACCCCTTTTTCAAACCAGTTTTTCATCTTTTCGTCATTATTATTGGAGCCGTTGATGTAAACAAAACTTATGCTGTTCTGTGCAAGAGAAATATTTTGAAACAACAGAATTGCCGCTAATAAACATAAAATCTTTTTCATAACAAAATATTACCACAAATAGCAAAAAAAATATTTTCGGGGTTTAATATATTTATGATTTTCGCCATTTCAACATTAAATTTTCCGAAAAATCATCCTTTAAAAATTCAGGAAAAATCCCCGCGTTTAGTATCAACAAAGGTGAACGACACTTATTCGCCTTCATTTTGTGCGGAGAAAAAAGTGTATGATTTTGAAAATGAAATGAGAAACCTGGAAGGTATAAGATGTGCACGATGCAATCAAAGAATGCTTTCCCGCAGGAAGTATCTTATGCTTCTTGAAAAAATGTCACAGGTACAAAACGGTCATGAACTTGAAAAGCTTTTAACGGAAAATAAGCAATATCTTTCCGAAAGTAATGCTCTCATATTAAAGGATTTAAAAAATATAAATACAAAACATCCCGACGCTGATATAAAAAAAGTTATAAGCAAAATCCATTATCATGCACCGGTATTTTATGCAGAAACCTGCCAGAATAATATTAATTTAATTCAGCTTGTTACTGAAAAATTATTTATGGGTGAAGATAACAGGTCTGTTTATCTTAAAACAATTGAAAAATTGAAAAAGCATAAAGATTTTACTCCATATAATATCAACGAATTCAGTTCGATAATGAACACAACATTAAGAGAAACAGATTATCCGCGAAAACAAAAGCTTTACGACAAAGTAATGCTTCATCAGACAAAAGCTTTTAAATATTACAAAAATATAACAGGTCAATCACTTTTAAGCCAGGAGCCTGAAAAAGCATTGATAAGCCTTGGGAAAGCTTTATTTAAAACATCTGTTTCTGAAATAAGTAATATTTCTAATAGAGAACCTGATTCAGAAATTAATAAAATATTAATCTGCTCTGACTGTGCTTATAAAACAGCAAACAGCAGCAGATATTTTAAAGCTTCAGACAATTCTGAAGCTTTAAAAAACAAATTTACACAATACCTTCAGGATATTAACAAAGCGGCAGGAAACAATGAACTTCATGCTGACAAAACTTATATCAAAAATCTCGTTAAATTTGTAAGAAAAACATCAAATAATAACATTGTACTCAATGCTAACGATTGGAGTTTTCTGGAATACAAAAAGAATTTTAACGATTTCCCTTTTGAGAATATTGAAGGAATCCCCTGCCCTAAATGCGGTGCAATTATGCTTACTCATCAACAGCGGGAAAAATTATTTCAAAAAATTCAAGAAAGTTCCTCAATCAAAGAGTTAAGCGACATCTTGAAAGAAAATCAGCAAAATCTTCCTCCCATAACTAAAAAACTTGCTGAAAAATTCCGTGATAACTTTATTCGCGACCCTTATATAACCGACACGCTTATGAAGAAAAAAATGAGTAATTTCGTAAACAAACTCGCAACACATGAACTTCGTATGTATATTAAAAATTTACAAAAGAAATCAAAAGATTCCTCTATAAATGAAACAGACAGAATAAAACTTGAAAAAATTATCACAAATCTTCAAGAATATGACAAAAGAAAAAAACTTTTCTTTAATTCTACACAATTAAAAAATCTTGTAATACAACCACCGGTTGCAGATGAGGGGGATTGCTTACAACTCCGTGATAAAGCCGAAGAATTTCTTATGAAAATTGAACTGCTGCAAGGGCCGGTTTATCATTCAAAAGAAATGAGCGAATCTGAAAACTATAGCTGGACTAAAGTCTTTACAGAACGAATCTTTAGAAAAGCTGTATTTACACAGGATCACCTCATCGCCAGAAACAGCGGAGGCCCTGATACAAATGACAATAAAATAGGACTACATAGAGAATGCAATCAGTTAAAAGGCAAAAAATCACTGACAACATGGGTAAAAGATTCGCCTGAAATTGAAGATTACCTGGCTGATTACTTGAGAACAATCAATGTGAAAAGACAAGAGCAAAATATAAA
The DNA here is from genome assembly GCA_018711035.1 of Candidatus Scatousia excrementigallinarum. Classification (GTDB taxonomy): domain Bacteria; phylum Cyanobacteriota; class Vampirovibrionia; order Gastranaerophilales; family Gastranaerophilaceae; genus Scatousia; species Scatousia excrementigallinarum. The sequence goes on from DVIU01000207.1 coordinate 21,363, forward strand.
AGACTGTGATACATACGCAAGTGATATTTCTGAGAAAATATATTATCTCTGCGGAGGACGTGAAAAATTAAGAAAAGAATTTGGAAAAAAAGACAACCCTTAACAAGGTTGTCTTTTTATATATAAATTATTTTATTCATTGTAAGTAACCGCTTTAAAAGTAACGGCGGCTGCTACAGCAGCAATTAAATTTACGATAACCGTAATTGCAGCAATTTTCCAGAAAGCTGCATGCATAATCCCAAGAGAAAGAGCAACAGCAGGATTGAAAGCACCCGGACATATTGTACCCCCTACGGAAAAAGCACCCACCATTACAGCCGAACCAATAGCTAGACCGTAATATGAATTACCGTTAACTGCTCTTGATGTAGCAGTCAACAATACTACATAACATAAAGCAAAAGTAAACAAAAACTCTCCAATAATTAGTCCTGAAATGTTAAAATCAGCACCTCTTGAATAAAGTTCCGGAGATACGAGATAATTAACGACAAAAGCAGCCGCAACACCTCCTACAACCTGAGCAACAGCATAAGGCAGCCATTGTGAGGCCGGCAAAGCCCCTCTTATAACAGCGGCAAGCGAAACAGCCGGATTATAATGCCCGCCTGAAATATGTCCCCCCGCATAAACCATTATCATTAAAGCAAAACCTATCGCAACAGGCGGCACTACCCCGCTGCCCCCGAACAAAAGTGTGCTTCCTACCGTAAATACCAGAAAAAAAGTTCCGATAAATTCTACCAGATACTTTCTCAAATTTTCTTTCATCATTTTCTCCTTATGAATCACGACCCGCACGTAACAGCCGTATAAATTTTAACCATACCCCAAAATTTAAACTTCGGGTGAAAATTTTTCATCCGCCAGTTTTCTTATTATTTTTGCAGTATCATCTACCGTGATACAAAAAATATAACCTGTATTTATGGTATGATAAACTTATGTTTTATTTTGACGAAATTAACGGAAAGAAAATCTTACGCTCGGATTTATTAAATGCCGAACATTTTTTCACAACACGTGAAAGTTTTATAAAAACTAAAGAACCTGAGTTTGAAAAAACAGCGACAAAAAACATCACTGAAATTACAAACTATTTAGGTGTTAAAAACCTTATATCACCTAATCAAACCCATACTTCTAATGTCCAGATAGTCTGCGGGGATAAAAAAGATTATCCTGACACAGACGGATTAATTTTAACAGACAAAGACAATGCAATTTTCTTAAATTTTGCGGATTGTACACCGGTAATTATCTATGATAAAGAACATAATATCGGAGCTGTTTCTCATGCCGGCTGGCGTGGAACAGCCGGAAATATTGCGGCAAAAACCGTCAAAAAAATGACTACTGTTTTTGCATCCGATCCTGAAAATCTTATCGCAGTAATTGGCCCTGCAATTTCTATGTGCTGCTATAATGTCGGTAAGGATGTCTTTGAAAAACTTAAAGCCACAGTAAAGGATTTTGAAGGTTTATACGAAATACGTAACGGTGAAATTTTTGTGGATTTAAAAGGTATCAATAAACGCCAGCTTGAAGAATGCGGGGTCAAAAAAATTGATGTCTGCCCTTATTGCACAGTATGCGACAATGATATGTTTTTCTCTTACAGAAAAGAAAACGCAACAACAAACCGTCACAGTGCCGTTCTTAAATTGAAATAAAATTTTCAAAAATCTTATGTCCGTACTGTGATAAAATTGCCTCTGGATGAAACTGTACTCCAAACACGGGCAAAGATTTATGTTCAACAGCCATATTTATTCCGTCAAAAGTTGCTGCTGTTTCTATTAAATCTTCAGGCAAATTTTCCGCAACAAGAGAATGATATCTTGTCACAGAAAACTTTTCGGGAATACCTTTAAATAACTTAGAATCAATATGCCTAATTTCAGAAACTTTTCCGTGGCATGGTTGTTCTGCGCGGACAATCCCCGCACCGAAAAATTTTGCAATACACTGATGCCCGAGACAAACCCCGAGTATTTTCCTGCTCTGATAAAACTCTCTTATGACCTGCATTGAAATCCCTGCCGAATCAGGATTTCCCGCGCCGGGAGAAATGATAATACTCTCAAAATCAAGCTCTCTTAATTCTTCAATGCTAATTTTATCATTTTCATAAACAGCAGGGTTAACCCCGAGTTCTCTAAGGTATTGCACAATGTTGTATGTAAATGAATCGTAATTATCTATCAAAATCATAACTCGACCCTTTTTATTCCGCGGACTGAATTTATACAGTAAATATTACCAGCATTAAGCAAATCGCTTTTATATAAAATTCTTTCCTCACAAACTCCGCTGTCAAAAAGGTTTTGACGTAAAATTCCATTCAATAGCCCGCTGCTTAGAGGTGGTGTATAAAACTTTCCGTCAATCTCCAGCAAAATATTTGTTCTTGCTCCTTCACAAAGTTCACCGCGTTCGTTAAAGAAAATTTCATCATAAATTTCTTCTCTCTGAATCTTTTTGTAACTTTCCTCATACCACGGTTTATATGTAGTTTTGTGCCTTAAAAATTCATTATTACTATCCAGTATTCTCTCTGAAAGCTCAATTTGATTTACGGTTGTTCGTGAATATGGTTTATATTGAATCCCATATTCTCCGTTTTTATGCAGAATTATCCGCATAATTCCATCCTGTTCAGGTTCTATTGTATAGAGTTCCTTATTAAATTTAAAACCGAGTTTTTCTGCACTCTCTTTGAGTCTTTTTAGATGTTCTTCTTTTAAAAACATTGCACGGTTTTGAACTTTAATGGTTTCAATAAGAGAAAATTCTTGTTTCAAAAATGCGGCTTTCACAAATGTTTCCTCCCATTCCTCTTTAATATCCGAATCCCACACAATAGCACCACCTGTTCTGAATTTATAAGTAACCTGATTTTTTGTCTTTTGTAAAATTCTTATTGGAACACTGAAAACATTTTTTTGCGGCGAAAGAAAACCTATTGCACCGCAATAAACATTTCTTCTGCCTTGTTCAATTCTGTCAATAATATTCATTGTACTGATTTTCGGTGCACCGGTAATTGAGCCGCACGGAAAAATAGCCTTAAAAATATCATACAGACTAACATTATCTAATAGTTCGGCCTCAATCTGAGATGTCATCTGGTGGAGAGTTTTGTGAGTTTCGATATCAAAAAGCCTGCTGACCTTTACGCTACCGGTCTTTGCAATTCTGCCCAAATCGTTTCTGAGCAAATCCACAATCATAACGTTTTCAGCGCGATTTTTTATGTCGTTCTTTAAAAACGCAATATTTTCTCTGTCTTTTTCCAAAGTTTCACCACGCTTAACCGTGCCTTTCATAGGTTTAGTTAAAATATGCCGTCCGTCAATTTCAAAAAATAACTCGGGAGAAAATGACATCACAGTTTCATACTTATTAGAAAAAAAAGCGTTATAAGGTGTTTTCTGATTTTGACGCAAATATTTGTAAAAAAACAGCTCATCACCGGTATAATCCACATTCCAATCATAGGTATAGTTAACTTCATAAGTATTGCCTGCGGCAATTTCGTTTTTTATCTGCCGCAGAGCACTGCTGTATTCAGCATATGATATAGCAGGCAATGCTTTAAAATCCGGCTTTCCGTTGCAGAAAAATTCGAAATCTTTATATCTATCAAAAACTTCAAAATACAAAAGCGGTACGTCTGATTTTATGTCTTTTCCAAGAAAAGCATCTTTTGCTTCATATCTTACGTAACCTGCAAGATAATACTTCTCTCGCAGTTTTTCAATCTTTTGAAAACATTCCGGTAATTCCTGACCATCAAAAGCCTTAATAATCTCTAACGGATTCTCAAATAACCTGTCCGAATAAATTATCATAAAATGAATTCTACAACAAAAATCCGAAAACACGAAAATGTTTACAAATTCTTGAATGCATTAAAAGTTTATGCTAAATTATTAATAAAAAACAGGAGTGAAGTTATGAAAAGATTTTTATTGACATTTTGTGTAGTTATGCTTGCCATACCTGCATTCGCTGATAATAGCGAAGCGGTTCAATACATGAATCAGTCACAGGGATTTTCAGGTTTTAACCGCTCACTGCCTCAGTCAAGTTCATTTAAAAACTTAGAAAAAAATAATAAATTTACGGCACCTGCTGTTTCAGAAGATGAGGACTATTCTGATTATGATAAAGACGGTTACAGAATTGAAAATGATGAACCTGTAAAAACAGAAAAAAAGGTTATTAAATCTTTAAAGGATTCAAACGGTCAGGTAAAAACTAATCCTCAGAGCACACCGATGACTTATGATAAATTCCCTCAGAATTACGGCAACGGTGATACCATGATGATGCAGAACATGATGATGCCTATGGGAAATATGATGTTCTAAGTTTACGTTTTTTTACTAAAAAAAGGAAGTATTATGTTTAAAAAATTATTGAATATATTTGTAATCTTATCCGCACTTTTATGTTTAGGATTAAAAGCCGTTGCAGCAAACTGGCAGCCGGCAAATAATATTTTGGGAAATGTCATATACGTGGATACAGATAGTATCAGGCAAAAAGATAACCGCATTTTTTATTATGTAAAATATTTTGAAGAAAATATTAACAATGACAGCAAAGTGCTTGTAATGTCAGAAGCCAACCATCCTTTTGTAATAGGAGACCCTGTTGCTTATAAAAATACCTACTTTATGCTGAGTATTGATTCAGTTAACGAAAAAGTTATGAAATATATAGAAAACAAGGATATACCTGAAGTTGAACCGGGAAGTGATTTGGATAGCATTCCATTAAATCTTGATCCATATGCAAAAAATATAATTACAAAAATCAAAAGCAATCTTAAATATAAATTTAAATATAGAAACAGTTTTGCAAAAGCAATGATTAAAATAAATAAAAATGGAGAATTAAAAAAAGTTTATATCTATGAATCTTCCGGCAACCAAAAACTTAATATAGCAATCAACAAAGCAGTAGAAGCTTCTGCTCCGTTTGACCCGCTGCCTGAAGAATATGATAAAACATTTGCAATCCTCTGGTTAGATGTAAACTTCGGACAAGATAAGTCTGTAATACTTTTAAACTCGGTACTTTCTTTAGGGAAAATGATACTCAGATAAGGATTATTTATGAATAATACAATAACATCAGCCCCCAAACCCGTAAACTGGCAAAGACGTAAACAGCTTGTCAACTGGTCAGGATATGCAGCTCTTGGTTTTGGCACATTATGCGGAGCAACCGGTTTTAGAAAAGTAAAAATCCCGCAAAAAAGAATTATACATAAATATTCAGCCTATCTGGCGGGTATTACATCATTTTTACACCTTGGATTTATCAAAGGCTTAGACAGAATATTTGAGAAGAGACAGTAAAAATTTACGGAATAGAAAATGGCAGAAAATATATCAACACAAGAAGAATGGCACCCTTCAATTAACCCCTGGCTTATGATAACCCCTGTTATGCTGGCAATATTTATGTTTGTGCTGGATGAAACAATATCAAACGTAGCTTTAACCTACATTGCAGGATCAATGTCTGTAAGTTTGAATGAATCGACATGGGTTTTAACAAGCTATCTTATAGCAAGCGGTATAGCAATTCCGCTTGTAGCTTCGGCCTCAAAACTATTCGGACGTAAAAACTATTTTATGATTTGCCTTATGGTGTTTACTATTTCATCGTTTTTATGTGCAGTGTCACATTCAATGATAATGATAGTATTATCAAGATTCTTACAGGGACTCGGAGGAGGCGGTTTATTGCCTCTCGGTCAGTCAATAATGCTTGAAAGTTTTCCCAAAAAAGATCGGCCGAAATCAATGGCAATTTTCGGTATTGCAGTAATTTTTGCCCCGCTAATCGGGCCTGTTCTGGGCGGTTGGATTACGGAAAACTGGTCTTGGCCGTGGATTTATCTTATAAATGTTCCGCTGGGATTTTTATGTGTTTTTCTTTCAAAAAATCTTCTGGAAGACCCGCCTTACGCAAAGAAACAAAAGAACATTCATTTTGATTATAAAGGAATGATGTTTTTAGCAGGCTGGCTAATCTGTCTTCAGGTCGTTCTGGATAAAGGTAATGATGCTGATTGGTTCGGATCTGCCTGGATATGCTGGTTGAGCGGAATCTCATTATTATTTGCAGTTCTGTTTTTCATTTCACAGGCTGTAGGAAAAGAACCGCTTATTGATTTAAGAGTATTGAAAGACAGGACTTACTTTTTCGGAACGCTGGTTCAGGTAATTTTGATGGGAGTATTTCTTTCATCCGCAGCACTTTTACCGTCCATGTTACAGAACTTACTCGGCTACACTGCTTATTTAAGCGGTTTATCTATGGGGTCAAGAGGTGTCGGGAGTTTTATCGGAGTTGCATTATATCTAACACTTTCAAAAAAACTCGGAGACAGGCGTATTGTTATGATTGGATTGATTTTGCTTGGATTAGGAAGTGTATTTTTCGGTGATATAAACCTGCAAATAAATCTCTCGACAATCGCATTGCCGAATATTCTTTACGGTTCAGGTCTATTTCTTGCTCTTACACCTTTAATTCCTCTCTCATTTTCAACAATTAAAAATGAACATATGACAAATGCAACAGGGTTACAAAACCTTGTGAAAAACATTGGCGGTGCAATCGGAACATCAATCGGGACAACAATGGTTGCAAGATTCGCTCAGGCTCACCAGCATTTAATGACTAACCACCTTCATGATACAAGCAGTGTTTATGTTGAAAGAATCAGCGCACTTTCCGGAGCATTTTCTCAAATAGCTGATTCTGCAACCGCTCATACAATGGCGCAGGGACAGATTTATTCACAGTTAGTGCAACAGGCACATTTGTGGGGATATATAGATACATTCAGATGGTTTGCCTTCGCAACCTTCCTTTTAATACCTATGCTCGTATTTATCAAAAAACCTAAAATCACTTGATAAATTTAATAATATCAGTTATACTTATATATGGTAAATAAAGGAGGATTGTATGAAAACCATTGATATGATTGCATTCCCACAGAGGGGGGGGGGGCTCATTTAACGCCGGCGAGCTTTTCTACGCTTTGGGATTGTCCCGACAAAAATCAGGTTTTACCTTAGCTGAAGTTCTGATTACTTTAGGTGTTATAGGTGTTGTTGCGGCAATGACTCTGCCGGCTCTCGTTACAGATTACAAAGGTAATATACTTAAAACACAGCTTCAAAAATCATATTCTGTTATACAGAATGCCTTGCAAATGATGAATAATGAGCAGGGTTTTGTAGCAAAACCGGGTTCTTATGCGCAAAGAGCTTTTATAACTACGTATAAAAAATATTTATTAGTCGCAAGCGATTGCAACAGTGATAAATGTGAATCCCGATATGAGGAAAATGAAGATGGTGATTCAGTAATGACCAATAATTCCTCCAATTATAAAACATACAATAATAAAAAATTAAAGAATCAATATCTTGACGATGGACAGCTTATTCTTCCGGACGGAAGCTTTATAATGGTTCAAAATGAAGAGAAGGCATTGGATGGTACCATATTAATTTCTGTAGATGTAAACGGCATCTATAAAAAGCCAAACCGCTGGGGGCATGATTTGTTCACTTTTCAAATTATGGATGATGGTAAGCTGTTACCTATGGGCAGTGACGGAACCCTATTTGATAATGATACTTACTGCTCGGGAACAAGCAGTTCCAGTATAAACGGTATTGCATGCACTTACAGAGCACTTACTGAAAAAGATTACTTCAAAAATCTGCCTAAATAATGATTTCATGCTATTATAATCAAAAACAAACGAAACACAAAAAGGCAGAAAAAATGAAAAATATTGAAAAAATTATCAGAGTAAGCAAAGGTTCCGACTTAGCAGACATTGTAATCAAGAACGCTAAACTTGTAAATGTTTTATCCGAAGAAATATACGAAACAGATATAGCTGTTATAGACGGCAAAATAGCCGGAATTTCAAAAGGATATAAGGGCAGGGAAGAATATGATGTCAAAGGTGCTTACGTTACTCCGTCATTTATTGACGGGCACGTTCATCTGGAAAGCTCTATGCTTATGCCGTCGGAGTTTGCAAAACTCGTGCTTGCCTCAGGAACTACAACAGTAATCGCAGACCCCCATGAGATTTCTAACGTTATGGGGTTGCAGGGAATAAGTTTTATGAGAGAAGCAACAAAAAATCTGCCGCTTGATGTTTATATGATGCTTCCGTCGTGCGTTCCTGCAACAAGTCTGGAAACATCAGGGGTCGATTTAAACAGCTATGATTTAGCACTCCTTATTGACGCGCCATGGGTTCTCGGGATTGCGGAGATGATGAATTTCCCGGGAGTTATCAACTGTGATAAAAGCGTTTTGAGCAAAATTAAACTCGGCATTGATAAAAATAAACGTGTTGACGGTCATGCGCCGCACCTTTGCGGGAAAGAGCTTGATGCATATGTAGCCTCCGGCGTAGCGTCTGATCACGAATGCACTACGCCGGACGAGGCAATTGAAAAACTCCGTCTGGGTATGCACTTAATGGTAAGAGAAGCAACCGGTGCAAGAGATTTAGAGCCTCTGATTCCTGTTTTAAAAAAATACAATACAAGAAAATGTATGTTTGTAACTGATGACAGACATCCGAAACATCTGGGCAAACACATTTCAAGAATGGTTAAAAAAGCTGTCCGCCTTGGAGTTGACCCGATTAAGGCTATCCAGATGGCAAGTATAAATACAGCAGAATATTTCAAACTTTATAATGTAGGTGCAATTGCACCCGGTTACAAAGCTGATATTGCAGTCTTTGAAAACCTTGAAACTTTTGAACCTAAAATGGTATTTAAAAATGGAATACTCGTCGCAAAAGACGGTAAAACTACAATTGATTTGACAGAAATGAAACCTCCGGCTTTGAGAGGTTCAGTAAATATCAAATACCTTTATAAAGAAGATTTGCAAATAAAAATTCCTGACAAAAAAGAAAACATAAAGGTTATAAATGTTATTCCTCAGCAATTAATCACAAAACTCTCTATTGAACCTGCAAAAATCAAAAACGGCATGGCAATATCTGACACCGACAATGACATTCTGAAGATTGCAGTAATAGAACGTCATAAAGCAACAGGAAATATCGGGCTCGGGTTTGTAAAAGGTTTTGGTTTAAAATCAGGAGCGATAGCCTCAACAGTAGCACATGACAGTCATAACATGATAGTTATAGGTACAAATGACGATGATATGTATTATGCAGCCGTGGAACTCGTTAAATCTCAGGGCGGTAAAATTATTGTCGAAAACGGCAAAACGCTTTCACATTTGCCGCTGCCTATTGCAGGCTTGATGTCTGACAAGTCTGCGGAAGAAGTTATGGCCAATATCTCTGAACTTGAACAAGCTTCTGAAAAAATAGGATGTAAAATTGCAGATCCGTTTATGAGTATGGCCTTCTTGTCATTATCAGTAATTCCTGAAATAAAAATTACAGATAAAGGACTGATTGACGTAAATAAATTTGAGGTTACAAATCTGTTTTTATAATTTAATTACACTTATGTTTGCCCTGCCAGCTCAAATCATTGCAGTGCAGATAATCCATATTTTCATTATAAATTACCCATGCAGTGCATCCGTAGCCATATCCTGCGCCGGTAGAGTTTACGACACAATTTTTTTCAAAAGGCCTGTAAGTTTCAATTTGTGTACCAAAAGGTATAATTGATGTTTTAGTAATATAAAATACAAAAATATCTTTACCTATAGTATTTGGAGCTTTTACACCATTCAAATCAACAAAGAATTCTCCGCATACATTATTCAAAACGCCTCGTCCCATTACCTTATCGCAATTTTCAGCATAAATCCACGAACCGGACAACATAATACCATCAGAAAGAACTAACCTTGTATTCGCGGAAGATCCGTTTGATGTTCCGTTCAGAGCATTTACATTCCACTTCATCTCATCACATTCAGAACCGTAAAGACAATTTTTTATAACTTTTAAATAAGGAGAGATATTTTTTAAAAAGACATTTGCACCTGATCTATCCTCGTCTTGGCCATCTTCTCCCGGAGCATAAAGTGTCATACCCCAATTTTCGGGACTTCCATTTTCTCTTATTGCATTTAAATAAGCGTGAGAAACAGTTGAATAAATTTTTTTTAATTTAGAAACCGTTACTTTTTCCTGATGCTTTTGGACAATTGACGGTAAAGTCATAGCAGCGACAATCCCGACTATACCGAGTGTCACCAGTGTCTCGGCAAGCGTAAACCCTTTTTCTGAGAGGAATTTAGAACGCCCCCCCCCCCGTAAATACAATCATATCAACATATTTCATACGTTCCTCCTTTAAATAAAATTAATTCTATTGCAATCTGCGTTTTAATTCATACTTAACATCTGCCAACGGGCCGTTGTTCGGAGTTCTTACGGTATTATAATAATTTCTTACATATACAAACGGATACTTTGGCAGCCATCCGAGTTTGAAGAAAATTGTAACAGTATCTGCGCCTTGAGAAAGCATTAATTCATCAATAGTCTTTTCATGCGCCGGGGAAATTGATGAGAAAATTTTTAAAAGATAATCGGTAAATGTTACACTGTAATATCCTGTTGCAGTACCAGGTTTTGCAATAAGTTCTGATACTTTGAAGTTTTCATTCCCTTTAATATTTTTTACATCCTGCGGCAAAGCAAGAGTCTCTCCTCTTACCTGCTCAATCTCATACCATTGCCCGTTATAATTTATTCTCATGATATTAGGTTTTGGCATGTAAATATCATCGAATTTATTTTCTAATATGGTTTTTCCTTCCATATCAACGACGCCGAATTTGAAATTCTTACAGGTTAAAAACATACCGCCGAAAAGCAAATCAATAGAAGAATACTCCCGTGGTAAAATCTCTTTTCCGTTCTCATCATATAAAGCATACCGGTTGCCGCTTCCTATTTTTAAATATCTACCCAAAACTCTTTCGGCATGGCTATATTTTACCGGTACAAGAATGTTACCCTGATTATCTATTAACCCGAATTTATTTTTTTTCTGAACTATATAAGATGTACCGCCAAGCTTAATCATTTTTTTATAGACAGGCTCTATAATAACTGTGCCATCAGAATCTTTCAGTCCGAATAGATTTTCCTGATTAAAAACTTTTACTGATACATTTTTAGACACTTCAGCCTTATGAGTTTCGCAATAAACAGAGCTCTTGCAAACCAAAATTAAACTTAAAACCAAT